>NZ_LGIT01000004.1:0-300000 GCF_001187865.1 Klebsiella sp. RIT-PI-d
ATTCAACGTGAGAGGTGTTGATGGTGATACCACGAGCTTTTTCTTCCGGCGCGTTATCGATCTGATCGAATGCGCGAGCAGCACCGCCGTAGGTCTTAGCCAGTACGGTAGTGATTGCAGCGGTCAGGGTAGTTTTACCGTGGTCGACGTGGCCGATGGTGCCAACGTTGACGTGCGGTTTTGTACGTTCAAATTTTTCTTTAGACACGGCTATATTCCTTACTATAGCGCCCCCTCTTTGAGGGGGCACGGGACATTGGTTTTAACCCTGCGGCTTATTTACCGCGGGCTTCGATTACGGCCTGAGCAACGTTGTTCGGCGCATCATCATACTTCAGGAATTCCATGGAGTAAGATGCACGACCTTTGGTCAGTGAACGCAGCTGAGTTGCATATCCAAACATTTCAGACAGCGGAACTTCAGCATGGATCTGAACACCAGTAGCGTTAGATTCCTGACCTTTCAACTGACCACGACGACGGCTAAGGTCACCGATGACGTCACCAGTGTTCTCTTCCGGCGTTTCTACTTCAACCTTCATGATCGGCTCAAGCAGAACTGGTTTCGCTTTCTTAAAGCCATCTTTAAAGGCGATAGAAGCGGCCAGTTTAAACGCCAGCTCAGAGGAGTCAACGTCATGGTAAGAACCGAAGTGCAGACGCACGCCCAGATCAACAACCGGATAGCCAGCCAGCGGGCCAGATTTCAGCTGTTCCTGGATGCCTTTATCAACGGCAGGGATGTATTCGCCAGGAATTACACCACCTTTGATGTCGTTGACGAACTCGTAGCCTTTCGGGTTTGAACCCGGCTCCAGTGGGTACATGTCGATGATAACATGACCATACTGACCGCGACCACCTGACTGCTTCGCGTGTTTACCTTCGATATCGGTAACTTTCGCACGAATCGCTTCGCGGTAAGCAACCTGAGGTTTACCGACGTTCGCTTCAACGTTGAATTCACGCTTCATGCGGTCAACGATGATGTCGAGGTGCAGCTCACCCATACCAGCGATAATGGTCTGGTTAGATTCTTCGTCGGTCCATACGCGGAATGACGGGTCTTCTTTAGCCAGACGGCCCAGAGCCAGACCCATTTTTTCCTGGTCAGCTTTGGTTTTCGGTTCTACCGCGATGGAGATTACCGGCTCCGGGAATTCCATACGCTCAAGAATGATCACGTTGTCCGGATCACAGATGGTGTCACCTGTAGTCACGTCTTTCAGGCCGATTGCCGCAGCAATGTCGCCCGCGCGAACTTCTTTGATCTCTTCACGCTTGTTAGCGTGCATCTGAACGATACGACCAAAACGCTCACGAGCAGATTTAACCGGGTTGTATACGGTATCACCAGAGTTAACCACGCCAGAGTACACGCGGAAGAACGTCAGGTTACCTACAAACGGGTCGGTAGCGATTTTGAATGCCAGTGCAGCAAACGGCTCATCATCACTTGCGTGACGCTCAGACGGGGTATCTTTACCGTCGTCCAGCATACCGTTGATCGCAGGAACATCAGTCGGCGCCGGCAGGTAATCAATTACCGCATCCAGCATCGCCTGAACGCCTTTGTTCTTAAACGCAGAACCACAGGTTACCAGGATGATTTCGTTGTTCAGAACGCGCTGACGAAGAGCAGTTTTGATCTCTTCTTCAGTCAGTTCTTCACCGCCGAGATATTTTTCCATCAGCTCTTCAGAAGCTTCAGCTGCGGACTCGATCAGGTTCTGGTGCCATTCTTCAGCCAGGTCCTGCATGTCAGCCGGGATATCTTCGTATTCGAAGGTAACGCCCTGATCTGCATCGTTCCAGTTGATGGCTTTCATTTTCACCAGGTCGATAACACCGGTGAAACCTTCTTCAGCACCAATTGCCAACTGCAGCGGAACCGGGTTCGCGCCCAGACGGGATTTGATCTGACCAACAACTTTCAGGAAGTTAGCACCCATACGGTCCATTTTGTTAACGAACGCGATGCGTGGAACTTTATATTTGTTTGCCTGACGCCATACGGTCTCAGACTGCGGCTGAACACCACCAACTGCGCAGTAAACCATTACCGCACCGTCAAGTACACGCATAGAGCGTTCTACTTCGATGGTGAAGTCAACGTGCCCCGGGGTGTCGATGATGTTTACGCGGTGCGGCTCATATTGCTTAGCCATACCAGACCAGAATGCAGTGGTCGCTGCGGAAGTGATAGTAATACCACGTTCCTGCTCCTGCTCCATCCAGTCCATGGTTGCCGCGCCGTCATGCACTTCACCGATTTTATGGTTTACACCGGTGTAGAACAGGATACGTTCGGTAGTTGTGGTCTTACCGGCGTCGATGTGCGCACTGATACCAATGTTACGGTAGCGTGCGATGGGTGTTGTACGAGCCATTTGATTCCTCGTTTATCTTTTTAGACGTTCAATTAAGTAGCCCAAAGCGGGCTGCTTCGCTGAAGCGCCCGCCTGGAAACTAATACTCCGAAGGGATTACCAACGGTAGTGTGCGAACGCCTTGTTGGCTTCTGCCATACGGTGAACGTCTTCACGTTTCTTAACTGCTGTACCTTTGTTGTCAGCAGCATCAGAAAGTTCGTTCGCCAGGCGAAGAGCCATGGATTTATCACCGCGTTTACGAGCAGCTTCTACGATCCAACGCATTGCCAGAGCATTACGACGAACCGGACGGACTTCTACTGGAACCTGATAAGTCGAACCACCAACGCGGCGAGACTTAACTTCGACAGTCGGACGCACGTTTTCGAGCGCGATTTCGAAAGATTCCAGTGCATCTTTACCAGCACGCTGAGCCAGGGTCTCCAGCGCGCTGTATACGATAGATTCTGCAGTAGATTTTTTACCATCTACCATCAGGATGTTAACAAATTTAGCCAGCAGTTCTGATCCGAACTTAGGATCCGGCAGGATTTTACGCTGACCAATGACGCGACGACGTGGCATGGAAATACTCCGTTGTTAATTCAGGATTGTCCAAAACTCAAAGAGTTAAGTTTGACATTAATATAAAACGTTTGGCCTTACTTAACGGAGAACCATTAAGCCTTAGGACGTTTCACGCCATACTTGGAGCGTGATTGCTTACGGTCTTTAACGCCGGAGCAGTCAAGCGCACCACGAACGGTGTGGTAACGAACACCCGGGAGGTCTTTTACACGACCGCCACGGATCAGGATCACGGAGTGCTCCTGCAGGTTGTGACCTTCACCACCAATGTAGGAAGTCACTTCAAAACCGTTGGTTAAACGAACACGGCAAACTTTACGCAGTGCGGAGTTCGGTTTTTTTGGAGTGGTAGTATATACACGAGTACATACGCCACGTTTCTGCGGGCATGCTTCCAGCGCAGGCACGTTGCTTTTTGCAACTTTGCGTGCGCGTGGTTTGCGTACCAGCTGGTTAACTGTTGCCATTAAATAGCTCCTGGTTTTAGCTTTTGCTTCGTAAACACGTAATAAATCGCCTCATGCAATATGAGGACGCGAAATTTTAGGGCTATGCCGAAAGGGTGTCAAGAAATATACAACGGTCTTGTCATTACCAGGCCAATTGGCCGGCATGTTTTAGCGTAAGCCTGACGAAACCAGTATAGTCAACCCTGAGGACGCTGTTCGAAATTTGAGCAGCAAATCCCCGGGCATTCATGTCTTCTTCAAGTACATAGAGAGATATGGGGGCCGTCTTCAGCATTTCAAGATAACGATTACCTTCAATGCCTGCCTGCACGCCATCGGAGATCAATAAAAGATCGTCACCGTCGCGCAGCATTCGCAATAAAGTCGTCATATCGCAATGCCAGGGAGAATGGCGCAGGGTATGCAGCATGTCAGCCTCAAAACGTCATGATGACGTCATAGTTATTCAATTTTTCACGTAGCGCGTCCGGCTCCAGCGCCTCAACGTCCAGTACCATAGAGGTTTGCGCGTTAAATCCGCGCTCGCGAAGCGATGCTGCACAAAGCCAGCAATTTTCGATGTCGTAAAGCGGAAGCACTTTAAACGTGGCGATATAATCCCGGGCCAGAATGGCCGCAGGCTGCTGACCTGCCAGCAGTTGCAGTACGCCGTCACCGACAAAAAATACGCCGATATCGTCCTTTAATGCCGAGGTTGCCAGCAGTGCGTCAAGCCCCTCTCGCCCGGCGGAAGAACCGTGCGGCGCAGAGGTGAAAACAAAAGCGATACGGTTCATCAGAATTGCACCACTCTGTCGCAGGTGAGCGCCGCCTCAGCCAGCGCACCCAGGCCGGTAAGCGAAAAACCGTCCGCCAGATTCGCGCAGGATCCTGCTACGTGTTCGGCGCTGGCGTCATCGGTGACTCCTCGACGCAGGGCCGCCGCCACGCAAATATGCAGCGCAACGCCCCGCTCCTGAGATAAACGCTGCCACGCGCGCACCAGATCGAATTCATCACTGGCCGGGGCAGTAAGCTGATTGGCGTTATAAACGCCCTCGCGATAGAAAAAAACGCTTTTCAGTTCATGACCTTCTGCCAGTAGCGCCTGGGCAAATTGCCATGCGCCTGACGCCTGCTGGGTGCCGTAGGCCGGTCCCGTGACCAGAAGGGCAAAGCGCATTACTTATCCTGCCCCAGAAAATCGCCGCTTTTAAACTGGCGGATGTAGAGATAAACCGTGTGCTTAGAAATATTAAGGCGGTCGGCGACCTGATTAATGGCATCTTTAATATCAAAGATACCTTTCTCATAAAGGTTCAGCACGATCTGACGGTTTTTGGCGTTGTTGGACACGTTGCGATCGGCATTCACTTCTTCGATAGTGAATTCAAGGGTCTGAGCGACCAGATCATCTACCGAAGAGGCAAAGTTAACGGATGAGCCTACGTCGGGTGTTTCCGGTGGAATAAAGGTATTCATGATCTGTGAGAACGGAACATCGAGGTTCATATTGATGCACAGAAGACCAATAACGCGTTGATCGCGATTGCGAATAGCAATGGTCAGCGACTTCATCAATACGCCACTTTTGGCCCGGGTAAAATAGCATTTTGATACGCTGCTATCTGCACCGGTCATATCGTGCAGCATGCGTAGCGCCAGATCGGTAATAGGAGAACCTACCTGCCGCCCGGTATGCTCGCCGTTGGCAATACGAATTGCCGAACACTTCAGGTCCTGCAATGAGTGCAGCACAATTTCACAGTGGGCACCAATAAGCATCGCTAACCCGTCCACTACCGCTTCGTAGGATTTCAGGATGTCGAAATCGGTCTGATCGAATGGACGTTGATCCAGTAAATCAAGCTCGCTGGTTTCGTTGGTTAAAAGCGACCTGGACATTAAAGAAAGCACTCCTTTTCAGGAACCTGTCGTTATGTTTTCAGGGCAGGCTCGATTAACACGGATAACTCTTCGCAAAATCTTTCAGGATGCGGCAAGGAAGTGAGCGCCGGGCGCTTACATGCGTTAGTCGTTAGATGAACGAGCGTAGCCAATGCAGGAGCAGCCTGAAGGATGACGAGTATAAACTAATACAGCGAAGGTTCCGCTTACCAGAATTAATTATAACGTCCTGCAATAAAAAACCGCCGCCTGAAGCGGCGGCGGTTAGCATTTTTTACTTTTTAGCCGCGTCTGCGGCTTTGGCATCTGCCGGGGCCTGCGCCGCGTCAGCGTTAGCAGCGGTCGCCGGTTTGATATCCAGCAGCTCTACGTCAAAGACCAGCGTAGAGTTAGCCGGGATACCCGGAACGCCGTTTTTACCGTAAGCCAGCGTCGGTGGGATAACCAGTTTGATTTTGCCGCCTTTCTTGATGTTTTTCAGACCTTCAGTCCAGCCTGGGATCACGCCATCAAGACGGAAAGACAGCGGCTCACCACGGGTGTAAGAGTTATCAAACTCTTTACCGTCGATCAGCGTACCTTTGTAGTTCACAACAACCGTATCGCTATCTTTCGGCGCATCGCCTGAGCCGGCTTTTTCTACTCTGTACAGCAGGCCGGTAGCGGATTTTTTCACGCCTTTTTCTTTAGCAAAAGCGTCGCGGAAGGTTTTACCTTTTGCGTCGTTTTCAGCTGCGTCTTTTTCCATCTTCGCCTGAGCGGAGGCTTTCACGCGGGTCTCAAACGTTTGCAGAGTCTGTTCAATTTCCTGATCGGACAGTTTGCTCTTGTCAGCAAACGCATCCTGCACACCAGCAATCAGCTGATCTTTATCCAGCTTGATGCCCAGCTTTTCCTGCTCTTTCAGAGAGTTTTCCATGTAACGGCCCAGCGATGCACCCAGCGCGTAAGCAGACTTCTGGTCGTCATTTTTGAAGTTTGCCTTGCTGTCAGCGGCTGGTGCAGTTGCTGGCGCAGCGGCAGTGGTTGCAGGTGCAGCAGCGGTCGCAGTTTCTGCGGCAAAGGTCAGCGGTGCGTTCAGCGCGACAGCCATTGTCGCTGCCAGCAGGGTAACTTTAAACAGTGATTTCATCCATATCTCCAGGGCCGGGGCATCTCACCCCAGGTTAACTTTCAAATAAGAAGCGTACTATAAAACGTTGCAGAACAAATCTACAGACGGACTCTCCTTAATTACCGATCTTTTCAGACTATTTTTGTTTAAATTAGTTTCCCGTTAATGACGTCAATGCTGCGCAGAGGACTAAAGTTAAGTAGAATCCGCCCGCCAGCTACTAAAAGTCGCAGAGAAGAGGTGAATTATGCAGGATAAAACAATGGAAGCGCGTCTGGCAGAACTGGAAAGCCGACTGGCATTTCAGGAGATCACGATTGAGGATCTTAACCAGACCGTCACCGCTCACGAGATGGAGATGGCGAAACTCCGTGAACATTTACGCCTGATGGCGGAAAAAATAAAGGCCAGCCAGCCGTCACAAATGGCATCGCCAACGGAAGAAACGCCACCGCCGCATTATTAAGACGTAAAAAAAGCGGGTTACCCCGCTTTAGCATGATACGACAATTAGTGACAGCCGCAGCCGCCGTTGCCGCCGCAACCACCTTTACCGTGGTCGTGATCGTGGTCATGGCCGTGACCGCCACAGCAGCCGTCATGGCCGTGATCGTGGTCATGATGATCATGTGCACCGTGTACGTGACCGTGCTCCAGCTCTTCAGCCGTTGCTTCACGAATAGCAACCACTTCTACGCTGAACTTCAGGTTCTGACCTGCCAGCATGTGATTACCGTCAACGACAACGTGATCGTCTTCAACGCCAGTGATTTCAACCGGTACCGGGCCCTGATCGGTTTCTGCCAGGAAACGCATACCGACCTGCAGTTCGTCAACGCCCATAAAGACGTCCTTAGGAACGCGCTGTACCAGGTTTTCATCGTACTGGCCGTAAGCGTCATTCGCTTCAACAGCAACGTCAAATTTGTCGCCTGGCTCATGACCGTCCAGGGCATTTTCCAGGCCTGAAATCAGGGAGCCGTGACCATGCAGATAATCCAGCGGCGCGCTTACCGGAGATTCATCAACCAATACACCGTCTTCTGTACGTACCTGATAGGCCAGGCTGACCACCAGGTCTTTTGCTACTTTCATGATATCTCCTGAGCAAGGAAAGAATAGTGGCGCAGATTGTAGCGGAATTCTGCACCTGTGTACCCCTTAGCGTAAAAAAAGCTGCCCGATCTCGCTAGTCCGGATGAAAAATACCGATCACCTGCTCTTCTTTGCGAACATGATCGCGGGCGTCTTTATCGACTTCACGCATCTGGTGACCACATTTAACACATTCAACGATATCAATATTATTTTCCCGCCACATCGCCAGCGTATCCTGAGCCTGACAGGAGGGACATTTTGCGCCTGCAATAAAACGTTTACGGACTGACATCATTTACTCCTGATCAAATTCATCCCAGCCGTCAAGCTGGTGGCGTTCCAGATGCATTTCGCGCTGGAAGATCTCCTCCAGTTCACGTCGTGCTTCCTGGACGCGCGAAATCTGCACCGTATCGGTATGAACTGGCATTAGCTCGCGCAACATACGCATATCCAGGCGGCGGAAATGAAGCTGGGCGCGATGCGCCTGATGCGGATGAACACCCAGTGAAATTAACGCCTTACGGCCTAACTCCAGCGCACTGGAAAACGTCTCACGCGAGAACTGCGTTACGCCCGCCTGGAGCAATTCATGAGCCTCAACACGACCGCGCGCGCGGGCCATAATGTGCAGCTGCGGAAAATGCTGCTGACAAATTTCCACCAGTTTCATGGTGTCTTCCGGCTCGTTACAGGTGATGACAATGGATTGCGCCTGCGCCGCGCCCGCCGCGTGCAATAAATCCACCTGCGTGGCATCGCCATAATACACTTTGTAACCATATTTACGCATCAGGCCGACCGCGCTGATATCACGCTCCAGAACCGTAATGCGCATTTTGTTGGCCATCAGTAAACGGCCAATAACCTGACCAAAGCGACCGAATCCAACGATAATAACCTGCGGTTTATCATCATCGACCCACGGTTTTTCGTCCTCATCATCCGGGCCGTTAAACTGGCGCGATAGCCGTTTATCAATGACTTTCATCAATAGCGGCGTGGTCATCATCGACAACGTAACCGTAACCAGCAGCAGCGCCATCTGATCGTTCTGGAACAGTTTTTGTGACGATGCCGTAGAGAACAGAACAAAAGCAAACTCCCCGCCCTGACTGAGTACGCCAGCAAACTGCACGCGCTCGGAGCTACGCAGGCCGTAAATGCGTGCCAGTAAATACAGCACCATCATTTTGACGGCGACCAGCGCGAATACGCTGAACACCACCCACAGGAGATGCGTATAAAGTACGCCAAGGTTGAGCGCCATGCCAACTGAGATAAAGAACAGTCCCAGCAGCAGACCTTTAAACGGTTCGATAGAGGATTCAAGCTCGTGACGATATTCGCTTTCCGCCAGCAGTATCCCGGCGATAAAGGTGCCGAGCGCCATCGACAATCCCAGCGCATCCATAAACAGCGCCGATCCCAGCACCAGCAGCAGCGTGGCGGCGGTAAAGACTTCACGTACGCCAGATGCGGCGATAAAGCGAAAAACCGGCCGCAGCAGGTAGCGTCCACCAATCAGCATCCCGGCAAACGCCAGCACTTTCATGCCGATTTTGATCCAGTCAAAATGATCGTCGCCGGAGCCTGCCAGCAGAGGCACCATCGCCAGCGCCGGGATCACCGCTAAATCCTGAAACAGCAGTACCGAAAACCCAAGTTGTCCGGACTCGCTGCGATTCATGCCCTTTTCGCGCATCAACTGGAGCGCCATCGCCGTTGAGGACATCGCAAGGCCAATACCGCCGACAACCGCCGCTTGCCATGAGAAGTCGGTCAGCATCAGCAACCCGCCAAGTATTGCTGCGCTGAAGATGACCTGCGCCGCGCCAACGCCAAAAATCGAGCGCCGTAGCTGCCAGAGTTTACCGGGGTTCAGTTCCAGCCCGATGATAAACATCAGGAACACCACGCCCAGCTCGGAGAAATGCAGGATCTCGTCGACGTCGCTGATAAATCCCAGCCCCCATGGGCCAATGGCAATGCCTGCCAGCAAATACCCCAGTACCGCGCCAATGCCTAAACGTGCCGCCAGCGGTACAGCGACCACCGCCGCAAAGAGAAACAGGACACCCGCCAGTAACAGATCGGAACCTTCCATTACTGACCTCCATGAATAACAGGTGATGCCAGCCATTCTGCGTAAGCGTTGGCCTGGCTTGCCAGCTCAACCGGCGTTTGCCGTCTTGCCCAGTAAACAATCATAGGATTAAGCCAGTGCATACGGCACATCGCTGCGGTTAACTCAAAAGGGCGTAAAATATCGCTCATCGGATAACGATTGAGCGCGTCATGCCGGTAAGCGCTTTCTGGCTCGCCGGTCGTTATTACACTTCGCCAGTACTTTCCCGCCAGCTGGTTTCCACCCGGTCCGCTGGAAAATCCGCGGCTTAATACCCGATCAAGCCACTCTTTAAGCAGTGCCGGACAGCTATAGGTATAAAGCGGGTGCTGAAACACGATGACATCGTGCTCAAGCAGCAGCGCCTGTTCGCGCGGAATATCGATAAAAAAATCGGGATAATGTGCATAAAGATCGTGCACAGTAACATTTTGCAGCTGCGTGGCCGGTTTAAGCAGAACCCGGTTGGCTACCGAGTCCTGTGATTCCGGATGGGCATACAGCAGCAGGACTTTCGCTGTCTGCGACATCATTCCCCTCCCGGGTTTGTCGTTCTGTCTCGTTCAGGCCACATTGCGACCAGAATGATTTTGTCTATCGTCTTCATTATGGGCTACCATTGCGGCCCGGTGCGGCATTTTGCCAGCAACCTACATTATCATAATGACAAATTAACATAGTCTGAACATACGGCACCTTATGATTGTTTTCTCCTCGTTACAAATTCGCCGCGGTGTGCATGTCCTGCTGGATAACGCTACGGCCACCATTAATCCAGGCCAAAAAGTGGGCCTGGTGGGTAAAAACGGCTGTGGTAAATCCACACTGCTGGCCCTGCTTAAAAATGAACTGAGCGCCGATGCCGGAAGTTTTACCTTCCCGGGCAACTGGCAGCTGGCGTGGGTCAATCAGGAAACGCCTGCGCTACAACAACCCGCGCTGGATTATGTTATCGACGGAGATCGGGAATTTCGCCAGCTCGAAGTCCAGTTACAGGCCGCAAATGATGCCAACGATGGCCACGCGATAGCGACCATTCACGGTAAACTGGACGCCGTCGACGCCTGGACCATCCGCTCGCGCGCGTCCAGTCTGCTGCACGGGCTGGGTTTTAGCAGCGAACAGCTTGATCGTCCGGTAAGCGATTTTTCCGGCGGCTGGCGTATGCGTCTCAACCTCGCGCAGGCGCTAATTTGTCGCTCCGATTTACTGCTGCTTGATGAACCGACCAACCACCTCGATCTGGATGCGGTGATCTGGCTGGAGCGCTGGCTGAAAAGTTATCAGGGGACGCTGATCCTGATTTCCCACGACCGCGATTTTCTCGACCCGGTAGTGGACAAAATTATTCATATTGAGCAGCAG
Source organism: Klebsiella sp. RIT-PI-d (assembly GCF_001187865.1). Lineage (NCBI taxonomy): Bacteria > Pseudomonadati > Pseudomonadota > Gammaproteobacteria > Enterobacterales > Enterobacteriaceae > Klebsiella > Klebsiella sp. RIT-PI-d. Next base: position 11,023 of record NZ_LGIT01000004.1, read on the forward strand.
TCGATGTTTGAATACACCGGCAACTACAGCTCATTTGAACGCCAGCGTGCCACGCGCCTTGCCCAACAGCAGGCAACCTACGAAGGCCAGCAGCAGCGCGTGGCGCATCTGCAAAGCTTTATCGATCGCTTCAAGGCGAAAGCCAGCAAGGCAAAACAGGCGCAAAGCCGCGTGAAGATGCTGGAACGAATGGAGCTTATCGCCCCGGCACATGTCGATAACCCCTTCCATTTTAGTTTCCGCCTGCCGGAGAGCCTGCCTAATCCACTGTTAAAAATGGAGAAAGTCAGCGCAGGCTACGGTGAGCGCACCATCCTTGATTCTATTAAGCTCAACCTGGTTCCCGGTTCGCGCATTGGTCTTCTGGGGCGTAATGGCGCGGGTAAATCAACGCTGATTAAACTGCTGGCCGGTGAACTTGATCCCACCAGCGGAGAAATTGGTCTGGCGAAAGGGATCAAACTGGGATACTTCGCCCAGCATCAGCTCGAGTTTTTGCGCGCCGACGAGTCGCCATTACAGCATATGGCACGCCTTGCACCGCAGGAGCTGGAACAGAAACTGCGTGATTATCTTGGTGGTTTCGGCTTTCGGGGTGATAAAGTCACCGAGGAAACCAGACGTTTCTCCGGCGGCGAAAAGGCGCGGCTGGTACTGGCATTGATTGTCTGGCAGCGGCCAAATCTGCTGCTGCTTGATGAACCGACCAACCACCTCGATCTTGACATGCGCCAGGCCCTGACCGAAGCGCTGATTGAGTTTGAAGGCGCGCTGGTTGTCGTGTCGCACGACCGGCATTTGCTGCGTTCCACTACCGACGATCTGTATCTGGTGCACGACGGCAAAGTTGAACCTTTTGATGGCGATCTGGAAGATTATCAGAAATGGCTAAGTGACGTGCAGAAGCAGGAGAGCCAGCCGGAGGACACGACTAAAGACAACGCCAACAGCGCGCAGTCGCGTAAAGATCAGAAGCGTCGCGATGCGGAATTACGTACGCTGACCCAGCCTCTGCGTAAAGAGATCGCCCGTCTGGAAAAAGAGATGGAAAAACTCAACGCTCAACTGGCGAAAGCCGAAGAGATGCTGGGTGATAGCGGACTATACGATCAGAGCCGTAAAGCCGAGCTGACGGCCTGTTTGCAGCAGCAGGCCAGCGCAAAATCAGGCCTTGAAGCGTGCGAGATGGCCTGGCTGGACGCGCATGAACAGCTGGAAGCCATGACCCAGGGCGAATAATTTTTATCATCCGGAGCGGATAGCCATGATCCCGAGTATCTCCAGCGACATTACCTTTCGCAAGCTCGCTATCTTCATGACGTTTATGGAGAAAGGCACTATCGCCCGTACTGCCGAGGCGCTGGCGCTCAGCGGCGTCAGCGTCCATCGTGCTCTGCATACGCTGGAAGAGAATGTACGCTGTCCGCTATTTATTCACAAAGGCCGTAATCTGATCGCGCTTCCGGCAGCGTTGACGCTGCTGGAATACTGTCAGGAAGTGACGCAGCTTATGGCGCGAGGGCTGGAAGAAACGCGTAAAACCGCAGGTGTCGGGCAGGGACGCCTGCGGGTGGGCACGCTCTACTCGCTGACGCTGGAAACCGTTCCGCGCCTGATTATGGGCATGAAACTGCGGCGTCCGGAGCTGGAAATGGATTTGACGATGGGCTCCAATGCGGCGCTGCTGCGGATGCTGGAAGATGGCATGCTTGATGCGATCCTGATCTCTATTTCTGAAAGCGATATTGATCGTAATAGCCTGGAAGTCCTGCCGCTATTTCATGATGATATTTACCTTGCAGCCCCTGCCAGCGCCTCGCTGGATACGTCTACGCTTGCCGATCTACGCGATTACAGCGACCAGAAATTTGTCTCGCTGGCGGAAGGTTTTGCCACTTACGTGGGCTTTCAGGACGCGTTTCATATCGCCGGTTTTGAGCCAGAAATCGTGACCCGGGTGAATGATATTTTTTCTATGCTCAGTCTGGTGCAGGCGGGCGTCGGCTTCACGTTAATGCCTGGCCGTATGAAGAAAATGTATGAAGGGTCGGTGAAACTGCAAAAATTGTCGCAGCCCTACCAGATGCAGCAGCTTATCGCCATTGTCTTTGCCCGCAATCGCGAGCTGGACCCCGGTCTGTTAGCGCTGGCCGCAGAGGGCCGAATGTATGCCAGAAGTCTACAGGAGTCGGGGTAAATGGCTGCGGTGTCAGAAGGTAATCCCTGGCGCCGCAATGCCGGGTATTAGCTCTGCACTTGCAGACGGTTTGCCAGGTGTACCGCGACCTCAATACCGCTACGCTCCAGCGAAATCGAATCGCCCTCCCAGGCAGCCTGCCGGGTAAGACAGGTTAATACCCCGCCTGGCGGCATTTCGATAGCCAGCCGGGATTCGCGTTCATTGGCAGCAATGACCGCTTCCTGCCAGCGTACCGTGCGGGCCATGTTCATCGCCAAATCATCCGCGATTTTTTCCGGCTGCCATAATACGCGTCCGGTACTGCCGCTAAGATAGGCGCAGCGCGGGCGAGCAAGGGTCACACCCGCAAACGCCGCCACTAACTTCTGCGCGGGTTCCGCTAATAGCGCGCAGTGTGAGGGCACGCTGACCGCCAGACGATGTACTTTGTTGGCCCCTTTCGCAAGCGCACGCTTCGCAACATCGGCCATCGCTTCATCGCTCCCGGCAATCACGATTTGCGTTTCGGCATTCAGATTAGCAATATAGGTCCCGCTGCCTTCGGTCAGGGCTTCCACCTGGCTCAGCGTTAGCCCCATGATGGCCGTCAGGCCGTAGCCGTGAGGGTAGGCCTGCTCCATGACATCACCACGCAGCGCCACCAGTCTTAGCGCGTCGGCAAAATCCAGCGCGCCCGCGACTACCGCAGCTGGATACGCGCCGATAGACAGGCCGCTGACAATATCCGGCTCGATACCGCGCCGCTGCAACTCTCGCCCCCAGGCTACGCCGCAAATTAACAGCGCAAGCTGGACCGCCCGGGTATGACGCAGTGCCTCTGGCGAATCGAGCGTCAGGGCTTCGTCGCCTAACACCGCGTGCGCCTGCGCCATTTCATCGCCGGGAAGCTGTTGTAGCATACCGGGACGCTGTGTCCCCTGCCCCGGAAAGGTAAACAGAATTTTCATGATCCCTCCCTGTGCCACGGGTCGCGAACCAGAAGCGGCCCCCGGCTGGTTTTCAGCAATACTTTGCCGTCGCGTAACCACTCCGCCAGCGCGAAACCGCCGTTGGGCGTCTCGACCTGGGTGTCCGCACGGCAAAGGACTGTCGTTAATTGTTGCTGCCAGCGTTCCAGTTGCTGGCGTGGCAGCTGTTGTGGTGCCCGGATCAGCAGATCCAAATCGCTTTGAGCATGGATAACCGGGATACCGGTCGCCAGCGCATACGCCACGCTGCCCGTAATTCCCCACTGCCACGGCCATGCCTGCTGCGCAAGCTGAAGCGCGACCTGCACCGGCGGCTGCGAGATAAACGGTGAACGTATTAAGGTCTGCGGATTGACCAGATCTTCTGGCGCAATGCTGCGTACAACATCGCCAGGGTTTACCCAGCCCGCCGCACGCTGGTCGCGACGCATTCCGCGCACGCCTGCGGGAATACGTCCCTGAACATCAACATCGCGCCGCACCACAACCGGCAAACCGGTATGCCAGACGTCATCCACCCACGATTCTGTAATATCTTCCAGTGCGTTTCGGGTGGTCAGCCAGATAAGCTCGTGCGGGCGTGATGTTGAAGTCATGATTACATTCCTGAAGTCAGCGAGATAAACAGCGGCAGCGACAGGATACACAATACAGAACTGAGCAGCAGTACGGCTTCTGCATCCGGCGACTGCACACCAAAGCGGTTACCGAATACCACGCCGAAGAAACCGGCAGACAGCGCGATCATCAGAATTGCCGTAATGGCCACTGAACCATGCAGACCAAATGCCAGCACCAGACCCCAGGCAATCGCGGGTTGGATCAGCAGCTTCGCAATGGTCGAGGTAATGACCATAGTGTTGATTTTCAGTTTACGCGCAGACAGGATAACCCCGGTCAGGAACAGCGCTGCAGCCGTGGCAGCCAGACCCAGCGGTTTAATTGCCGCCAGTAACAGCTCGGGCATCTTGATACCGATAGCCGAAAGGATCACCCCCAGCAGCGGCCCCATGACGATCGGCTTCTTGATTGAACGCCACATCAGCACCGGCAGCATTGACAGCGTAGAACCGGTATTGCCGCCCTCGCTACGCGCTTTTTCGCGCTCGAGGATCAGCAGGCAGAACGGCGTCATCAGCACGGAACCGCAGGCAATTGAGACGGCAACAGAAAGTGACGTAGACGGACCTTCACCCAGCACGCTACCCAGAATCGGCAGACCGAGCGCAGCATAGTTTGGCAGCGCAACCGTCAAAGTCAGTACCGCAGCATCCTGCGACGATTTTTTAAATACGCTGGTGGCGAGGAAATAAATTGCGGCATAAGTGATCCACATGGCCAGCGTCAGTACCAGAACCAGCGGCGACTGCGCCACAATTCCCGTCCACGGCGTTTGCACCGTGGCGCTGAACAGCGCCGCTGGCAGTGCAAAATCCATTACAAAAATGTTCAGCAGGGAAACGTTCTTGTTGTCTACCATTTTGGCCTTTCCGGCCCAGAACCCCAGCAGCATAATCAGGAAAATCGGTGCAAGAGCATGAACGATCACGTAAGTCATAAATCACCTGTAGTTTAAAAGAAAAATCACGGCATTCTTCCGGCGACCGTTCCCTGAGTCGGCAGAAGAATGTGTGTTTAGTACTGGCGCGATGATTATTATTTTTCGCTTGCCTGCTCAACGGCAGGCAATCCGGCAGGTCTCGCTTACTTACCAGCTTGCTCGCATACGTTCACGTACCAGAGCAGAGCTGCGACGGTTATCGGCACCCAAACGGTTTTTAAGCGTAGGGTCCTGACGCGCGTCATTAATGGCCTGTTGCAGCGTGGTGGTCACCTGCTCCAGATCGGTTGTAGTCGGGGCATCCGGGTTAGTGATGTCCAGCAGATCCGCAAGCAGCCCCAGCGTGGCGTAGTTATCAATGTCATAGGCCATCGGCGGGATCGTCGCGGCCAGTTTTTCCAGTGACTCTACGGAGCGCAGCGTGATACGCGCGGCGGATTCTTTCCCCATCGCATGGATCAGTACGCCTTTGTCGTTAAAGGCGATCAGACGGTTGGCCTGATAACCGTGCGCCAGAAATGCACCGGACATCGCTTTACCGACGATAAGGCCGATGACCGGATGCCCTGCCAGACGTGCATTAGCGTACGCGGCGGCGGCACCCGCCAGCGCCTGATGGATCCCAAAACCTTCTTCACGACGGCCGTATGCCTGGCTTGGTACATCAATAACCGCCACAATCGGACGTTTGACGGCTTTATCGGCATCAGCAGCGATGGTTTCAGAAACCACTTTTGCCAGCGTCCAGCCTTCGAGCAGACCGACTTCACCGCCAGCGGCGCGCGGGAAATGGTTATTGGCATCGGGAACCACGGCGATGAAACGCACGGTTTCGCCATTCAGTTCGCCATCAGCGGCCTGCACTGACGGGCAAAGACCTTCCAGACGTTTTGCATTCGGCGCCAGCGTTTTTAGCCATACTTCGCCGCGATGTGTTGAGTTGCTCATCATTTCACCTCCCGGGCGAAAAGCGTTTTGATTTGTTCGGCATCGGCCTGATTGCGGGTGTCGAAGCGGGTCAGACGCGTTAAATAATCGTCATAGTTATCGGTACGGTGTTTAGCCGGAACGCCTTTTGCGATGGCGTCATTCATGGCCTCTTTCACCGCATTGATGCCGTCGACGACTAAGGCATCCACCAGCCCGCTTTGATAGCGCACTTCACCCCCGGTCATGCTCCAGATAAACGGACGGTCGCGGGAGTCATACTCTTCAATCCCGGCTTCCTGTTCGATAACCTGCGGACCGTTCAGACCCAGACGCGCTTCGCGGGTCACAATCAGATAGCTGCACAGCGCGGCGGCAATAGACATCCCGCCGAAGCAGCCTACGGTTCCGGCGACGATCCCGACTACAGGCGTGTAACGACGCAGGTCAACAATGGCCGCGTGAATATCAGCGATGGCCGCAAGACCGAGGTTAGCTTCTTGTAAACGTACGCCACCGGTTTCGAGACATAAAACCGCCTGCGTCGGAATACCGTTGCGGTTGTCTTCTGCTGCCAGTTCAAGCGCCGCTGCCATTTTGGCACCGGACACTTCGCCCATACTGCCGCCCTGGAAAGCGCCTTCAATCGCCACGACCACAGCGGGTTTACCGTTGATCGTGCCTTTCGCCACGACCATGCCATCGTCGGCCTGAGGAACAATCCCCTGTGCGCCCAGCCACGGCGACATGATGCCTTCGAACGGGTCGAGCAGTTCGCGGTAGCTGCCGTCATCCAGCAACGCTTGTGCGCGCTGGCGCGCTTTTAATTCGATAAAACTGCGATCGTCACGCATAGCTCACCTCTTCAAAAACCTGTTCGATACGGATGCGCGCCACGCCGGGCGTTGCGCCGAAATCGTGGATCGTTAGTTTGCCTGCAGGCAGCGTGCTGACCGTTTGTAAACGGCTGAACAACGCTTCCCAGCGGCTACGGCTGTTATCGACAGAAGTGGTGATATCAATGGTTAACGTCTGGCCCTGGTCGGCGGTGAATAACACCTCCATATCTCCGGAGCCAACAACGCCTGCCAGCGATTTACCGTGTAAGGTACGGCTGGCCGGTACGGTTAACGTAATATGTTCCATAACATCCTCTTAATGCTTTAAATATACACGTTGTACTTCAAGTTACAGATGCGTTGGCTACGCTCGTTCACCCCAGTCACGTACTCATGTACGCTCCTGGGGATTCACTCTCTTGCCGCCTTCCTGCAACTCGAATTACTTTGTGTATAGGGCGATTCGATACGATCGAGAAACAGGGTGGCAGCAAGCAGATCTGCCGCACCGCCTGGCGATGCGTTAAGGGCCAGCATGTGGCGGTCTAACATCGCCAGCGCCAGCTGTCCTGCCGGATGCGCGCTTCCGCCCGCTTTCAACACGGCGCGTGCGCCAAGCTGCATGGCATCAAGCCCCTCCATTCCGGCGCGAGAAAGTACGCAGGTGTCGGTCAATGAGGTCATGATGGCCATCAGCGCATCCAGACGAGCATTCGTTTCATTACTGCCGTTCAATCGACTCTGACGAAGCTGCGGTAACGCACGCTGCACTACGTGAGGAAACGCCTGCTGCGCCTCTTCACGCGCCCCGGGTACCCGATAACGATGGGTCGCGCGAAGCCCTTTACTAAAGGCTTTCGGTGCCGCCTCATCCGGCAGTTTTGCCAGATCCGCAGCGGTACTGGCGACCTGTTGCGCGGTACCCACGCCACCGTGCATCGCCACGGCGCTCACCAGCAGCCCCAGCGCCCAAATCGCGCCGCGGTGGGTATTTACGCCTTGCGTCGCGGCCATCATCTGCTGCTCGCCTGCGCGACCAAGTCGCCCTATGGTTTGTCTAAGTGCAATATCCGCCGGACGTCGCCAGCTTTGTTGCGCCAGCGCCTGAAACGTAGAGGTCAGGCTATGCGCGGAACGCTCCATCAGTGCAAGCGTGAGATCGTGGTGCGCGCCGTTCCCCCGACTGTCCACCAGACCGGGTTTCGGGCTTAATCGTGCTTCGTCAATCAGACACTGCGTGGCGGTTCGCGCCAGCCATTCCGCACCGCCTTCAACCTGAATCTGGGGCAGACGTTTCATTACCAGCTCCGGAATTTTGCAGGTGGGTTGTAGAGACCGCCGGACCATTCAACCAGTTCCGAGACGCTCCCGGCCGCCAGCAGCGAACGGGTGGCATCGGTACGACGAATGCCAATATCTTCCGGGTAGACCACTTTTCCACTCTGGCGCAGCGCGGCAACGCGTTTAGCATCAACGCCCAGACCGATATCGGTGATCCCGGCCACTGCCGCAACCATCGCCCGGCGCTCTTCAAGACTCTCGGCCCGATAAAGGTAAGCAATACCCTCTTCGGTCAACACGTGAGTCACGTCATCGCCGTAAATCATGACCGGTGCCAGCGGCATTCCGGACGATTTAGCCACGTCGACCGCATCGAGTTTTTCTACGAAGGTAGGCTTAACACCGGCCTGGAAGGTTTCCACCATCTGTACAACCAGTTTTTTACCCCGCTGCAGTGGGTCAGGCTCGGTAATCATGTTCAGCCAGGCAGGCGTAGCATGGCGACGACCGTGCGGATCGTGACCCATATTCGGCGCACCGCCGAAGCCGGAGAGACGACCACGCGTTACCGTTGAAGAGTTAGCGTAACCATCAACCTGTAATGTGGAGCCGATAAACATATCCACCGCGTACTGGCCTGCCAGCTGGCAGAACGCACGGTTAGAACGCATGGAGCCATCAGCCCCGGTAAAGAACACATCAGGACGAGCGCGAATGTACTCTTCCATCCCCAGCTCGCCGCCGAAGCAGTGCACGCTTTCCACCCAGCCGCTTTCAATTGCCGGGATCAGCGTCGGATGCGGGTTCAGCGTCCAGTGTTTACAGATTTTGCCTTTCAAACCGAGCTGTTCGCCGTAGGTCGGCAGCAGCAGCTCAATGGCAGCGGTATTAAAACCGATACCGTGGTTCAGCGACTGCACCTGATGCTCCGCGTAGATGCCTTTAATCGCCATCATCGCCATCAGAATATGTTCTTGTTTAATCAGGCGCGGATCGCGGGTAAACAGCGGCTCGATAAAGAACGGCTTGTCAGCAACGACGACGTAGTCGATCCATGAGCCAGGAATATCGACGCGCGGCAGATCGCATTCGTCATCCACCAGTTCATTAACCTGAGCAATAACAATACCGTCATGGAACGCGGCGGCTTCAACCAGCGCCGGGGTATCTTCGGTACTGGCTCCGGTGTAAAGGTTACCTTTGCGGTCGGCTTTAAAACCGGCAATCAGCGCAACATTTGGCGAAAGGTCAACATACAGGCGGGAATACAATTCGATATAAGTATGGATGGCACCGATTTCCAGCTGGCCATCTTCCAGCAGCTGCGAAATACGCAGGCTTTGCGTACCCGAGAAAGAGAAGTCCAGCTTACGGGCGATCCCTTTTTCAAAAATGTCCAGGTGTTCACTGCGTCCAACGCTCGGCATGATCATATGCAGATCGTGCACAACGTCAGGGTTTACCTCAGCCAGCATGCGGGATAAGAAATCAGCCTGCTTCTGGTTGTTACCTTCGAGTACGACGCGATCGCCCGGTGCGATCAGTTTTTCAAGCATGGCGGCCAGGTCTGCGGTCGGCAGTACCTTGCCCTGCACCGGTACGGAAGCCAGACGCCGCTGTTTCTCGGTGCGGCGCGTGTTCCAGACTCGTGCTGGCGTTTGTCCAGATAACATTATTAACCTCCTGATTCAGCTAATCAGTTTGATTGGCTTAACACTGTAGAGAGTGTGAACGTTGGTGAGAAATGCATCAATTAAGCAGAGGACAGAATCATTAGCCTGAGAGTAATGATTATAGTGAGTGATGTTTGACGGGGATCAATTTGATCGCTTTAGAAGAATTTACTGGAACATATTATTGTCATTGCAGATGACAATAATATGAACTTGCTGATTAAACAGCCGGGCAAGGCGCAACCGCCACCCGGCATATCAGACAGGGGGTTAATCTTGCGCGGCAAGACGCTGGCGGATTTGCTCGAAATGCTCGCGGTTGAGAAGTTTACCATCCAGGAAACGGGTTTTAAGCTCGCCTTCCTGCTCCTGCGCCCAGGTCTGTTCATCGTGAAGCACCAGTTCGCCCTGGGCATCGCGCTCAACGCGGAGCAGACCGCGGGCGGAGCGTTTCATACCGTTATCAGTTTTAGGCTCTTTGAAGATCGTGCGCCCTTCGCCATTAACCTGGCCCCACGTGGCTTTCATCGCAAAACCGAAGGTATCGCGGGTGTTGTACTGATAGGTAAATGAACCAATGCCAAATACCACATTCGAGCTGGCAAAGCCTTTCGCTTCCAGACGACGCAGGATCGTATTGGCTCGCTCAAGAGTAATTGAATCGCCATAAATTAAACCGACATGCGGATCGAGAACTTTATATCCTTTGTCATTTACCGTACCGCCAAAAATCTCCCACAGCACTTCAACGGATCCTTTCTCTTCCGGGCTACGATCCGCGCGCGTATCATCGTCCGCTCCGGTCCCGCACAAAATGTCGACCGGATCGCCACTGTCCGGACGAAATACCACACGCCCTTCACGGTTCATAATCGACGCTTTCAATTCCCGGGTATATTCAGTCAATACGCGCCAGTAATCCCAGGTGTCTGAAACAATCGACACAAATCCCTGCGGGTAAAGATCGACAATTAAACGACGGAACGTTTCAATTTCGCCTTCATGCTGGCCCATACACATCACGCTGTGTTCGGTGGCCGGAATACTGGCGCCGATAAAATATTCTTCGCCATCGGTATAGTAATCACGCGCATACAGAATAGAAGGAATACTGTCGGTGCCTTTAAAACTGAGCAGATGACCACCGCCTGCCTGCATGGTGTCCTGTAAGCCTGCCATGCCGCGAAAAGAGAAATCGTGGCACTGAAAATCCAGATGCGAAAGATCGCTACAGGTCTTATCCGCCCACGTCGCACAAATTTTACGATAGTGGTGGGCGATGGTGGCATTGGTAGAGGCTTTCCACAGCTCGGCAGAGAGTACTGTCTCCAGGTAGTTAACCAGCCAGAACGCATCCTCGCGAGTATTGGTAATCGTCAATACCGGCACTTTCATAGGCACTTTGCTGCCTTCATCCAGCGCTTTGATGTGTAACGGAAGGTAGCCTGTCCGGTGCAGCGTGCGGATATGGTCGACGGCAACGGCATCGCGTCCCAGATAGCTATCCATAATCTGCTTGTATTCATTCACCACGTCGTCTTCCGGGCGGGCGAAAAACGCGTCATTAAACAGATCGACCAAAAACCATTGCATAAAGCCCTGTAAGCCGAAGAACACCAGTTTGCCGTCGGCAAGCGGAGACTGAAAGAAACGATCGCTACGCGGTGTAAAGTTGGAATAGACTTTAGTGGTGCCCTGCGGATACTGAACACGGTGCGACACTTTATAGCCGTCGATAGCCAGAATAGGGTTCATTTTCATCATGTTTTCTCCATTAAGCCGCGTAGATATCGTTAATATCAATCAGTTCAAGATTCGGATGGGCCAGCGCAGGCGATGCCAAAGAGGTCGTGGTATAAAGCGCATCTATGCCGTTTGAAAGCAAATTTTCTACCCCCTTAGAAAAGATACCGTGCGTAACGTACAGGCTAACGCTGCGTGCTCCTGCTTCGCGCAAAACGCTGGCAGAGCCGATAAATGTCCCGCCGGCATCGCATAAATCATCGACAATCAGCAGATCCCGTCCTTTTACGTCCCCGGAGACCAGTGCAAAACCCGTCAGATTGCCGCTCGCGACATCGCGTTTTTTGGTTAATACCGCATAGTCGGCGGTCCCTGCCGCTCTGGCCACCGCATCAATTTTCTTCAGCGCACCGGCATCGGGAGCGACCAGCATCAGGGCCTGCTGCTGAAATTGACGTGCCAGCGTCCGACTGTGCAGCAGGCACGCGTCTTGCGGGACAGTAATAAAATTGTCGATGGCTGCCGCTGCCGCGTCGCTGTGCGGGTCAAGCACTTTGACTTTATCGAACCCGAGCAGATTGAGTTGCCGGGCAAAAACTTTCAATGCGAAGCTGTCGCCGGCCACCATATGGCGATCCTGACGCGCCCACGGCAGCCAGGGAAGTTCAAGATGGCTAACCAGAACATCGGTAGTATGGCGTACAGCATCAACTAACTGAGCCAGCAACATAAAATCATTCATGTCGCACAGGGCTGCGGCGCGAATACGCATTAAATGGGCGCTGGCAGGCAATTCACCCGTGACTTTCAGCCAGACCGCGCCATCAGGAAAAACGCCGGTGGTTAAAGCAACGTCCTGATTATCGATAAATAACTGCAATCTCATTGCCATTTCTTTGCCCTCTCAGCCAGTTATTGTCCCTAAGACAATTTAATAATGTCTCTAAGACACAAATAGTACAAGCTATTTTTTAACCAAAATCATAAAATAGCGATAACTGGCTGATATTGAAAATAAAAAAAGCGTGTTTTTTGTGCACAGCCGGACTGGTAAACTAGAGTCCCCTGTAACTGAGAGTGGCGACAGTTAATGACGACAGAAGCGGAATATCTGAAAAACTACGATGCCAGCCGTTTTCCATCGCCGCTGGTGACTGTGGATAGCGTACTGTTTACGCTACATCAGGGCGAACTTTGCGTATTGCTGGTAGAGCGTGCCAGTCAGCCACATCAGGGACGCTGGGGACTGCCGGGCGGCTTCATTGACCTGAAGCACGATGGCTCTACCCGCGATACCGCGCTGCGCAAACTTACCGAAAAGACCGGCGTATCGCCTTCCTGGCTGGAGGAGCTGCAAACGTTTTCCGGCCCGGATCGCGATCCGCGCGGCTGGAGTCTGACGATCGGCTGGTTTGCACTGATATCGTGGGTGGACTGCGCACCGCATATCGACAGCGTCAGCGAAGCTAAATGGCTTCCGGTGCAGCGGCTTACTGATTATGCACTGGCGTTTGATCATGCCAACATTGTGCAGATTGCCCTGCATCGCCTGCGTCAAAAAACCAAATATTCGTTGCTGCCGGTTTACTGCTTGCCTGAGGTCTTTACTCATGCGCAACTCCAGGAGGCAACAGAAATTATTCTTGGGCAACCGATCCAGCGCAAAAGTCTGATCCGGCGTATTGAAGCATCGGGAATGCTGGAAGAAACCGGCGAGAGCATCGCGACCGGCGCGCGTAAAGCCCGGCTATGGCGACGCAAGCCCGGCGTGGATATTCATCTTTTTTCGCGTAATCTGCTGGCCGAGCAAGGAATCGCCCCTTAAATGAATAAACTGTAATCATGATTACAGGTTATATTACGGCGCAACTTTCTTAATTTATCCTCAGTCATGGCTCACATTTCATCTGAACAATCGCCTGTCGGGCACCACGATTCGCATTTTTTTCGCCCCATGCCCGGGGCGCGGAATCCCCATCTGCAAACCATGCTGCCGCGCCTGCTGCGCCGTCGGGTTCAATTTACGCCGGTCTGGCAGCGCCTGGATCTGCCGGATGGTGATTTTATCGATCTGGCGTGGAGCGAAGATCCCCATCAGGCCAGGCATAAACCCAGGCTGGTGGTTTTTCACGGGCTTGAAGGCAGCCTGCACAGTCCTTACGCACATGGTCTGATCCATGCTGCAAAAGCCCGTGGCTGGCTTGGGGTGGTCATGCATTTTCGCGGCTGTAGCGGCGAGCCGAATCGGCTTAACCGCATTTATCACTCAGGTGAAACTGAAGACGGTACCTGGTTTTTACACTGGCTGAAGCGCGAATTTGGCAATGCGCCCACTGCGGCGGTTGGCTACTCGCTGGGGGGGAATATGCTCGCCTGCCTGCTGGCCAAAGAAGGCGATAACGCACCGCTGAATGCCGCCGCTATCGTCTCTGCTCCTTTTGTACTGGAAGCCTGTAGTTATCATATGGAAAAAGGCTTCTCCCGGGTGTATCAGCGCTATTTGCTTAATCTGCTGAAGGGCAATGCAACGCGCAAGCTGAAAGCCTTTCCCGGCACTCTGCCAATCGAGCTGGCACAATTAAAGCAGGTACGACGTTTGCGCGAGTTTGACGATTTAATTACGGCGCGCATTCACGGCTTTACCGACGCTATCGACTATTATCGTAAGTGCAGCGCGATGCCGTTGCTCAGTCAGATAGCTAAACCGACGCTTATCATTCATGCTAAAGATGATCCGTTTATGGATCATCACGTTATTCCTGAGCCAGGCACGCTACCGCCGCAGGTCGAGTATCAGCTCACCGAACACGGTGGTCATGTCGGATTCGTGGGCGGTACGCTGCGACATCCGGAAATGTGGCTGGAAAAACGCATACCCGACTGGCTAACTACATACCTCGGAGCTTAAGGTGATTATTCCCTGGCAGGATCTCGACCCAGATACTCTCTATAGCCTGATCGAAAGCTTTGTCTTGCGTGAAGGTACTGATTATGGTGAACATGAGCGTTCACTTGAGCAAAAAGTCGCCGACGTTAAACACCAGCTCCAGACAGGCGAAGCCGTACTGGTGTGGTCAGAACTGCATGAGACGGTCAATATCATGCCTCGCACGCAGTTCCGCGGCTAATTTACTGATTCTTCAGGGAGTTGCTATGTCTGCCAAACATCCAGTGATTGCGGTAACAGGGTCCAGCGGCGCGGGGACCACGACGACCAGTCTCGCGTTTCGCAAGATTTTTGCCCAGCTTAATCTGCATGCAGCGGAAGTCGAAGGCGATAGCTTTCATCGCTATACTCGCCCGGAAATGGACATGGCCATTCGCAAAGCCCGGGATGCCGGACGGCATATCAGCTATTTTGGCCCGGAGGCGAATGACTTCAATCTGCTGGAGCAGACATTTATTGAATATGGACAGTCGGGAACCGGTCAGGCGCGCAAATATTTGCATACGTACGATGAAGCCGTACCGTGGGATCAGGTGCCAGGAACGTTTACCCCCTGGCAACCGCTGCCGGAGCCGACCGACGTATTATTTTACGAAGGTTTGCACGGCGGCGTTGTCACCCCCCAGCATGACGTCGCGCGTCATGTCGATTTACTGGTTGGCGTAGTGCCGATTGTGAACCTGGAGTGGATACAAAAATTAATTCGCGACACCGGCGAGCGCGGCCATTCACGCGAAGCCGTCATGGACTCCGTGGTTCGCTCAATGGATGACTATATTAATTTTATTACCCCCCAATTTTCCCGGACCCATATTAACTTCCAGCGCGTACCCACCGTCGACACCTCCAACCCATTTGCGGCAAAAAGCATTCCCTCGCTGGACGAAAGTTTCGTGGTTATTCACTTTCGTAATCTGGAAGGGATCGACTATCCCTGGTTGCTGGCCATGCTTCAGGGTTCGTTTATTTCTCACATTAATACATTAGTGGTGCCGGGCGGGAAAATGGGCCTGGCAATGGAGCTGATCATGCTGCCGCTGGTTCAGCGTCTGATGGAAGGTAAGACAATTGAGTAAAAGGTGCGCAAGTGCCCGACAGCAAAGGCTTATCGGGCAAGATTATTATGCGGCAATCACTTCGTATGAATGGGTGATATTGACGGCTTTACCCAGCATAAGCGCTACAGAACAATATTTCTCGGCAGAGAGATCGACGGCGCGCGAGACGGCCGCATCTTTCAGATCGTTACCCGTGACGATAAAATGCAAATTGATATGCGTGAACAGACGCGGCGCTTCTTCCCGGCGCTCAGAGGTCAGTTTAACCTCGCAATTTGTGACGTCCTGACGCCCTTTTTGCAGGATAGACACCACATCGATCGCGCTACATCCACCTGCGGCCATCAGCACCATTTCCATCGGGCTGGGCGCTTTATCACCAGAGTTACCATCCATTAACACCTGATGCCCGGAAGCCGACTCACCTAAAAACGTTAACCCCTCGACCCACTTGACGCGTGCTTGCATAACATCCACTCCAGCGTTGAAATTTTCTCCACAGATTACGCGCACATAACAATTCTCGCAACGGAAGACGACCTGCGTCATGCTGAAGCGAGACACCAGGAGACAGGCGGCAAAAGCTATGTTAAAACAGATCAGATACCGCAGTGATACATTGACTTTGACGCATGTATGCAAAGGAATTAGATTTGGCTGCGGAACATACCGACAGTCAACTTCCTCGCTGAGGGACAAACACGATTGCAACCCGGAGGCAGTACCCTTTCGCCGCCGGAGATAGCTTATAACAGAGGATAATCGCGCATGGTGCTTGGCAAACCACAAACAGACCCGACTCTCGAATGGTTCTTGTCTCATTGCCACATTCATAAGTACCCATCAAAGAGCACGCTAATTCACCAGGGTGAAAAAGCAGAGACGCTGTATTACATCGTCAAAGGCTCGGTGGCAGTGCTCATTAAGGATGAAGAAGGGAAAGAAATGATCCTTTCTTATCTCAACCAGGGCGATTTTATCGGTGAACTGGGCCTTTTCGAAGAAGGTCAGGAACGTAGTGCCTGGGTACGTGCAAAAACCGCCTGTGAAGTTGCGGAAATCTCCTACAAAAAATTCCGTCAGCTGATCCAGGTAAATCCGGACATCCTGATGCGCCTTTCTTCACAAATGGCGCGTCGTTTACAGGTGACATCCGAAAAAGTGGGCAACCTCGCCTTCCTCGACGTGACCGGCCGTATTGCGCAGACGCTGCTTAACCTGGCTAAACAGCCAGATGCCATGACGCACCCGGACGGTATGCAAATCAAAATCACCCGTCAGGAGATCGGCCAGATCGTAGGCTGCTCTCGCGAAACGGTGGGACGTATCCTGAAAATGCTGGAAGATCAGAGCCTGATCTCCGCGCACGGTAAAACTATCGTCGTTTACGGCACCCGCTAGAGTCGACACGCGGCGCATTCCCAGTAATGCGCCGATGCTGTTATCGCTATGTGGCGCAGGCTGATTTATCACCCGGAAATAAACTACGCACTTCGGCAAACGCTGGTGCTCTGTTTGCCCGTGGCTATCGGCCTGTTGCTCGGCCAGCTTCAGTACGGCCTGCTTTTTTCCCTCGTTCCCGCCTGCTGTAATATTGCCGGTCTTGATACGCCGCATAAGCGCTTTTTTAAGCGGCTGACGATCGGCGGCGCGATGTTCGCGGGCAGTAGTCTGGCGGTTCAGCTTCTGCTGGCGCAGGGTGCGCCGCTGCCGCTGGTGCTGACCGCGCTGGCAATGGTACTCGGCGTGACAGCGGAAATCGGCCCGCTTCATGCCCGCCTGCTTCCGGCATCCTTAATTGCAGCCATCTTTACCCTGAGCCTTGCCGGTTCTGTGCCTGTCTGGCAGCCAATGCTGCTGTATGCCATGGGCACGCTCTGGTATGGACTCTTTAACTGGTTCTGGTTCTGGCTATGGCGCGAACAGCCGTTGCGGGAATCATTAAGTCTGCTCTATCGCCAGCTGGCAGACTATTGTGAAGCAAAATACAGCCTGTTGACCCAGCATACCGCGCCGGAAAAGGCGCTGCCCCCGCTGTTGGTACGTCAGCAGAAAACGGTGGATTTAATTACCCAGTGCTATCAGCAGCTGTATATGCTGTCGGAAAAAAAACACGAAAACTACAAGCGTCTGCGCTGGATGTTCCAGATGGCGCTGGATTTACAGGAGCATATTTCGGTTAGCCTCCACCAGCCGGAAGAGGTGCAAAAGCTGGTGGAACAGAGTCATGCTGAAGCCGTGATCCGCTGGAATGCCCGGACCATTGCCGCCCGCTTACGCGTGATGGCAGATGATATCCTTTATCATCATTACTCTGGCCGTTTTACGATGGACAAGCAGCTTGAGGCGCTGGAAAAAATTGCCCGCCAGAATCCGGATAATCCGGTCGGCCAGTTTTGCACCTGGCATTTTAGCCGCATCGCCCGCGTGCTGCGTACGCTTCGCCCACTCTACCCGCGCGATCTGATGGCCGATCGTCAGCGTCGTCCACCGCTGTGGTCGGCGCTCAAAAGCTACCTCTCATTCAAGTCGCCTGCCTTACGCACCGCCGCCCGAATTAGCGTGATGCTCAGTATCGCCAGCCTGGCAGGCAGCGTTTTACATCTCACTAAACCCTACTGGGTGCTGATGACCATCATGTTCGTGACGCAAAACGGCTATGGTGCAACGCGGGTGCGTATTCTTCATCGTGCGCTTGGCACGCTGGTAGGGCTGGTGATTGCAGGCGTAACGCTGCACCTGAAGGTGCCTGACGGTTATACGCTTTGTGCAATGCTGTTGATCACCCTGATTAGCTATCTGATCCTGCGAAAAAATTATGGCTGGGCGACGATCGGTTTCACCGTAACGGCCGTATATACCCTTCAGCTGATTAACCTTAACGGCGAGCAGTTTATTCTGCCGCGTATGATTGATACCGCGCTCGGCTGTCTTATCGCCTTTGGCGGTATGGTCTGGCTATGGCCGCAGTGGCAAAGTGGTCTGTTACGTCAGAACGCGTGGGCAGCGCTGGAAGCCGACCAGGATGCACTGCGTCTGATTTTAAGCAACGATCCGCAGGCCCCGACACTCGCGTATCAGCGTATGCGCGTAAACCAGGCGCATAACACCCTGTTCAACTCATTAAATCAGGCGATGCAGGAGCCTGGCTTTAACTCGCAGTATCTGGCAGATATGAAGCTGTGGGTCACCCACAGTCAGTTTATCGTCGAGCACATTAATGCGATGACCACGCTGGCGCGGGAGCATAATATGCTGACGCCGGATCTGGCGGTACAGTATCTGCAGTCCTGTGAAATTGCCCTGCAGCGCTGTCAGCAGCGGCTGGAATCGGAAGGTCCGGGAAGCACGGGTGATGTGAATATTCTGCAAGCGCCGGACGGCGGTGCGCTCCATGGACCGTTAAGCACCATGGAGCGCCACCTTGAGCGCATTATCGGCCATCTGAACACCATGCATACTATTTCATCGGTAGCATGGCGTCAGCGCCCGCATCATGGAAGCTGGCTGAACAAAAAATTCGGCCGCGCTAACGGTTGAGGACGTTAGCGACCGCCTGTGCAAACCGTTTCATGCCTTCATCAATATCGGCCTCTTCCACCACTAGCGAAGGGGCGAAACGCAGCACGTCCGGTCCGGCATTAAGCACCATCAGGCCCTCTTCAGCGGCAGCAGTGAGGAAATCACGCGCGCGGCCCTTGAGCTGGGTTTGTAATTCAGCGCCGATTAATAGCCCCATGCCGCGAATGTCGCTGAACAGCGCGTATTTTTCATTGATCTGCTGAAGGTGATTAACAAAGCGCTGACGTTTAACATTAACGCCGCTCAGCACCTCAGGCGTATTAATGATATCGAATGCGGCCCCTGCCACGGCGCAGGCCAGCGGATTGCCGCCGTAGGTCGAGCCGTGCGATCCGGCATGAAAGGCGCTGGCAATTTCATGGGTGGTAAGCATCGCGCTAATTGGGAAGCCGCCGCCCAGTGCTTTAGCACTGGTAAGAATGTCCGGCGTCACGCCATACTGCATATACGCAAACAAATCGCCGGTACGCCCCATGCCGCACTGAACTTCATCAAATACCAGTAGCGCCTGATGCTGATCGCACAGCTCACGCAGCCCCTGCAGGAATTCCGGCGTTGCCGCCGTTACGCCACCCTCTCCCTGGATAGGCTCAACGACCACGGCGCAGGTATGATCGTCCATTACCGCTTTCACCGCGTGTAAATCATTGAATGGAACATGAATGATATCTGCCGGTTTTGGTCCAAAGCCGTCGGAATATTTTGGCTGACCACCGACAGAGACGGTAAATAGTGAACGTCCATGAAACGCGTTATGAAAGGCAATAATCTTCGTTTTATAAGGACTGTGGCGAACGCAGGCATAGTGCCGCGCCAGCTTGAAGGCGGTTTCATTAGCTTCGGTGCCGGAGTTCATAAATACTACGCGCTCGGCGAACGTGGCCTCAACAATCTTACGTCCCAGACGCAGTGCCGGCTCGTTAGTAAATACGTTACTGGTGTGCCACAACATTTCACCCTGCGCTTTTAGCGCATCAACCAGCGCCGGATGGCAGTGCCCCAGCGCGGTAACGGCAATGCCACCAGCAAAATCAATGTACTCTGTCCCCTGCTGATCCCATACCCGGCTCCCTGATCCTTTAACCGGAATAAACTCAGCCGGTGCATAAATCGGCAGGATAACGTCATCAAACGTTGCGCGTGTTATTGCCGGTTGTTCAGTTGCCATGTCGTGCCCACCCTTCTTTATGCAAAAGCGAATGTGATAATATAATCACAAAATATGCATAAAAAATCAATTAAAGGCAACTATAAATCAGCGATGCAGAAAATTAGCCAGCAGTTGATGCCCCTGCTCGCTAAGAATACTTTCCGGGTGAAACTGTACTCCTTCCAGATCCCATTCCCGGTGGCGGATAGCCATAATTTCCTGTGTGTCGCTCCAGGCGGTTACCTCAAAGCATTCTGGCAGCGTCGGCGGATCAATGACCAACGAATGATAGCGAGTGACGGTTAGGGGATTATTTAGCGCGTGAAAGACGCCGCCGCCGTTATGACTTACTGGCGATGTTTTACCGTGCATCACTTTAGCAGCCCTGACGATAGTCGCGCCAAAGGCCTGGGCGATAGCCTGATGCCCAAGGCAAACGCCAAGAACCGGCCGCTTTCCCGCATACTGGCGAATAACATCCAGCGAAATGCCTGCGTCATCCGGCGTACACGGTCCGGGAGAGATCACAATTTTATGCGGATTAAGCCCGGCGATATCTGCCAGGGTTATGTCGTCATTGCGACGAACCAGCACATCCGCGCCCAGCTCGCTGAAATATTGAAATAAGTTCCAGGTGAAAGAGTCGTAGTTATCGATGAGCAGCAGCATAGTTTATAACGCTAAGGGATGAGGCGGACAGGTTAACAAATTGCGGGTCATACTGGAATTAGGGTTCACAGACTCGCACGGCCCGGCAACTGTCAGACCGTGCGAAGTCTTAATAAGCTTTATGCCTCGCTTACCACATCAGCAAAAATAGCTTGTAGCGGAGCGAGATCGCCCATCGCACCGCGTTGATTCGCCTGCCGCCAGGCCTCAACGTCAATGCTGCGCCAGTCGAGCAGGTAACCCGCATGAATGGCCAGCTGCTCGAAGAAAATGCGCTGTGCCAGACCGTTACCGAGACGGAAGGGATGCAGGACGTTAATTTCGCAATAATAGTGTGCCAGGCGGGCAATAAAGGCTTCTTTCTCCAGCCCGGCGAGGTACTCTTCCTCTTCAAGGGCCTGCATCAGGGCATTACCTTCATTTTCGATATACTGAAAATTACAAAAACGGGTATCGTCCTTATAGATATCAATTTCTCGTAGCTGACCTGCCCAGTCAAAAATATCCTGATAAAGCTGGCGATGAATAGCGCACAGGTGCGGTAAGCCGCGGGTCTGCGGGCCGAGATCGATTGTCGCCGCGCGGAGCGCGGTCAGTTCGTAAGCCGCCTCTTCCAGACGTTTTTCCTGGCGAATGCCGAGTCGATTGCGCAGCACATTTATGCCGGGATAAAGATAAGGATCGCGCCCGTCACCGAATTTATCGCTCATGGTGCCTCCTGAGTTCGTCGAGACGGGCCATTGCATCTTCAGCGGTCAGCGACTGCAGCGGAATATCGACGCCTTCAAGTCGGCGGCTGGCCTGAAAATTTTCATTACGTAGATTTTCCCAGAGACGGGTTTTTTGCTTGTCAGTGAGCTTTTTCATACTGACCTCCCTGAAGTGTGCCCTTATGTGCTTCAAGTATAAGCATCATTTTCGGGTTACGCAGGGACGCGACGCGGATCGGGCGATCCGCGTCAGAGACGATTACGGTAGAACTTTCGCCGACAGGATCACAATCGGTTTGGTCGGTACGTTCTGATAAGGTCCAACATCGTGCGACTGGGCCTGAGAAATTTTATCCGCAACATCCATTCCTTTTACGACCTTAGCAAAGACGGCATAGCCAAAATCGCGCTGGCCATGATCGAGGAAAGCGTTGTCTGCAACGTTAATAAAGAACTGGCTGGTCGCGCTATCTTTGTCGGCAGTACGCGCCATAGCAACGGTTCCACGGGTGTTGCGCAAACCATTGTCAGCTTCGTTTTTGATCGGCGGATTCGGTTTTTTCTGCTGCATCTGCTCATTAAAGCCGCCGCCCTGCACCATAAAGCCCGGGATCACACGGTGAAAGGTGGTGTTGTTATAGAAACCGCTGTTAACGTAATCGACAAAGTTTTTAACCGAAACAGGCGCTTTCTGGCTATCCAGCTCCAGTTCAATATTTCCCGCCGACGTGGTCAATAATACGTGCGGGTCGCCCTTTGCAGCCAGCGCGGCCGGAGAGAGAACGGAGAGGGTGAAGACGGTAACAACCGCAGCCAGAGTGGTTTTGAGCATGTGATTTCCTTAACGGGGAGCAGCAACGAAAGCAAGTGGCTTGATTCTAAAGAGGCTTTCCCCCCCAGGCCAGCCTTTTACTTAATTTTACGCTGCTGAAACAGTTGTAACGGCCGCTCTTCTATCGATAAGCGCCGATATAGTGTGAGTAACATCACGATAACGAATGTATCCATGCAAACTTTTTGTAATAAACATTTAAATGCATCACTCAATTGCATAAAATCTACTCGCCCGGCGCAAAGTCAATGCGCTTTACATATTTATTCACAGGCCAGTCATGACTAACAGCAATCGAATTAAGCTCACATGGATAAGCTTCTTCTCTTACGCCCTTACAGGTGCGTTAGTGATCGTCACCGGGGTGGTGATGGGCGATATCGCCAGCTATTTTAACCTGCCCGTTTCCAGCATGAGTAACACCTTCACCTTTCTTAACGCGGGAATATTGATTTCAATTTTCCTGAACGCCTGGCTGATGGAAATCGTGCCGCTGAAAACGCAGCTGCGTTTCGGCTTTTTACTCATGGTCGTCGCCGTGGCCGGACTGATGCTCAGTCACAGCCTTGCGTTGTTCTCGGCCGCCATGTTTGTCCTTGGACTGGTAAGCGGGATCACCATGTCTATCGGGACATTCCTCGTTACACAGATGTACGAAGGCCGCCAGCGCGGTTCACGTCTGCTGTTTACTGACTCTTTCTTCAGTATGGCAGGTATGATATTCCCGATGGTTGCAGCTTATTTGCTGGCGCGGAGCATTGAATGGTACTGGGTCTATGCCTGTATCGGCCTGGTCTACGTCGCTATTTTTATCCTGACTTTTGGCTGCGAATTTCCGGCACTGGGTAAACATGCACCGAAAGAGAGCCAGCCGGTAACCCGTGAAAAATGGGGTATTGGTGTGCTGTTCCTTTCTATTGCCGCCCTGTGCTACATCCTCGGCCAACTTGGTTTCATCTCCTGGGTGCCCGAATATGCGAAAGCCCTGGGAATGAACCTCAATGACGGCAGCAAGCTGGTAAGCGATTTCTGGATGTCCTACATGGTGGGTATGTGGGTATTCAGCTTTGTTCTGCGCTTCTTCGATCTGCAGCGTATCCTGGTGGTTCTTGCAGCTCTGGCGACGCTCCTGATGTATTTCTTCATCAAAGCCCAGCCCGAACATATGGCATGGTTTATTCTGTCGCTCGGTTTCTTCTCCAGCGCCATCTACACCACCATCATTACCCTTGGCTCGCAGCAAACTAAACTGCCTTCGCCAAAACTGGTTAACTTCATTCTGACCTGCGGCACCATCGGTACCATGCTGACATTTATCGTCACTGGCCCTATCGTTGCGCGCAGCGGTCCTCAGGCGGCGCTACTGACCGCTAACGGCCTTTATGCGGTAGTATTCGTCATGTGCGTGGCGCTGGGTTTTGTTTCCCGTCATCGCCAGCATTCTGTTGCTCCCAAAGCGTAATCTCGCTCACCCCTTTTCACACTGAAAAGGGGTTTTATTTCTCCCCCTCCAAATGTGTACTTCCTGTTAGCCAGGGGAGTAGCCGCCATTGTCTAAAAACCCTACACTTTGCCTGTAAATTAATCAAAATGGAAAAGCCAGGCTTTTCCGTAACTTATAAAAATACTGTCAAATCAATCATCTACTCATTAAGGGGTAGTGATGAGCGAATTTGATTTATATCAATAAGTGCAGTTGCTGAATCGTTAAGGTAGACGTATTAGAATAGAAATCGAGGCAAAAATGAGCAAAGTCAGACTCGCAATTATTGGTAATGGCATGGTCGGCCATCGCTTTATTGAAGATCTTCTTGATAAAGCCCCGGCGGAGCAGTTCGACATTACCGTTTTCTGTGAAGAACCCCGCATCGCCTACGACCGCGTCCACCTGTCATCTTATTTTTCACATCATACCGCTGAAGAACTTTCGCTGGTTCGCGAAGGCTTTTATGAAAAACATGGCATTAACGTGCTGATTGGCGAACGAGCCATCACCATTAACCGCCAGGAAAAAGTGATCCATTCGAGCGCCGGGCGTAGCGTATTTTACGACAAGCTGATCATGGCTACCGGCTCTTATCCGTGGATCCCCCCCATTAAAGGCTCGGAAACGCAGGACTGCTTTGTTTACCGGACCATTGAAGATCTGAATGCTATCGAATCCTGCGCCCGCCGCAGTAAACGCGGCGCCGTTGTCGGCGGTGGTTTACTGGGTCTGGAAGCGGCTGGCGCGCTAAAAAACCTTGGCGTCGAAACACACGTTATCGAGTTTGCGCCAATGCTGATGGCAGAACAGCTCGATCAGATGGGCGGCGAACAGCTTCGCCGGAAGATCGAAAGCATGGGTGTACGGGTTCATACCAGTAAAAACACTCAGGAGATCGTGCAGGAAGGCGTTGAAGCACGTAAAACCATGCGCTTTACCGACGGCAGCGCTCTGGAAGTCGATTTTATTGTTTTTTCAACCGGTATTCGTCCGCGTGACAAACTGGCGACCCAGTGCGGACTGGCAACAGGTCAGCGCGGCGGCATCATTATCAACGATACCTGCCAGACTTCCGATCCGGATATTTATGCTATCGGTGAATGTGCCAGCTGGACTAACCGCGTATATGGTCTGGTTGCGCCGGGCTACAAAATGGCCCAGGTGGCCGTGGATCATATCCTCGGTAAAGCGAATCAGTTTGAAGGCGCTGACCTTAGCGCCAAACTGAAATTACTGGGCGTGGACGTGGGGGGTATTGGTGACGCCCATGGCCGCACGCCGGGTGCACGTAGCTACGTCTATCTTGATGAGAATAAAGAAGTTTACAAACGGCTTATTGTCAGCCCGGATAACAAAACGCTGCTTGGTGCAGTACTGGTTGGCGATACCAGCGATTTCGGCAACCTGCTTCAGCTGGTACTCAACGCCATCGAATTGCCGGAAAATCCGGATGCGCTAATTCTTCCGGCGCACGCGTCAGGCGGTAAACCGTCAATCGGCGTCGATAAACTGCCGGACAGCGCGCAAATTTGCTCCTGTTTTGACGTGACCAAAGGCATGCTAATTTCCGCGATCAATAAGGGCTGCCACACCGTTGCGGCGCTGAAAGCAGAAACCAAAGCCGGTACCGGCTGCGGGGGATGTATTCCACTGGTGACTCAGGTTCTGAATGCAGAGCTGGCGAAACAGGGTATCGAAGTAAACCATAATCTGTGCGAACACTTTGCGTTTTCCCGTCAGGAGCTATACCACCTGATCCGCGTTGAAGGGATCACGTCGTTTGATGAACTGCTGAAGAAGTACGGTAAAGGCTACGGCTGTGAAGTATGTAAACCGACGGTCGGATCGCTTCTGGCCTCGTGCTGGAATGACTATATTCTGCAACCGGAGCATACCTCTTTGCAGGATACGAACGACAACTTCCTCGCCAACATCCAGAAAGACGGCACTTATTCGGTGATCCCACGCTCCGCCGGCGGCGAAATTACCCCGGAAGGCCTGATGGAAGTGGGGCGGATCGCGCGCGAATATAACCTGTATACCAAAATTACCGGTTCACAGCGTATTGGCCTGTTCGGCGCGCAGAAAGACGATCTGCCGGAAATCTGGCGTCAGCTAATCGAGGCGGGCTTTGAAACGGGTCATGCATACGCGAAAGCGCTGCGCATGGCTAAAACCTGCGTCGGCAGCACCTGGTGCCGTTACGGCGTTGGCGACAGCGTGGGTTTCGGCGTTGAGCTGGAAAATCGTTATAAAGGTATTCGCACCCCGCACAAAATGAAATTTGGCGTTTCCGGCTGTACCCGCGAATGCGCAGAAGCGCAGGGTAAAGACGTAGGCATTATCGCTACTGAAAAAGGCTGGAACCTGTATGTCTGCGGCAACGGCGGGATGAAACCACGTCATGCGGATCTGCTGGCGGCCGATCTTGATCGCGAAACGCTGCTGAACTATCTCGACCGTTTCATGATGTTCTACATCCGCACTGCCGATAAGCTGACCCGTACTGCCTCCTGGCTGGAAAGCCTTGAAGGTGGCATCGACTATTTACGCAGTGTGATTATTGACGACAAGCTCAACATTAATCAGCAGCTTGAGGCGGAAATGGCCCGCCTGCGTGAGGCGGTGATCTGCGAATGGACGCAGACGGTAAACACCCCGGCAGCGCAGGTTCGTTTTAAACACTTTATCAATAGCGACCAGCGCGACCCGAACGTCCAGGTGGTACCAGAACGCGAACAGCATCGCCCGGCCACCCCATATGAGCGTATTCCGGTAACCCTGGTGGAGGAGACCGCATGAGCCAGTGGCATACAATCTGCAAACTTGATGACATCATTCCCGCAACCGGCGTCTGCGCACTAGCGGGATCGGAACAGGTTGCTATTTTCCGTCCACGCGCGGATGACCAGGTGTTTGCTATCAGCAATATTGACCCTTTTTTTAACGCCAGCGTACTGTCACGCGGCCTGATTGCGGAACATCAACAGGACTTGTGGGTGGCAAGCCCGCTGAAGAAACAACGCTTCCGTCTGCGTGACGGGCTGTGTATGGAAGATGAAAGCCAGTCGGTCAAACATTATGATACGCGCGTTAAAGAGGGCGAGATTCAAATCAGGCTGTAAGACGTCCCTCCTCACCGCTGCCCTCTCCCTCAGAGAGAGGGCTGTTTCACACTTATTATTTTTAACTATTTCAGGATAATCAATATGTTTACCGACACCATTAGTAAGTGTGCGGCAAATGCTGCGCGCATCGCACGCCTGAACAGCCATAGTCCTTTAGGCTTCTGGATAAGCTCGGCCATGGCGGGTGCCTATGTGGGGCTGGGGATTATCCTCATATTTACCCTCGGTAATTTGCTGGATCCTGCCGTGCGCCCGCTGGTGATGGGGGCCACATTTGGCATCGCACTCACGCTGGTAATTATTGCTGGCTCTGAGCTCTTTACCGGCCATACGATGTTTTTGACGCTCGGCGTCAAAGCAGGCACCATCAGCCAGCGTCAGATGTGGACTATTCTGCCGCAAACCTGGCTTGGCAACTTAATCGGCTCTGTTTTAGTCGCGTTATTTTACCATTGGGGTGGCGGGAGCCTGCTGCCGGCCGATACCAGTCTGGTGCATACTGTTGCGCTGGCCAAAACCGCTGCCCCGGCATCGGTGCTATTTTTCAAAGGCGCATTGTGTAACTGGCTGGTATGCCTTGCTATCTGGATGGCAATCCGTACTGAAGGTGCAGCGAAATTTCTCGCTATCTGGTGGTGCCTGCTGGCATTTATCGCCTCCGGTTACGAACACTCGGTGGCTAATATGACCCTGTTTGCCCTCTCCTGGTTTGGTCATCATAGCGAGGCCTATACCCTCTCAGGTATCGGGCATAACCTGTTGTGGGTCACGCTCGGTAATACTTTCTCTGGCGCCGTATTTATGGGCCTGGGTTACTGGTATGCTACGCCGCGCGCTGAACGTCCCGCACCTGCCACAGCACACTCGCAAGTAACCGTCAGCCAGTAAATAAGGAAACGCCGTGGATCATTTGCCTATTTTCTGCCAATTACGCCATCGCGCCTGTCTGCTCGTCGGCGGTGGTGATGTCGCTGAACGCAAAGCCCGTCTGCTGCTGGAGGCAGGCGCAGAGCTTACCGTTAATGCACTCAACTTTGTGCCGCAATTTATCATCTGGGAAAAGGCGGGAATGTTGACGCTGGCGGAGGGTGAGTTTACTGAGACGCTGCTGGATGAACGCTGGCTGGTGATTGCCGCAACGGATGATGCTGACGTTAATCAGCGCGTCAGCGATGCCGCTGAATCACGACGCATTTTCTGTAACGTCGTTGATGCACCAAAACAGGCCAGCTTTATTATGCCATCGATTATTGATCGTTCACCGCTGATGGTGGCCGTTTCCTCCGGTGGCACATCTCCCGTCCTGGCGCGCCTGCTGCGTGAAAAACTGGAATCGCTGTTACCGCAGCATCTGGGACAAGTGGCGAAATATGCCGGTCAGCTACGCTCGCGAGTGAAAAAACAGTTCGCGACCATGAGTGAACGTCGTCGATTTTGGGAAAAATTCTTTGTAAACGACAGGCTGGCGCAATCGCTGGCAAACCAGGACAGTCAGGCAATAAATGCCACCACTGAACAGTTGCTGAATGAACCGCTGGATCATCGTGGCGAGGTGGTGCTGGTGGGTGCAGGCCCGGGCGATCCCGGTCTGCTGACGCTTAAGGGGTTACAACAGATCCAGAAGGCGGACATAGTGGTTTATGACCGCCTGGTTTCCGATGAGATTATGAATCTGGTACGTCGCGATGCAGATCGGGTCTTCGTGGGTAAACGTGCGGGCTACCATTGTGTACCGCAAGAAGAGATTAACCAGATCCTCCTGCGCGAGGCGCAAAAAGGCAAACGCGTGGTGCGTCTTAAGGGTGGCGATCCGTTCATCTTCGGGCGCGGCGGTGAGGAGCTGGAAACTTTGTGTCAGGCGAATATTCCCTTCTCAGTTGTGCCGGGAATAACCGCTGCCTCCGGTTGCTCTGCGTATGCCGGTATTCCTTTGACTCATCGCGATTATGCTCAAAGCGTACGGCTGGTCACCGGACACCTGAAAACAGACAGTGAACTGGACTGGCAAAATCTGGCCGCTGAAAAGCAAACGCTGGTATTTTACATGGGGCTGAGTCAGGCCCCGCATATTCAGCAAAACTTGCTTAAATTTGGTATGTCCGCCGCGATGCCGGTTGCGCTGGTCGAGAATGGGACCGCGCTAAAACAGCGCGTGGTTAGCGGTGTACTTTCCGATCTGAGCGAGCTGGCCGGGCAGGTTGCCAGCCCGTCGTTAATTATTATTGGCCATGTTGTTGCGCTGCGCGATAAGCTTAACTGGTTCTCACATCATTAAGACGAGCCGTATCTGAAGTATATTCTTATATAAATAATGAGAGTGAATAAAAGCCTGGCAATATATATGTCAGGCTTTTTATTGCCGAAAATATTCTCGCCTGAACGCATACCCTCAGAAAAAGTAAAGTCTTTATCAGGACTATTGTTAGCCTGCTTTAATTGATATCGTAACAATACGAAATGAAATTATTTCCTTCCTGTAGTTATATCATCAACAAGGACTTTGATATGTTTAAGTTTGCAAAAATCGCCATTGTTGCAGGGATCCTGGCAACGCTGACCGCATGTACGGGTCACATCGAAAACAAAAAAAATAACTGTAGCTACGATTACCTGCTGCATCCGGCAATTTCTATCTCTAAAATTATTGGCGGCTGCGGCCCTGCGGCTAATCAGTAACAGTCGTATTTACTCTCTAATAAAAAACCGGGACATTCCCGGTTTTTTATTACTGAAAAATACTTACGCTGTATTTATTTCACGGTCTGGCAACAAATCCGATAGCTTCATACACTTTTTTCAGCGTCTCAGATGCGCGTGCGCTGGCTTTCTCCGCACCCTCTTTCATCACTTTCTGCAGGAATGTTTCGTCATTGCGGAAACGATAATAACGCTCCTGCAACCCGATCAGCATACCTGAAACGGCTTCGGCCACTTCGCCCTTAAGATGGCCATACATCTTGCCTTCAAAATGCTGCTCAAGTTCAGCAATACTCTGACCCGTCACGCCAGCCAGAATATCCAGCAGGTTTGATACCCCCGCTTTATTCTGCACGTCATAGCGTACCACCGGCGGCTCTTCGGAATCCGTCACCGCGCGTTTGATTTTCTTCACCACGGATTTCGGATCTTCCAGCAGACCGATAACGTTATTGCGGTTATCGTCCGACTTGGACATTTTCTTCGTCGGATCGAGCAGCGACATTACGCGTGCGCCTGATTTTGGAATAAACGGTTCCGGCACTTTAAAGACATCGCCATATAGCGCGTTAAAACGGGAGGCGATATCACGACTCAGCTCAAGATGCTGCTTCTGATCTTCACCTACCGGCACCTGATTGGTCTGATAAAGTAAAATATCAGCCGCCATCAGCACTGGATAATCAAACAGGCCGGCATTAATGTTTTCAGCATAGCGGGCAGACTTGTCTTTGAACTGCGTCATGCGGCTCAACTCACCAAAATAGGTATAGCAGTTCAGCGCCCAGCCAAGTTGCGCGTGTTCAGAAACATGAGACTGAACAAAAATAGTGCTTTTTTCCGGATCGATACCGCATGCCAGATACAGCGCCAGCGTATCCAGCGTGGCTTTACGCAGCTTTTCAGCATCCTGTCGTGCGGTAATAGCATGGAGGTCAACGATGCAATAGATGCAGTGATAGTCATCCTGCATGTTCACCCATTGACGCAGCGCACCCATGTAATTACCAATAGTCAATTCACCTGAGGGCTGTGCGCCACTAAAGACGATGGGCTTAGTCATGTGTTTTTAATTCCTGGTTTTCACTGTGCAAAAGCCCTAGAGCGGGCAGAAGTTCATTGAAGCGATCAAAAATGACGTCTGGTGAGCTCGACGCAATCGCTTCGCCGTAGTTATAGCCGTAGGTCAGCCCGACAGAGGGACAACCTGCCGCGGCGGCAGCCTGAATGTCATTGCGTGAATCCCCGACAAAAAGCAGAGACTGTGGCGTAATACCCAGTCGGCTGGCGACCAGCAGTAACGGCTCCGGATGCGGCTTTTTATTCTGTACATCGTCACCGCCGATGACGACGGTAAAATAGTGGGCAATCCCCAGCGCGTTCAGCAGCGGCGCAACAAACGGCGTCGGTTTATTAGTCACCAGTGCCAGCGGCAGGCCGTTGGTATGCAGAGCATTTAACGTATCGGCAACATCAGGGAACAGAAAGCTGCCCTCTTCGGCAAATTGCGCATAGTAACGATTAAACAAAGCGCGCAGAACGCTGGCCTGTTCCTCTTGAGGAATGTCGTCATCCTCAACAGATGGTTTGCCCGAGGCGGCACGCTGCGCTGCGCGCTCCTGCCGTGCCCAGGTCAGTGCACGCTCCATCAGCTTGTCGGCGCCATTACCTATCCACGTAATAACCCGCGCTTCACCGGCCTGCGGTAATTCGAGCGCGTACAGGGCGCTGTCGACAGCAGACGTCAGGCCTGGTGCACTGTCTACCAGCGTGCCGTCAAGATCGAATGCTACGCCCTGAATCGCATTTAGCTTATCCATGCTTCACCTGCGCCAGTTCGCGACGCATCTCATCGATAACCTGTTTGTAATCGGGCTGGTTAAAAATCGCCGAGCCGGCAACGAACATGTCTGCGCCTGCCGCCGCAATCTCTGCAATATTGTCGACCTTCACGCCGCCATCCACTTCAAGGCGGATATCCAGGCCTGAGGCATCGATACGGCGACGAACTTCGCGCAATTTGTCCAGCGTCTGAGGAATAAACGATTGACCACCAAAGCCGGGATTCACTGACATCAGCAGGATCACGTCCAGCTTGTCCATCACGTAATCAAGGTAGTTGAGCGACGTCGCCGGATTAAACACCAGCCCTGCTTTACAGCCATGTTCTTTGATCAGTTGCAGAGTACGGTCAACGTGCTCAGACGCTTCTGGATGGAAAGTAATAATGCTGGCACCTGCTGCCGCAAAATCCGGTATCAGACGATCGACTGGTTTTACCATCAGGTGAACGTCAATTGGGGCGCTAATGCCATAATCGCGTAAGGATTTAAGTACCATTGGCCCGATAGTCAGGTTAGGTACATAGTGGTTGTCCATAACATCAAAATGAACAACGTCTGCGCCTGCCGCCAGCGCTTTTTCGGTATCTTCGCCCAGGCGAGCAAAATCTGCTGACAAAATCGAAGGGGCAATTAAGTACTGGCTCATCCGCATCTCCTTGAAGTTTATTTGATATCAGGCAAAACAAGCTCTGGACGATATAACGCCAGCAGTTCGTTCACCTTCTTACGTGTTCCGCCGTTGCTGCTAATACTGCGACGCACTTTAATCACGGTCGTCTTCGTCGCCAGCTTGTACCATTCGCGCGTGAGCGCCGTCTCATGGTTGGAAATTAACACCGGGATTTGACGATTTACCAAACCTTCTGCCAGTACGGCAAGATCGGCCTGCTGTTGCAGACTAAAACTATTGGTATGGTAAGCGGTAAAATTCGCTGTGCCGGAAAGCGGCGCATAGGGAGGATCACAATAGATCACCGGATCATGAATATTATGCGCACGAGCCATGCTGGATTCGAATGTTTCGCACAGGAAAGTCGCGTTCTGAGCTTTTTCAGCAAAATGATATAGCTCGGCCTGTGGAAAATAAGGCTTTTTATAGCGACCAAAGGGAACATTGAACTCACCACGCAGGTTATAGCGGCACAGCCCATTGTATCCGTGACGATTCAGGTACAAAAAAAGCACTGACCGTCGGAACGTATCCTGACACTGGTTAAATTCGTTGCGATACTGATAATAACTCTCTGCCACATTATTCTCCGGGGAGAACATGTCTCGCGAGGCCGCCACATATTCGTCGGCCCGCGTCTTCACCGTATTATAGAGATCTATCAGGTCGCTATTGATATCCGAAAGGATATAACGTGAAAAGTCGGTGTTTAAAAACACCGACCCTGCACCCACAAAGGGTTCAATCAGGCATTCGCCGTGCGGCAAATGCTTTTTGATATCTTCGAGCAGGGAGAACTTCCCCCCTGCCCATTTCAGAAAAGCGCGATTCTTTTTCATGCTGGCTGATTACATTTTCTCCGGCTGTGGAGAACGCTCCGACAGCATACTGCGCTTTGTCTATGCCCAACCATTACTTCAGATCGGCCTGAACCTGATGCAGCGGTTTTGCCCACGGGTTTTTCGCTTGTACATCAGCGGGCAGTGCAGTTACCGCGCGTTTAGCGTCTTCTTTCGATGCGTAAACGCCACTTACCAGGACATACCACGGTTGCCCGTTACGGCTGGTCTGATATACCACGTAGCTTTTCAGATTTTCTTTCTTCGCCCAACCGTTCAGGTTGTCGTAGCTAGAAGAACTGCTAAGTTGCAGGGTGTAGTGGTTAGACGGTGCAGACTTCAGCGAACCTACATTGCCGGTTGATTTCACGCCTGCCGTAGCGGCAGGTGCGGTCGCGGCAGGTGCTGGCGTTGCGGCTGGCTTAGACGCTGCTACTGGCGCAGAAGTGGCCGGCGCGGTAGCTGCTGGCGTTGTGGTCTCCGGTGCTGTTCGGGTCGCTGTCGCTTTCGGTTCAGCCGTCGGCGCTTTCACCGGAGCCGTTGCTTCTGTACGCTTCGGCTGAGAAACAGTTTTCGGCTCGGTGACCGTTTGTCTGGCCGTTTGCTGCGGTTTGCTTTGCGGTTTAGGCTCAATGACAACCTGTTTACGCTCTGGGCGCGTAGTGGTGTTACGATGCTCCGTTGATTCGCCAGTAGTGGCCTGACGTGGGGCATTACCATTACGTACAGCAGCAACCGTAGCCGGTGCAGTCGGCAGCGTTGAGTTCACTGCGCTATCGACCTGGCCCTGCTGCTGAGTCAGAGCATTATTCAAATCACCCTGCACTTCAACACGCTGTTGATTATCCGGCGTCGCCGGAGCCTGACCTTCCGTTGGCGTGGAGGAGATCGGCGGTAAAGAAACGTCCTGTGGGGCCGTGTTCGCCGTCTGATCTGATGCCGGCTGAGTAGCGGTATCCTGATTGCCAGAAAGCGCGATATTCTTCTCTTCCGTTGAAGAGGATTCATTCTTTGACGGTGATTTCAGCGCTGAACCAATTCCTGCAATCAGCAGTAATAGCACAACAATACCGACACCCATCATAATATACTGACGGGAGGCAGGTTTACTTGCTGGCGCTTTTTTACGCTTGCGCGGGCGGCGCTCTACTACCGGCTCTTCGTCATCGAAAGCCTCATCGTCCGCTGCATATTCTTCGTCTTCACGCGCCCGACGCGTTGCACGCGTTGAACGAGGTTCATCAGCATCAAGCTCCACATCGTCAAAATTGATCTGCTGTTCATTATCACGATCGGAAGACTGCCGGGAACGACCAGTACGACGATCGCTGGGATCGGGTTTCAGCTCGTCTTCTGGTTTGAATTCATCCATTTACCACCCCACTAAAAGGCTTATGCCTGTTACAATTGCACATCGCCCGATGTTAAAACGCCACGCAAAACGTGGCAGACACTTCTTATTTATTACACTTACTCACAATCAGCAATAGCACTCAGCACAACATCATGTGATACGCCACCACGAACTTCACTTTTACCTATCGCCAGCGGCAATATTAGACGCATTTCGCCCGCCAGCACTTTTTTGTCGCGCAGCATGTGCGGCAAATAAGCTTCAGCAGACATTTCCCGCGGCCCGTGGATCGGCAAACCTGCCCGTTCCAGCAGGGTAATAATACGTTGCGTATCCCGCGCGTCGAATTGCCCCAGACGCTCGGACGTTCTTGCGGCCATCACCATACCCGCAGATACCGCCTCACCATGCAGCCAGTTACCGTAACCCATCTCGGCTTCGATAGCATGACCAAATGTGTGTCCAAGATTGAGTAGCGCACGCAGTCCCGTCTCACGCTCATCAGCCGCAACGACCTCTGCTTTGATTTCGCAGCAGCGACGAATGCAGTAAGCCATAGCCTTTTCATCAAGCGTCAGCAGCGCATCAATATTCTTTTCCAGCCAGCAGAAAAATTCGCCATCAAGAATGATGCCGTACTTGATGACCTCGGCCAGACCGGAAGATAGCTCACGCTCAGGTAACGTTTTCAGACAGTCGAGATCGACAACCACCGATGCCGGCTGCCAGAAAGCGCCAATCATATTTTTGCCGAGCGGATGATTGACTGCCGTTTTGCCGCCTACGGAGGAGTCAACTTGCGACAGTAACGTGGTGGGAACCTGAATAAAACGCACGCCCCGCTGATAGCTGGCGGCAGCAAAACCGGTAAGATCGCCTACAACACCGCCGCCAAGGGCAACCAGCGTCGTATCGCGACCGTGCGGTTTTTGCAGTAGCGCAGTAAAGACCGTATCCATTACCGCCAGGCTTTTATACTGCTCGCCATCGGGAAGGATTACGTTATCGACGTTAACACCCGCCTGCTGGAGGGACGAACTCACTTTGTCCAACCATAGCGGAGCCAGCGTTTCATTGGTGACCAGCATCACCTGATCGCCTGATTTGAGCGGCAAAAAGGAAGCTGGATCGTTAAACAAACCAGCCGCGATGGTAATCGGGTAACTACGTTCCCCGAGGGTAACAGTAAGCCTCTCCATAACGCGACGTCTACCTTAGTTGCTTATACTCGCTGGCCTGTATTAAGCCAGAATCAATTGCTTTCCAGCATATGAATAATCTGGTTTGCAACCACTTTAGCACTCTGATCGTCAGTGCGAATGGTTACATCAGCAATTTCTTCGTACAGTGGATTACGTTCATTCGCCAGTGCTTCCAGTACTTCACGCGGCGGCGTTTCTACCTGCAACAGGGGACGTTTTTTGTCTCGCTGTGTACGGGCAAGCTGCTTTTCGATAGTGGTTTCGAGATACACCACCACACCGCGAGCGGAGAGACGATTACGCGTTTCACGTGATTTCACCGAGCCGCCGCCTGTTGCCAGTACGATGCCCTGCTTTTCAGTCAGTTCATTGATGACTTTTTCTTCGCGATCGCGGAAACCTTCTTCACCTTCAACATCGAAGACCCAACCTACATCAGCGCCAGTACGTTTCTCGATTTCGTGGTCTGAATCGTAAAATTCCATATTAAGCTGTTGAGCTAACTGACGCCCAATAGTGCTTTTGCCGGCACCCATAGGCCCAACCAGAAAGATATTGCGTTTCTCTGCCATTTTTTCGGTACTACTAAGACTATTCGTTAATGATAAACCTGCTTTGCAGACTTCCAGCGGTGCAGGAAATGAACTGAAACCTCTTTATGCGATAGAGCGAGAGTCAGACTAAAAATTATCTCAATACTCTGACGGGTTTGGCAACTGAATAAATCACCTTGTCGAGGTAATCATACTTCTACTTACGCCGCGAGACAGACTCTCAAATCGGTACTCCTTGTATGCTAAATCCTCTCTCACGTCAAACGCCTGACGCTCATTTAACACAAAAGCGCCATCACAAAAAATCGTGTTCAGGCTCACAGAACCAGACGTGGAGTGATAAATACTACCAGTTCCCGACGTTCATTGTCTTTTCCATTATGACGAAAAAGTTGCCCGACCCAGGGAAGCTCGCCAAGTAGCGGGACACTATCCTGAGCCGATTTATTTTTTTGTGAGAAAATGCCACCTAATGCCAGGGTTTCTCCACTTTTCACTTCAACCTGCGTTTCAATTTCTTGTTTATCGATGGTCAGCACTTCGCCATCGGCCTGTTGCAGCACCTGACCTGGCATATCCTGGCTGATATGTAGCTTAAGACGGATTCGATCCTGCTGTAATACGGTTGGCGTCACTTCCATGCCCAAAACAGCTTCCTTAAATTCCACCGACGTCGCGCCGCTCTCTCCGCTGGAAACCTGATAAGGAATTTCACTCCCCTGCTTAATACTGGCAGGCTGCAGATGTGAGGCCAGTAACCGCGGGCTGGCGATAATATCCAGCTGCTGCTTTTGCTCCAGGGCTGACAGCTCCAGTTCCAGCAGCCTGCCGTTGATGCGTCCGATGTTAAAACCAGCGCGTGATGTGGCCGAACTGACGGATAAATCCGTGCCAAGACCGGTTATTTTGCCTGCGCCTGGCGCGCTGGCCGCCTCTGCCAGGGTCCATTTCACCCCCAGCTCACGCAGGCTTTTTTCGGTGATTGTCACGATATGCGCAGCCAGCTCCACCTGCGCTACCGGCAAGTCCATTTCCGCGGCCCACTGTTTTAGCGCCTCAAGGTTAGCGGCACTGTCGCGAAGCAGCAGCCGGTTCATGCGCTTATCGACAGTCATTATGCCGCGTGCACTGAGAAGCTTTGCGCCGGCTTTAGCCAGTTCTTCTGCATCAGCATACCGCAACACGATACTGTGTCCGATGAGCGGCAGATTTTGTTGCTGCTTAAGATGAATCGCTTCCTGCTGCGTCAGACGCGCGGCCTGCCATGCCTGCGAATGCACGTGCATTACTCTGCCCTCCGGCTGTGAAACCAGCCCGGCGCTATTGAGTACGGTCTGTAATGCCTGTTTCCAGGGCACGTTGACC
Source organism: Klebsiella sp. RIT-PI-d (assembly GCF_001187865.1). Taxonomy (NCBI): domain Bacteria; kingdom Pseudomonadati; phylum Pseudomonadota; class Gammaproteobacteria; order Enterobacterales; family Enterobacteriaceae; genus Klebsiella; species Klebsiella sp. RIT-PI-d. The sequence continues at coordinate 48,302 of NZ_LGIT01000004.1, forward strand.
AGCCGCAGCGACAGCGTTCCGGTAACGTCGGGGGCAATCACCAGATTTTGCTGCTCCAGATCGGCCAGCGTTTGCAGGACCTGTGCCACCGGAACGTCATCCACCACCAGCGTGACCGGCTGCGGCTTTTGTGCCCACGCCAGCGGCACTATTATGAGGAGTAAAATGCCGAGCCCTGCTTTCATGTTGTTCTCCTTGTCGTGACCATGACCAGCGAGCGGGATCGCATCCTGCCCCGGTTTCAATAACTAATTCCTGCGGGGTTAACTGAACTACCTGCCAGCCTGTGGGTAAATAACTGCCGGTTTGCACCCGGAGCCACACGCCCTGAGGATTGCGCAGCAGGCCTGTTCGTCCGGATGCTCGTTCAATGACGCCCTGATAACGCCACTGTGCGAGCTGTGCAGTCTGGCAACGATCTTCCGGCGGCAGAAAAGGATCGCGCATCGCCATGATCATCGGCAGCACGATGAGCAATAAGGCCCGGCGTTTATTACTCATCGTTTTTTTCCAGTTGCAGCGTAAAACGTAACCGTTCGCCAGATGGCTCCAGGGAGAATGCGGTGACCATCATGTCCTGCTGCGCCAGCGTGGCAAAAATGTCAGGCACCGGCTGCCAGTCGCTCTCCAGCACCAGCGTTCCTCCTTTTGCTGCTGGTTGCCAGTCGATCAGTCGGGTCGCCGCCGTCTGAAAATCCAGCGGCGAGAATAATGATGCCGGCGCATTGCCATCGTTCGGCAGTTCATGGGGAACTTTCAGCGGCAACACAGTACGCCAGCGTGTAACAAGTTGCTGACGCTGAAGGTGACTTTGCGCCTGCTGGATGGTCAGGGATTGCCGGAGCGGATGCAGCCAGAATGCCCATGACAGCACAGCCATCATGAAGGTAAAAAGGAGCCAGCACAGGACCCTGAGTGCAGGTGAAAGCGCACACCAGCGCTCAGGGCTGGGGAGCATCATCAGTCTCCTCCCAAATCAGCGGGTAGCTGAATTGCCAGCGGCCTTGTTCGTCGCGGCCCACGTTTCCGGGCAGTCCAGGGCGAAAGCCGGGCATGGTGTGCAGGAGCGCATTCACCGCTTTCAGGGCTGTGAATGTGTAGGCGCGTCCGGTCAGGGTCAGCGTTTTATGCTGAAGATTTAGCCGGGTAAGCCATGCCTGCGGCGGGAGACGCTGCGCAATTGCAGATAATGTCTGCTGCCAGCGCAGGGTCGTTGCGCGTCGTTTTTGTCGGATCTGACGCTGCGCCTGCGCTACCTGAAATGCTTTCCACTGTGCTTCTCGTTGTAACAGCGCTTTATCCAGTGCAGCGTCTCCCTGCTGCCAGCGCTGCGCAGTAACGCTGGTGATAGTAAGCTGCATCCGCAAGCAGAACACGACAGCGGCAATGCTCAGCGCGGCACCCGCGCAACAAAGCGTCCAGAAGCGCAGGCATCGCTGACGACGATGTTGCCGCCAGGGCAGAAAATTGACGGCGCCAGCCATGATTATCGCTCCCCTAGCGCCAGGCCCAGCGCCACGGCAAACGCGTCACTACACGCCGGTAGCGGTGGCTGCTGGAAACTCAACGTACACCATGGATCCAGATGCGGTGTAGCGATAGCTTGCGCAGTACACTGCACCACCTGCTCAGAGGAATAAGAAAGCGTGCTGGCAAGCTGTGATGCAGAGGGCGCGTCAGCGGTGCTACACGATCCCCAGGCGCTACGCGTAGCCCATAACCACCGTTCTCCATGGTACCAGGCAAGGCACTGTTCTTCGGCACTGAGCCACGGCAGGAAACCTTGCAGCGCACTCGCATCTGGCGTAATGGCCGACAGGTGTAAACGCAACATTTTCGCCAGCCGGGAGAGAAGGTTGACGTCGTGATGCCGGGCGGCAGTCACGCAATAAAGATTTTCATGCGCGTGTTCAAGATAATCAAAACAAAGCGTTTCAGGCTCCATATCCAGTGATTGCGCCATCGAATGGGTGATCCATTCGACCTGCTCACTCTCCCGCAGGCGAAGCGCCGGGCGAGAAAGCGTTTTTTGCAGCGTTTTTGAGGCAGGAAATGCGATGCGCACGCAGTGCTGTATTGGCAGTTCTCGCCGCCATTCGCGCAATGCATCAGCCAGCGCATCAAGGTGGATAATTTGCCCCTGTTGAACAATGCCGGAAACCAGCGGGATCTGCCACCAGCGGCGTAGAGACCAGCGGGAGCGAACATGCTCAAGCGCGATGATAACCACCTGATCCTGTTGAATATGCAAACCTGTTTGCCAAAGCCGAAATGCCATAAAAAGCGATCTCCTTATCTGCCGCCAATTGACGGCTATATCAATGCACCTGGCTTGCCTTTATACTACCGCGCGGTTGTTTATAAACTGCCCAGACCAAACTAAATGGGAAATCTCCGGTGAAGTTCGTAAAGTATTTATTCATCCTTGCAGTTTTTTGCATTCTGCTGGGAGCAGGCTCGATTTATGGCCTTTATAAATTTGTTGAGCCACAGTTGCCTGACGTTGCCACACTCAAAGATGTGCGCCTGCAAATTCCAATGCAGATCTATAGCGCTGATGGTGAACTGATGGCGCAATACGGAGAAAAACGCCGTATTCCGGTGACGCTCGACGACGTTCCGCCAGAAATGGTGAAGGCTTTTATCGCAACGGAAGACAGCCGTTTCTATGAGCATCACGGCGTCGATCCGGTAGGTATTTTCCGTGCGACCAGCGTGGCGCTGTTTTCAGGTCATGCCACTCAGGGTGCCAGTACGATTACTCAGCAATTAGCGCGTAACTTCTTCCTGAGTCCGGAACGCACATTGATGCGTAAAATTAAGGAAGTCTTTCTCGCCATCCGTATTGAACAGATGATGAGTAAAGATGAGATCCTCGAGCTTTATCTGAACAAGATTTATCTCGGTTATCGTGCGTATGGTGTCGGCTCCGCAGCGCAAGTGTACTTCGGTAAATCGGTGGATCAACTGACCTTAAGTGAAATGGCTACTATTGCTGGTCTGCCTAAAGCACCGTCAACCTTTAACCCACTTTATTCACTCGATCGTGCGACATCGCGCCGTAATGTGGTGTTATCGCGCATGTTGAGCGAAGGCTATATTACGCAAGAGCAGTACGATCAGGCGCGTAATGAATCGATTGATGCGAATTATCATGCCCCGGAAATTGCCTTTTCTGCACCTTATCTGACCGAGTTAGTCCGTCAGGATATGGTTGGCCGTTACGGTGAGAAAGCGTATGAAGACGGTTATCGCGTTTACACTACGATTAGCCGTAAAAACCAGCAGGCGGCGCAGGACGCCGTGCGCAATAACGTGATGGATTACGATATGCGTCATGGCTATCGTGGCCCGGCAAACGTGCTGTGGAAAAGCGGTGAAGCGCCGTGGGATACGCAAAAGATCGTCGATTCACTGAGAGCACTGCCGAACTATGGTCCGCTCGCTCCGGCGGCGATCGTCTCAGCATCACCTCAGGAAGCGACTGCGCTCCTTGGTAATGGAACCGCCGTTTCATTGCATCTTGATGGTGTTCGCTGGGCCCGCCCGTGGATCTCAGACACGCAGCAGGGTCGTACGCCAGGTAAAGTGACTGATGTAGTACAGGCTGGTCAGCAGGTGTGGGTACGTCAGGTGAACGATACCTGGTGGCTGGCGCAGGTGCCGGATGTTAACTCGGCGCTGGTGTCTATTAATCCGCAGGATGGCGCGATCCTTGCGCTGGTGGGCGGTTTTGATTTCAATCAGAGCAAATTTAACCGTGCGACCCAGGCGCTTCGTCAGGTAGGGTCGAACATTAAGCCGTTCCTCTACACCGCAGCAATGGATAAAGGCCTGACGCTGGCCAGTATTCTGAATGACGTGCCAATCTCGCGCTGGGATGCCGGTGCCGGTTCAGACTGGCGGCCTAAAAACTCACCGGCGCAATATGCCGGGCCTATTCGCCTGCGTCAGGGACTCGGGCAGTCGAAAAACGTGGTGATGGTGCGGGCGATGCGGGCGATGGGCGTCGATTATGCCGCCGAGTACCTGCAGCGTTTCGGCTTCCCGGCACAGAACATCGTGCATACGGAATCGCTGGCGCTTGGCTCCGCATCTTTTACGCCAATGCAGGTTGCGCGTGGCTACGCGGTAATGGCAAACGGCGGTTTTCTTGTCGATCCCTATTTCATTACCAAAATTGAAAATGACCAGGGTGGCATCGTTTTTACAGCGAATCCAAAAGTCGCCTGTGCTAACTGCGATATTCCGGTTATTTACGGCGAAACACAGAAGTCTGGCGTGCTGGAAAACAAGGATGTCGAAGACGTCGCCATGTCTCAGGAGCAAAAAAATCTGGCCGTGCCCATGCCGCAGCTGGAGCAGGCAAACCAGGATCTGGTCGCCCGCACCGGCAGTCAGCAATATGCGCCGCATGTGATCAACACGCCGCTGGCATTTTTGATTAAGAGCGCGCTGAACACTAACATTTTCGGTGAACCCGGCTGGCAAGGAACGGGCTGGCGTGCGGGGCGGGATCTACAGCGCCACGATATCGGCGGTAAAACCGGCACCACCAATAGCTCGAAGGACGCCTGGTTCTCCGGCTACGGTCCGGGCGCGGTGACGTCCGTGTGGATTGGCTTCGACGATCATCGTCGGGATCTGGGCCGTACCACGGCTTCCGGGGCGATTAAAGATCAGGTGTCAGGTTATGAGGGCGGGGCCAAAAGTGCTCAGCCTGCGTGGGATGCCTTTATGAAGTCGATCCTCGCGGGCGTACCGGAAGATCCGCTCACGCCGCCACCGGGCATAGTAACCGTGAATATCGATCGCAGTAGCGGGCAACTGGCTAACGGTGGCAACAGCCGTGCGGAGTATTTTATTGAAGGTACTCAGCCGACACAGCAGGCGGTGCATGAAGTGGGTACGACCATTATTGATAACGGTGAGACGCACGAGCTGTTTTAATGAATACCTGCCTGATGAAAGTCAGGCAGGGTTATCCGCCAGTCCCGACGTTAACGCTGACGGATGGCGCTTCGCTTATCTGACGTTGAAACGCTAAATGTCAAAGTACGGTGAAGGTCGGGCGCTACAGCCGGCCTTGCCCTTTCAGCCACTCACGAACTAAAAATAGCGCGCTCACATTGCGTGCTTCATTAAAATCCGGCTCTTCAAGCAGGTCCATCAAATGGGCCAGCGGCCAACGAACCTGTGGCAGAGGCTCAGGCTCGTCGCCTTCCAGTGACTCAGGGTAGAGATCTTCTGCAACCAGGATATTCATCCTGCTGGAAAAATAGGAGGGAGCCATGCTGAGTTTCTTCAGGAAGGTCAGGTTATTCGCCCCGAACCCTACCTCTTCTTTCAATTCACGATTACCCGCTTCAAAAACCGTTTCACCAGGATCGATCAGCCCTTTCGAAAACCCCAATTCGTAGGATTCGGTGCCCACCGCATATTCGTAGATCAGGATCAGATGCTCGTCCACGATGGGCACAATCATTACCGCCTCACGCGTGGAGGGACGCATCCTCTCATAGACGCGTTTTACGCCGTTACTGAATTCCAGATCGACGCTTTCGACGTTAAAAAGACGCGAACGGGCGACCGTTTCAATATTAAGGATGGCAGGTTTTTGTAATGGTTTACTCATGTGGCCGGATCTTTGCTGTGATGACAGAGGTTATTGTGCGACATGCCGCACGGTTTCGGCAATCCAAATTGCTGTTTCTTTACATTTTCGCAACCTCATGATGCTTCACCTGGTTTACCCACAAAAGTCAAGAGGTTGAATTGCAATTGAGAATTAACTGATACACGCTGTAAAATCACTTTGTTACCATCGCGCGTTGCATAATAGCGGGTTAATTCTTGCACGCTGCGTCGGATCTGCTGAGCGGCGACCCACTCACGTAAATTATTCATAAGACCTGTAAGAAAAGTAAGATAGGAAAAGCATGAGCACCTTTTTAATTTTTTTTGCTGCTGTGCTGGCCTGCGTGCTGCTTGCAGGATGGTTTTTCAGACATAAATTTCATCGCCATCATCTGCCCTGGCTACATAATTTCGCCAGTGCGACGACGCGTAAGCTGACAGCGGACGAGCAGAGTGCCGTAGAAAATTATCTGGATCGCCTCAGCCGTATCCAGCAATTACCAGTATCCGGTGCCAGTGCACCGCCCGTCTCGTTGAATCTCAGTGCGCAAAGCCATACTGTAATGGCCCTGACGCGCTCAATTACGCGCTACGGGATTTCCGCAGACGATCCGAATAAATGGCGCTATTTTCTCGACTCCGTTGAAGTCCATTTGCCTCCGTTCTGGGAGCAATATATTAATGATGAGAATAGCGTTGAGCTGATTTATACCAGCTCATTACCGTTAGTGATTTCGCTTAATGGTCATACGTTGAGTGAGTATATTCAGGAGGCGCACGGCCACATTTCGGAACGTATCCCCTCTTCAGGAACGTCGATTCGCGGAGAGGAGAGCGAGCAGATTGAACTGCTGAATATTCGCCAGCAGACACGTGAAGAATATGCCCTGACTCGTCCAAACCGGTTGCGCGAAGCATTTTTGATTATCGCCTCGTTTTTCTTTATGTATTTTGCTTTGATTGCGCCAGACGTTTTTTTACCCTGGCTCGTCGGTGGGGCGATTCTACTGCTGGTCGCGGGCATCTGGGGACTGGTTGCACCGCCGATGAAAAGCATGCGGCGTGAGATTCACTGTCTGCGCGGTACGCCCAAGCGCTGGGGTTTGTTTGGCGAAAATAATCTCGAGCAGATCAATAATATTTCGCTAGGCATTATCGATCTGATTTATCCGCGCCACTGGCAACCGTGGATCACGCAGGATTTAGGTCAACAAACCAATATTGATATCTATCTTGACCGCCACGTTGTGCGTCAGGGGCGGTTTTTATCGCTACATGATGAAGTTAAATATTATCCGCTTCAGCACTGGTTACGCAGCACGGTTATCGCCTCGGGTGCGCTTCTGGTGGTTATCATGTTGTACGCGACTGTGCCATTAGAGATGCCGTTTAAATTTACCGTTTCCTGGCTTAAGGGCGCACAAACCATTGAGGCCACCAGCGTTAAACAGCTGGAGGAACAACGTGTTCGTACCGGAGATACGTTACGAATTCAGGGTAACGGCATGTGTAATATCCATCCGGGCGGCAACTGGTCTCCCCGCTCAAGCTCGCCGTTTATGCCATTTGATTGCTCACAAATTGTCTGGAACGACGCGCCGCCGCTGCCATTGCCGGAATCGGAAACCGTCAACAATGCCACAGCCCTGATGCAGGCTATTAATCAGCAGTTGCATCCTGGCCCGGAAGAAGTCACGCGCGTTAGCCCGGCGCTACGTTCGGCAATTCAAAAGTCAGGAATGGTTTTGCTGGATGATTTTTCAGATATTGTATTGAAAACAAAACAGCTTTGCGCCTCTGCGGATGAGTGTGTAAGGCTTAAAAATGCGCTGGTTAATCTTGGCAATACCAAAGACTGGGATACGCTAACCAAACGCGCCAGCGCAGGCAGGCTGGACGGGATTAATGTTCTGCTGCGTCCGGTCAGCGCAGAATCACTGGAAAATATGGTGAAAACCACCGCTGCGCCGTTTGTGACGCGCGAAACCTCACGGGCGGCTCAGGCGCTTAACAGCCCGGCGCCCGGCGGTTTTCTCATCTCCAGCGACGAAGGCAGTGATTTGGTTAATCAGCCCTATCCACCGATTGCGCTTTATGATTATCCGGCCCATGAGCAATGGGGAGAGTTCCAGCGGCTGGCAGAAATGTTGATGCATACGCCGTTTACGGCGGAAGGTATTGTCACAAAACTGTTTACCGATGCCAACGGAACGCAGCACATCAGTTTGCACCGCATGCCCGATCGGGCAGAACTGTGGCGTTATATGGCGACCACGCTACTGATGCTGGCGATGATAATATGCGCGCTTTACAACGGTGCGCTGGCCCTTCGCCGTTATCAGCGCAACCGTACCCGGCTGGCGCAGATCCACAAGTATTACGATAGCTGCTTAAATCCGGTATTAATCCCGTCCCCGGATAAGCGCTCCTGACTCTGAATAGCGGCAGTTGTGGTACGCTGTCGCCTTTCTTTGCGCTGGAGAGTGTTATGCATCTTGATATCTGCTGGCAGGACGTCGACACGGTCCTGCTCGATATGGACGGTACCCTGCTCGACCTCGCGTTCGACAACTATTTCTGGCAAACACTGGTCCCTGAAACCTGGGGTGCTGCGCGCGGCGTAAGTGCACAGGAGGCACAAGCGCTCATGCGCCAGGAATACAGCGCCGTGCAGCATACGCTAAACTGGTATTGTCTGGATTACTGGAGCGAACGGCTGGGGCTGGATATCTGCGCCATGACTACGGCACAAGGATCGCGCGCGCTATTACGCGAGGACACAATCCCTTTTCTTGATGAGCTTAAAGCCTACGGCAAGCAGCGTATTTTGTTGACCAACGCGCATCCGCATAATCTGGCGGTGAAGCTCGAACACACAGGTCTTGGCGCGCACCTTGATTTATTACTTTCTACCCATACATTTGGTTATCCCAAAGAGGATCAGCGGCTCTGGCAGGCGGTAGCGCAAAAAACGGAGCTTGATCCGGCGAGAACGCTCTTTATTGATGACAGCGAGCCTATTCTGGATGCCGCCGCCCGCTTTGGGATCCGCTACTGCCTTGGCGTCACCAATCCGGATTCCGGCCTGGCGGACAAGCACTATTTGCGTCATCCGTCGCTGAATGACTATCGGCGGTTGATCCCCTCACTCACCGTGAAGGAATTGCCATGAAAGAAGCACCCTCTGACAGCGTCAGACTGGATAAATGGCTATGGGCGGCCCGATTTTACAAAACGCGTGCGCTGGCGCGCGAAATGGTTGAAGGCGGCAAAGTGCATTATAACGGTCAGCGCAGCAAACCGAGTAAAATCGTAGAGCTCAATGCCACCCTGACGCTGCGTCAGGGTAACGATGAGCGAACGGTTGTTATAACTGCTATTACCGCCCAGCGCCGTCCGGCGACAGAAGCCAGCGCGCTTTATGAAGAGACAGCGGAAAGCGTTATAAAGCGCGAGAAAATTACGCTGGCACGTAAGATGAACGCCCTGACCATGCCGCACCCCGACAGGCGACCGGATAAAAAAGAACGCCGCGACCTGATGAGATTTAAACACGGCGAAAACGAATAACGTTCGCCCGCAAGAGAGACCACTATGACTCAACACGATCAGCTTCACCGTTACCTGTTTGAAAACTATGCCGTCCGCGGCGAAATGGTAACCGTGTCGGAAAGCCTGCAAGAGATCCTTGCCAACCATAGCTATCCGCTGCCGGTGAAAACTATCCTTGCCGAACTGCTGGTTGCGACCAGCCTGCTGACGGCAACGCTGAAATTTGATGGTGATATTACCGTGCAGCTTCAGGGCGATGGCCCCATGAATCTGGCCGTGATTAACGGTAATAACCACCAGCAGTTACGTGGCGTGGCGCGTATTCAGGGAGAGATCCCGGAAGGTGCCGACATGAAAACGCTGATTGGTAATGGCTATCTGGTCATCACCATCACGCCAGAAGAGGGTGAGCGTTATCAGGGCGTTGTCGGGCTTGAAGGCGATACGCTGGCAGCCTGCCTGGAAGATTATTTTATGCGTTCCGAACAGCTGCCGACACGTCTGTTTATTCGTACTGGTGAAGTGGACGGTAGACCGGCGGCAGGTGGCATGCTGTTACAGGTTCTCCCGGCTCAGGAGACGCAGGTTAATGACTTCGAGCATCTGGCGACGCTGACCGAAACCATTAAAGCCGACGAACTCTTTACCTTACCTGCAACCGAGGTATTGTGGCGTCTTTATCATGAAGAAGAAGTCACCCTGTTCGATCCGCAGAACGTCGAGTTCAAGTGCACGTGCTCGCGTGAACGCTGTGCTGGCGCACTGAAAACCCTGCCGGATGAAGAGCTGGACAGCATTCTGGCGGAAGACGGTGAGATTGACATGAACTGCGATTACTGCGGCAGTCACTATGTTTTTGACGCGATGGATATTGCTGCCATCCGCAATAACGCCTCTCCGGGCGATCCGCAGGTTCATTAAGCTTTACGCTACTCAGGCAAGGGGCATTGCTGCCCCTTGCCGCCTTCTAATGCCTACTCATCCGAATAGTAATCAATTTTAATACGCTTGCCGTTAACACTCAGATCCTGCCAGACCTTAGGCACCATTTTCACCTGCCCCTGTTCCAGCGCGGTGAGTAAAGTGGCTTTGTCGATTGACGGCGGAAAATTCCAGACGCTGGCGTTCGAGCTCCACTTGTTTTCCCGGCGCGTGAAAACGATGATCCGTTTCTCATCAAGATTGAAATAAATCCATTCCGCGTTTCCGTCCTGATTTAAATCTTGCGCCAGCAGCCAGCAATTTTTCTGCGCGCTCAGACAAGCAGAAGCCTCTTGACTCCGAATAAGGATCTGCTCCCAGAGCGCGTTGTCAGGTTTAATATCCGTGGAGGCGAGTTGAATATTGCGCTGTAAAAATGCACGGTCAATAACCTCGTCAGACGAGGGTTGCTCTTTACCCAGTAAGGTGTTCAACGTGCGCACGCGCTCGCTGTCGCTGGTAAAGTTGGCATCCTGTTGCAAAGCCCGTAGTGCAGCATGGCCGCGCCGCCCGGCTTCATCCAGCATGGATAGACTGAGATCCTGCGTGGTGGTCTGGCCGCTATGATAGCGCGCCATCTGGCTATTAACGCTGATACGATAGCGGTCGAGTACCGGTGAATGTATCAGGATCAATATCACCAGCATAAATAACGCCACGCACTGATTAAAACGTCCCTGAACAGGCAGCGGATTTTGCCAGCGGCGGATAAGATTAAAAGCATAGCCGCAGGCCCAGACCAGCGAAATCACGGTAATTAGCGCGCCGTACACACGTTCCGGCGTCCAGCCATACTGGGCAATACGTACCCACATCGCCCAGCCAGCCAGCAGCGCCAGCAGGGGTGAAAGAATAAGCGCTACGCGTACCAGATAGCGCAGCCCCTGCGGATACGGCAGTTCGCGTTTCTCCGGTGCCCAGACTACGGCCACCAGCACCAGCAGCATCCAGATAAGACAGTTTAAGAGGCCGGCTGCGGAAATACGCGTGGAAATAGTCTCAAGGCCGACAAAGGGCAGCGTCACCATAAACAGCAGCACAATCAGCGCCACCAGCGGTAGCAGTCCGCGTGCAATCTGCGCCAGCAGACTTTGCACCGCCTGAATCAGACGTGATTCACTTCGCGCCAGGATAAGCACTAAGGCACAGATCAGCCCGGTTGACAGGTAAAAAAACCATTTTGTCTCTAAGAACAACCAGGAAAAGAAGCCAATATTCAGCAGCTCAAATAATTCTGCCCACAGGCAAAGTACGGTCCATACCAGGCTGAGGGTCAGGAAAATGAGCAGGAGCGACAGCCCGTTCTGCCAGAGGCACTGATAGAAAAAGGCATAGCCTGCGCGAAAATGCCCCGTTTGCAGACGCGCCTGCAGCCAGGGCAGCATTAACATCACCATAACCAGCAAGAGCAACGCATAGACGATAAGCGCGCCCTGCAATCGCCAGCTATCAATCCCTCTAAAGTTCCAGCTCACCCACCAGCCCATCGCGCAGACCACGATCAGCACCAGAGCCAGCCCGACCCACAGCGCAGGCTGACGAAAACGTTCGATCGCAAACAGTAACGTTATTGAGATCGCAACGCTACTCATCACGCCATAGACCATATAGTTATTGATGGCGGGCAGCGCGTGGGCCGTAATGATCTCTAATAAAATATAGCAAAGCAGCCCCTGTAGCAGACCTGCGGCAATCATGCCCCATCGGGTAGCGGGCGAAAGTGAATGAACTCTGTCCATAGCGGTATCCGAATTAGCTGACATACAAGGATGACGTCTCATCACCCAAAGAGACTGATTATAGATAAGAGCAAAACAGCAAAGAGCCATATGTAAATGAAACTCTTTCGTAATTAACTTACATGAATGCGATTACACTCACAAACTACCAGATTTATTCTCTGTTATTTAACGTTCTGGAAACATATTCCAAAGCGATAAGGAATTTACTGCCATAATCAGCACCGCTTTGTATCCGGAGTGGCAGCGTTTTATGTCACAAGGGTTTTGTCCGGATGCGTAAATCTATGAGCCGCGTCGCGGTTAATTAACGAAGAAAAACCCTACAATTCGAGGCAGTACATCTTGGCTAAGGAGTAGTGACATGCGCGTTAACGAATTAACCCCGCAAGATCTCAAGGCTTATGGTATCAACGACGTTCAGACTATCGTTTACAACCCTGATTATGACACGCTGTACCAGGAGGAATTAAATCCTCACCTGGAAGGATACGAGCGCGGCGTGCTAACGAACTCAGGTGCAATCGCCGTCGACACCGGTATTTTTACCGGCCGTTCGCCGAAGGATAAGTACATCGTTCGCGATGATACCACTCGCGATACCGTGTGGTGGTCAGATAAAGGCAAAGGCAAGAACGATAACAAACCGCTCACGCCACAGACCTGGCAGCATTTAAAAGGGCTCGTCACGCAGCAACTTTCAGGTAAACGCCTGTTCGTTATCGATGCATTCTGCGGTGCGAACGCAGATACCCGTTTGTCAGTGCGATTTATTACCGAGGTCGCATGGCAGGCTCACTTCGTCAAAAACATGTTTATCCGCCCGACCGAAGAGGAGCTGGCAGAGTTTACCCCAGACTTCATCGTGATGAACGGGGCGAAATGCACTAACCCACAGTGGAAAGAGCAGGGCCTGAACTCAGAGAACTTTGTGGCATTTAACCTGACCGAGCGCATCCAGCTTATTGGCGGCACGTGGTACGGCGGGGAAATGAAGAAAGGGATGTTCTCAATCATGAACTACCTGCTGCCGCTGAAAGGTATTGCCTCGATGCACTGCTCGGCTAATGTCGGCGCGGACGGTGACGTTGCCGTGTTCTTTGGCCTCTCCGGCACGGGTAAAACAACGCTGTCAACCGACCCGAAACGCCGCCTGATTGGCGATGATGAACACGGCTGGGATGATGACGGCGTATTTAACTTTGAAGGCGGCTGCTACGCCAAAACCATTAAACTGTCTGAAGAGGCGGAACCGGATATTTATCATGCGATCCGCCGCGACGCCCTGCTGGAAAACGTGACCGTGCGTGAAGACGGCTCTATTGATTATGATGACGGCTCGAAAACGGAGAATACCCGCGTTTCCTATCCGATTTATCATATCGATAATATCGTCAAACCCGTCTCTAAGGCCGGCCATGCCACAAAGGTCATTTTCCTGACCGCCGACGCGTTTGGCGTACTGCCTCCGGTGTCTCGTCTTAGCGCAAACCAAACGCAATATCACTTTTTGTCAGGCTTTACGGCTAAGCTTGCCGGTACTGAACGCGGTATTACTGAACCTACGCCGACGTTCTCAGCCTGCTTCGGCGCGGCTTTCCTGTCGCTGCATCCGACCCAGTATTCAGAAGTGCTGGTGAAACGGATGCTGGCCTCAGGCGCGCAGGCTTACCTGGTGAATACCGGCTGGAACGGGACGGGTAAGCGCATCTCCATTAAAAATACCCGCGCCATTATCGACGCCATTCTCAATGGTTCCCTCGACGATGCTGAAACGTTTACGTTGCCGATATTCAACCTTGCGGTGCCAACCAACCTGCCGGGCGTCGATACCGCTATTCTCGATCCGCGCAATACCTACGCCTCACCTGAGCAATGGCAGGAAAAAGCCCACGCGCTGGCGAAATTGTTTATCAGTAATTTTGAGAAGTATACCGATACGCCAGCAGGCGCGGCATTAGTGAGTGCGGGTCCGAAAGTGTGACCGTGGGTGTCGGGTACATCAGCCTTGTACCCGATGCGTCCTGCCCAGGCCGGGTGATCCACCCGGCACTTACGGGATCAACGTAACGTTAACTCTCTTTCTGCCCGCTACCCGCACGCGCTATCGGAACCGGTAGCCAGGCGCGGATCAACAAACCCCCACGCTCGCTGGTGTCTAATTCCAGCACGCCGTTATGGTTGTCGATGATGCGCTGCACAATCGCCAGCCCCAGTCCGGTACCGCTAATTGTCCGGGCGCTGTCGCCGCGCACAAACGGCTGAAACAGATGCTTGCGCTGCTCGGGCCTGATACCGGGGCCGTCATCCTCAACCTGGAACCAGGCACGACTGGCTTCATTACCGCTGCTGACTTTGATCCAGCCGTTACCGTATCGGGCGGCGTTGACCACCATATTGGCAACCGCACGCTTGATTGACAGCGGATGCATTCGCACCGGGATCTCGCCCGGCTGCAACGCCGTTTCGATTTCGCGCTCGTAGCCGCTTTCTGCCGCCACCACTTCGCCCAGCACACCGTTCAGGTCAGCCAGCTCCAGCGGCATTTCCTGTCCGGTACGCAGATAATCAATAAACTGCTCAATAATGGCATTGCACTCTTCAATGTCTTTATTGATTGATTCGGCCAGATAACCATCCTGCTCGCCCATCATCTCCGTCGCCAGACGAATACGGGTCAGCGGCGTACGTAAATCGTGACTCACCCCGGCCATCAGCAACGTGCGATCGTCGGCAAGCTGCTTCACACCTGCCGCCATATGATTAAAGGCGCGGGTTACGGATCGCACTTCCGACGCGCCGTATTCGCGCAGCGGCGGCGGAATAATCCCTTTCCCGACCTGAAGCGCAGCGTGCTCAAGATCGACCAGCGGTCGGTTTTGTATTCGGATAAACAGCCACGCGCCCCCTATTGCCAGCAGCATAATCGCCAGCGTATAGCGGAACAGCGGTGAGAAGTCACCCTGATGAATTTCAGTAAGAGGAACCCGGACCCAAATGTTTGGCGACAGCCAGGTCTTCAGCCATACCACCGGCGAGCTTTTGTTGACCTCAACGCGCACCTCTGTCGGGCCGCCAAGCTGCTGCGCCATCTGGTGGCTTAAAAATTCATAATGCTGCGCCCAGCGCAGGCCAGCATCTTCCGCCGCTTCATCGGAATAGAGGGAGATGCCCAGCTCGCGATAAATCTCGCGACGGAACGCGGGTGGAACCACCAGTTGCGTTCCGTCCTCCAGCTGCAGTTTGTCGGTCATCAGCATACGGACTTCGTAGGCCAGGACCTTATTAAACTGCTGGAGACTCGGCAAAATAGCGAAGTTCAGCACCACAAGGTAAGTCGTCACCAGGCTGACGAACAGCAAGGTGACGATGAGTAACAGCGTGCGGGCAAATGAACTTCGGGGCGAGAAGCGCATTCGCTTCATGCTTTAGAACCGTCCGGCACAAATACGTAGCCCAGACCCCAAACGGTCTGAATATAGCGCGGATGCGCCGGGTCCTCTTCCACCATGCGACGCAGGCGGGAGATTTGCACATCAATAGAACGCTCCATGGCCGAGTATTCGCGACCGCGGGCGAGGTTCATTAGTTTATCGCGAGACAGCGGTTCACGCGGATGGCTCACCAGCGCTTTCAGCACCGCAAACTCTCCGCTGGTCAGCGGCATCGGCTCATCTTCACGGAACATCTCGCGGGTACCGAGGTTCAGCTTGAACTTACCGAACGCAATCACCGCTTCTTCCTGGGATGGCGCACCTGGCAGTTCATTGGCCTGACGACGCAGCACGGCACGAATACGGGCCAGCAGTTCACGCGGGTTAAACGGTTTAGGAATGTAATCGTCAGCGCCGATTTCAAGGCCTACGATACGATCCACTTCTTCCCCTTTTGCCGTGACCATAATGATTGGCATCGGGTTACTTTGACTGCGCAGACGACGGCAGATGGACAGGCCGTCTTCCCCAGGCAGCATGAGATCCAGTACCATCAGATGGAAGGACTCACGGGTTAACAGGCGATCCATTTGTTCGGCGTTAGCAACGCTACGAACCTGGAAGCCCTGCTCAGTCAGATAACGCTCCAGCAGCGCACGCAGGCGCATGTCGTCATCTACAACCAGGATTTTATAATTCTCTTGCATGGTTTTAACTCCCAAAGGTTCGCAAAAGTCGTGATAACGTATTCTTAAGAAAGCCCACGCTTGCCACCAGCGAAATCTGGTATAAATTTCAGTCTAAATTGTTACAAAGCATATTTAACAGTGGCTTAAGTATACACATAAGCATAAATCATATTATTTATTCTGTCGGCAGTGTTGCGCGTTACCTATTGTGCGCAAGATCGGAAAAGAAAGGTAAACAAAATGAAGACGCCGCTGATTACGCGCGAAGGTTACGAGAAACTAAAAAAAGAGATGGATTATCTCTGGCGTGAGGAACGTCCGGAAGTCACTAAAAAAGTGACATGGGCGGCAAGCCTCGGCGATCGCAGTGAAAATGCGGATTATCAATACAATAAAAAGCGTCTGCGCGAAATTGACCGTCGGGTGCGCTATCTGACTAAGTGCCTGGAGCATCTTAAAATCGTCGATTACTCCCCACAGCAGGAAGGCAAAGTCTTTTTCGGTGCCTGGGTCGAAATCGAAAATGACGACGGTGACATTAAGCGTTTTCGCATCGTTGGTTACGATGAGATTTTTGGCCGCAATGATTACATTTCGATTGATTCACCGATGGCGCGCGGGCTGCTCAAAAAAGAAGTCGGTGATTTAGCGGTGGTACAAACGCCGGCGGGTGAAGCAAGCTGGTACGTCAATAACATTGAGTACGTGAAATAGAACTGTCCGAAGCCGCGGTCTGCGGCTGGCATTTTTGCGTGTCAGTCCGTATAACTATCCGCTGATTTTGACCCTAAGATGATACTAGCCATGATGAATGATTCGCTCTGCCGCATTATTGCGGGTGAACTTCAGGCCAGAGCTGAACAGGTAGAGTCTGCCGTTCGCCTGCTTGATGAAGGGAACACCGTGCCGTTTATTGCACGTTATCGTAAGGAAGTCACCGGCGGTCTGGATGATACCCAGCTTCGCCAACTGGAGACGCGACTGGGTTATCTGCGCGAGCTTGAAGACAGACGTCAAACCATTCTCAAATCCATCGGCGATCAGGGCAAACTGACCGATGCGTTAGCGTCAGCCATCAACGGTACGCTGAGCAAAACCGAGCTGGAAGACCTCTATCTTCCGTATAAACAAAAGCGCCGCACGCGCGGGCAAATCGCTATCGAAGCCGGGCTGGAGCCGCTGGCCGATCTGCTGTGGACCGATGCGTCTCAGACACCAGAAACGGCCGCCGCCGCGTATGTTAATCCCGACAACGGCGTGGCAGATGGTAAAGCCGCACTTGACGGCGCACGTTATATTTTAATGGAACGTTTTGCCGAAGATGCCGCCCTGCTGGCTAAAGTCCGTGAATACCTGTGGAAAAATGCGCATCTGGTTGCCACGGTCATTAGCGGCAAAGAAGATGAAGGGGCAAAATTCCGCGACTATTTTGCCCATCATGAGCCAATCTCTTCCGTACCGTCCCATCGCGCGCTGGCCATGTTTCGCGGGCGCAACGAAGGGATACTGCAACTGGCGTTAAACGCCGATCCGCAGTTCGATGAGCCACCGAAAGAGAGCTATTGCGAACAGATTATCATCAGCCATCTCGGCCTGCGCCTGAATAACGCGCCGGCGGATGCCTGGCGTCGCGCGGTGGTTAGCTGGACCTGGCGTATCAAAGTATTGATGCATCTGGAAACCGAACTGATGGGGACGGTCCGCGAGCGTGCGGAAGATGAAGCGATCAATGTCTTTGCGCGAAATCTGCATGACCTGCTGATGGCCGCGCCTGCTGGCCTGCGCGCCACAATGGGCCTCGATCCGGGCCTGCGCACCGGCGTCAAAGTGGCTGTGGTAGACGGTACGGGCAAACTGGTTGCCACGGATACGATTTATCCGCACACCGGGCAGGCAGCGAAAGCGGCCGTTGCCGTGGCGGCACTGTGTGAGAAGCATAATGTCGAGCTGGTGGCGATTGGCAACGGGACGGCATCACGTGAGACAGAACGTTTCTTCCTTGACGTGCAAAAGCAGTTCCCTGAGGTAACCGCGCAGAAAGTGATTGTCAGTGAAGCAGGTGCATCTGTGTACTCTGCCTCAGAACTGGCAGCGCTGGAATTCCCGGACCTGGATGTTTCTATTCGCGGCGCAGTGTCGATTGCCCGTCGACTTCAGGACCCGCTGGCCGAGCTGGTTAAAATCGATCCAAAATCTATCGGCGTGGGCCAGTATCAACACGACGTCAGCCAGACGCAGCTTGCCCGCAAGCTGGATGCAGTAGTGGAAGATTGCGTAAACGCCGTCGGCGTGGATTTGAATACCGCTTCCGTGCCGCTACTCACTCGCGTTGCCGGTCTGACCCGGATGATGGCGCAAAACATTGTCTCCTGGCGCGATGAAAATGGTCAGTTTCAGAATCGTCAGCAGCTGTTGAAAGTAGCGCGCCTGGGGCCGAAAGCGTTCGAGCAGTGCGCTGGCTTCTTACGTATTAATCACGGCGATAACCCGCTGGATGCCTCAACCGTTCACCCGGAAGCGTATCCCATCGTTGAACGTATTCTGGCCGCCACCGAACAGTCTCTTCGCGATCTGATGGGCAACGGCAGCGAGCTGAAAAACCTGAAACCGGCGGAATTTACCGATGACCGTTTCGGGGTGCCAACCGTGACCGACATTATCAAAGAGCTGGAGAAACCCGGCCGCGACCCGCGCCCGGAATTTAAAACGGCCACCTTTGCAGAGGGCGTGGAGACAATGAGCGATCTTCTGCCGGGGATGATCCTTGAAGGTGCGGTTACGAACGTCACTAACTTTGGCGCGTTTGTGGATATTGGCGTGCATCAGGACGGGCTGGTACACATCTCTTCGCTGTCGACAAAGTTTGTCGACGATCCGCATACCGTGGTCAAAGCGGGCGATATCGTCAAGGTGAAGGTAATGGAAGTAGATCTGCCACGCAAGCGCATCGCGCTGACCATGCGTCTTGACGAGCAGCCAGGGGAAACCAACGCGCGTCGCAGTAATGGCGGCGCACGCGAGCAACAGAACAACCGTCCGCAGGCGAAACCCCGTGCGCGTGAAGCGCAGCCAGCCGGTAACAGTGCGATGATGGATGCGCTGGCGGCGGCAATGGGTAAAAAGCGTTAATGCCCGTCGTCATAAAGCATTAATCGTATGCGAGCCGGAGAAGGCATTATTGTCCTCCGGCCGCGTTATTTGCCTATCGTTTATTTTTCGCATTAAATAATTAACAATTAATAAACAAGCAATCATTAATAGCAAAATAACTGAAACCTATATTTCACCTTTAAGAAATGCCCGTGCGACAATTCTGCGGTATAAAAATGCGCTATTTTTGCGCCATATCAAATTTCCAGTGATTTATTCTCCAGCAGAATACTTCGACACATTTTAAATATTGAAGATAAAAACTATTATCATTACCATTAGACTGTTGATTAATTAACCTCCCTGGTCAGGCTCCGCCAGGCCTCTCGTGCCTGCCTTGCATGACGTTATTTTTAGCGATAACTAAGTAGGCTCTATGCAATTTACGCCCTTAAGCGCCTGGAAGATCACTGGATTTTCCGGTGAAATCAGTCCAGCCTATCGTCAAAAACTTCTGTCGTTAGGCATGTTACCCGGCTCGTTATTTAATATTGTACGCGTTGCCCCGCTGGGCGATCCGATTCATATCGAAACACGCCGCGTTAATCTGGTATTACGCAAGAAAGATTTAGCACTATTGCAAGTGGAACAGATTTCCTCTTAATACCGTGAGTTATCTAAAATGAAAAAACTGACCATTGGCTTAATTGGCAATCCTAATTCCGGCAAAACCACCCTATTTAATCAGTTGACCGGTTCACGTCAGCGTGTGGGCAACTGGGCAGGCGTCACCGTTGAGCGCAAAGAAGGCAACTTTTCGACGACAGACGCTCAGGTAACACTGGTTGATCTGCCCGGCACGTATTCGCTGACCACCATCTCCTCACAAACATCGCTCGATGAGCAAATCGCCTGCCACTATATTTTAAGCGGCGATGCGGACATGCTGATTAACGTTGTTGATGCGTCGAATCTTGAACGTAACCTTTATCTGACGCTGCAACTGCTTGAGCTGGGAATACCCTGCGTATTAGCGCTGAATATGCTGGATATTGCTGAAAAGCAGAACGTCCGCATTGATATAGACGCCCTTTCTGCCCGTCTGGGTTGCCCGGTGGTCCCGCTGGTTTCCACGCGCGGCCGCGGGATAGACGCGTTGAAACTGGCAATTGACCGTCATCATCATAATCAGAACGTCGAGCTGGTGCATTATGCCCAGCCGCTACTGCGCGAGGCACAACATCTGGCGCAGCTGATGCCGGAAAATATGCCCCTGCAACAGCGCCGCTGGCTGGGGCTGCAAATGCTGGAAGGTGATATCTACAGCCGCGCTTATGCCCAGGATGCGGCCTATGCGCTGGACGATGTACAGGCACGCTTAAAGCACGACATTGACGATCCGGCTCTGCACATTGCCGACGCACGCTACCAGTGTATTGCCGCCATTTGCGATACGGTCAGTAACTCGCTAACCGCTGAACCAAGCCGGTTTACTGCGGCCATGGATAAAATCATTCTTAACCGCCTTCTTGGCCTGCCGATTTTTCTGCTGGTGATGTACGTAATGTTCCTTTTCGCCATCAATATCGGCGGTGCAATGGCGCCTATTTTTGATGCCGGATCGGTCGCTATTTTCATTCATGGCTTGCAGTGGCTGGGTTATACGCTGCACTTCCCGGAATGGCTGACGATTTTCCTCGCCCAGGGCATCGGCGGCGGGATCAATACCGTACTGCCGCTGGTACCGCAAATTGGCATGATGTACCTGTTCCTCTCCTTTCTGGAGGATTCCGGCTATATGGCGCGTGCCGCATTTGTTATGGACCGATTGATGCAATCGCTGGGCCTGCCGGGTAAATCATTCGTACCATTAATTGTTGGCTTTGGCTGTAATGTGCCGTCAGTCATGGGGGCACGTACTCTTGATGCCCCGCGCGAACGCCTGATGACCATTATGATGGCCCCCTTTATGTCCTGCGGCGCACGTCTGGCTATTTTTGCCGTCTTCGCCGCCGCCTTCTTTGGTCAACAGGGCGCGCTGGCCGTTTTCTCGCTCTACATTCTCGGTATTGTGATCGCCATTCTCACCGGCCTGATGCTCAAACATACAATCATGCGCGGTGAAGCGTCGCCGTTTGTGATGGAATTGCCGGTATATCATGTTCCGCTGATCAAAAGCCTGCTGATCCAGACGTGGCAGCGTCTGAAAGGCTTTATCCTGCGTGCCGGTAAAGTGATTGTTATTGTCAGTATTTTCCTCAGCGCATTAAACAGTTTTTCACTCAGCGGCAAGGCGGTGGACAATATTAACGACTCAGCGCTCGCCTCGGTAAGCCGGGTCTTTACTCCGCTGCTGGAGCCGATTGGCATTCATCACGATCACTGGCAGGCGACGGTCGGCCTGTTTACCGGCGCGATGGCCAAAGAGGTGGTGGTTGGTACGCTTAATACCCTCTATACCGCTGAAAATATCCAGGAGGAGGCATTTAATCCGGCAGAATTCAGTCTTATCGGGGAGTTGTCTGATGCGGCAGGTGAAACGTGGCAGAGCCTGAAAGATACCTTTAGCCTTAGCGTGCTGGCAAACCCGATTGAAGCCAGTAAAGGCGACGGTGAAATGGCTACCGGTACGATGGGCGTAATGAGCGAGAAGTTTGGCAGCGGTGCGGCGGCGTATAGCTACCTGATCTTTGTGCTGCTGTATGTTCCGTGCATTTCGGTGATGGGCGCAATCTCCCGCGAATCCAGCCGGGGCTGGATGGGCTTCTCCATTCTGTGGGGACTAAACATTGCTTATTCGCTGGCGACATTATTTTATCAGCTGGCCAGCTTTCAACAGCATCCGCGATACAGCCTGGTCTGTATTCTGACCGTTCTGCTGTTTAACGCGATCGTTATTGGCAGCCTGCGTCGTGCCCGTAGCCGGATTGACGTCAACCTGCTTGCTACGCGTAAAACGCCCGCAACCTGCTGCGATAGCCCGGCAGGTGAGTGCCACTGATGGCCTCCCTGATTGACGTGCGTAATATGCTTGCCTTGCATGGGCGGATGGAGACCGGCCAGCTTTGTGCTGCGCTAAATCTTTCTCGCCCTTTGCTTAAGGCGATGCTGGAGCGCATGGAAGCAATGGGCAAAGCCCGACGTATGCAGGAAGAGGCGGATGATTGCCTGAGCGGAAGTTGTAAACGTTGCCCGGAAGGTAAATCCTGTGCGCGCGAGTGGTGGACGTTAGGTTAAGCAATGTGACCTGATGGGGTTTGATTTGGCGCCAGGTAGTGCGCCACCCTATCCCTGAAGGTAAAGGGTTATAATCTACGCAAAACGTACAGAAAAACCCTCCGGCAGCAAAATACAACTCGCGGGACAAGCCCGGTAAGCGTTATGCTACCGGGCTATTTACCGATCCGCGATATTTATTTGTACACTTCAGCCGTAGTATGAATATCTTTCTCTGATTTCTTCGCGCTGGTGATCACATAATACTTCCCGCCCAGCTCATCGGCTTTTTTCGACAGTTCGCGATGCGCGTCCATTGGGGCCGTCCCTTTGTCGGTGCTGATTGCGCCTACTTTCGTCAAATTCATCTCTTTGACTTTATCTTTTTGCACCTCTTCCGCTGCCATCACGCCAAAAGAGAGCGATCCGATAACCAGAGATGCAACAATACCAGTAGTCAATTTCATAGCCTTTACTCCTTAAGGTTAAATGAGATGCCATCCTGCTTTGCCCAGAATAAAGCGCCCGATGACCGACTAAGTATTATTGCACCCTGCTACTTTTACCAGGATCAGAGACGGGCCTTAAGCGAGAGCAATGCCTGACAAAATTCCGCAGGATGAGAGATAAACGGCGCGTGTGCCGCTTTCTGAATGACTAACGATTCGCTGGCAGGCCACATTTCATCAAGCAGCGGCACAACGTTACGCGGGACGAGCCCATCCAGATAGCCATAGATACGCAGAAATGGCATGTTCAGCGCGACGAGCTGTTCGCGCAGATCGCTCTGTTTCAGGATATCCAGCCCGCCATTCAGCACGTCAACGCCGGGCATCGTCAGCGCCAGTACCGCATTCTTCAGGCTGCGCGCATCCTGACGGGCGCTCTGCGTTCCCATAGTTTGTAGCGCCAGGAAACGCTCGACGGTGCGCTGAAAATCCTCGCTCAGCTGATGCTGAAAACCAGACAGAACGTCGGGTTTAATACCGGGCCATTTATCCTCAGCGCAAAAACGGGGAGATGAAGCTACAGTGACCAGCGCCTGCACGCATTGCGGGTGGGTCAGTGCCACCTGACTTGCCACCAGTCCGCCCAGACTCCAGCCCAGCCAGATTGCTTTTTCCGGCGCGCGGGCCTGAACGTATTCCGCCATTTGTGCCAGCGACAGCGCGCCAAATCCGCTGCTGCGTCCGAAGCCCGGCAAGTCCACCAGATGCAGTGTAAAATGTGGGCTTAATTCCGGCGTAATGCAATCCCACACCTGCGCATTCAGTCCCCATCCGTGCAGCAGCACAAGATGGCAATTTCCTTCCCCTTTGGTTTGCCACCAGATCTCATTCATCAGGTACTGTTCTCACTTATTTTGTCCGAGGTGAAATATGTTAACAGCCTGTGGCTTATGCTGGCTATGTCGAATGCCCCTTGCGATGGTGTCGTGGGGAATATGCTCCCGCTGCGTCAACGCACTTGCTTGTCAGATCACCGTCTGCCCACGGTGCGGTCTGCCCGCCGGCGATCCTGATTACCTTTGTGGTCGCTGCCTGCAAAAATCACCGCCGTGGCAGCGACTGCTTGCGGTCAGTGATTATGTTATGCCCCTAAGCACATTGATCCATCGCTTCAAATTTTCCGGCAAAGCAGAGCTGGCACCGGCGCTGGCGCGCCTGATCATGCTTGAGTTTTTGCAGGCGCGGCGTACCTTCGCTCTACCGCGTCCGGACCGTATCGTCAGCATTCCGCTGTGGCAAAAAAGGCACTGGCGCAGGGGGTTTAATCAAAGCGATTTGCTCTGCCGGCCGCTGGCACAGTGGCTCGGCTGCCAGTACGATATAGATACGATTGCGCGTACTCGCGCGACGGCAACGCAACATCATCTGTCTGCCCGTCACAGAAAGCACAACTTGAAAAATGCCTTCCGGCTTGAATTTCCGGTCAACGGTCTCAATATTGTTATTGTGGATGATGTCGTCACCACGGGCAGTACCGTGGCAGAAATTACCCGGCTTCTTTTGCGCGGCGGCGCGGCGACTGTCCACGTATGGTGCCTCTGTCGGACCTTGTAGACCCTCGACGATGGGCGTATTATAACCGACTAAAATAGTCAACTATTAGGCCATTGCTATGATCCGTATTTCCGATGCTGCACAAGCGCACTTTGCCAAACTGTTGGCAAATCAGGAAGAAGGGACGCAAATCCGTGTATTTGTCATCAATCCCGGCACTCCAAACGCTGAATGTGGCGTTTCTTATTGTCCACCTGATGCGGTGGAAGCGAGCGATACTGCCCTGAAATTTGATTTGCTGACCGCCTATGTCGACGAGTTAAGCGCACCGTATCTTGAAGATGCGGATATCGATTTCGTTACCGACCAGCTGGGTTCACAGCTGACGCTGAAAGCGCCGAACGCTAAAATGCGTAAAGTTTCTGACGACGCTTCGCTGATGGAGCGTGTTGAGTATATGCTTCAGGCCCAGGTTAACCCGCAGCTTGCCGGGCACGGCGGTCGCGTTTCGCTGATGGAAATCACCGAAGAGGGCTACGCCATTCTGCAATTCGGTGGCGGCTGTAACGGCTGCTCGATGATTGATGTCACCCTGAAAGACGGTATCGAGAAACAGCTGCTGGCTGAGTTCCCGGACCTGAAAGGCGTGCGCGATCTCACCGAACACCAGCGCGGCGAGCACTCTTACTACTGATTCCTTCTTCTCAAAAAGCCCCTTTCTTCTGAAAGGGGATTTTTGCTGTGCAAATGTTACAACCCCTCCTGGAATTTGACCTGCCTCCCAATTTTTAAATTTTGCCCGCCAGGGGTGTTTTCTTTCGATCAATGTTACCCGTATCATCCTGGTTGCGCACTATTCTTCTGGAAACAGCCTGCCCTCTTCGTCGTAGGAGCAGGAGAGCGTTAGAGTGCCAGCCGCCTTTTGTTCGCAAGCACAGGACAAAGGCCCCTTTGTTGCTAAGACAACAAAGTTACCCATAACAAATTAAAGGCCAGTAAATCATGCCATTAGTCATCGTCGCTATCGGTGTTGTGTTGTTATTATTGTTAATGATCCGTTTCAAGATAAACGGGTTTATTGCCCTTGTTCTGGTGGCTCTGGCCGTCGGACTGATGCAGGGAATGCCCGTCGATAAAGTTATTACCTCGATTAAAGCAGGTGTCGGCGGAACCCTGGGAAGCCTGGCGCTGATCATGGGTTTTGGCGCAATGCTGGGCAAGCTGCTTGCTGACTGCGGGGGCGCGCAGCGTATTGCAACAACGCTTATCGCTAAGTTTGGTCAAAAATATATTCAGTGGGCAGTGGTGTTGACCGGTTTTACCGTCGGCTTCGCGCTGTTTTACGAAGTCGGTTTTGTGCTGCTCCTGCCGCTGGTCTTTACTATCGCGGCTTCTGCCCGAATTCCGCTGCTTTTTGTCGGCGTCCCTATGGCCGCTGCGCTTTCCGTAACGCACGGTTTTCTGCCGCCGCATCCCGGGCCAACTGCTATTGCCACTATCTTCCATGCTGATATGGGGAAAACCCTGCTGTACGGTACCCTGCTGGCGATCCCAACGGTTATTCTCGCCGGTCCGGTTTACGCGAAGTTTCTGAAAGGTATCGATAAACCGATCCCGGAAGGTCTGTATAACGCAAAAACATTCAGTGAAGCCGAGATGCCGGGCTTTGGCGTGAGCGTATGGACGTCGCTGGTGCCGGTGATCCTGATGGCGCTGCGCGCCGTTGCGGAAATGATCCTGCCGAAAGGCCATGCCATTCTCCCTTACGCCGAGTTCTTTGGCGATCCGGTGATGGCGACCCTGATTGCGGTGATCATCGCGATCTTTACCTTTGGTCTGAATCGCGGTCGTTCAATGGATGACATTAACGATACCCTTACCACGTCGATCAAAATCATCGCCATGATGTTGCTGATCATCGGCGGCGGCGGCGCGTTTAAGCAGGTGCTGGTCGATAGCGGCGTGGATAAATACATTGCTTCCATCATGCAGGAAAGTAATGTTTCACCTATCTTCATGGCCTGGTCTATTGCCGCTGTGCTGCGTATTGCCCTGGGTTCTGCGACCGTTGCAGCGATTACGGCCGGCGGGATTGTCGCCCCGTTAATCGCCACCACGGGCGTTAGCCCGGAACTGATGGTTATCGCCGTAGGGTCCGGTAGCGTTATTTTCTCTCACGTAAACGATCCAGGTTTCTGGCTGTTCAAAGAGTATTTCAACCTGACGATTGGGGAAACCATTAAGTCATGGTCAATGCTGGAAACAATCATTTCAGTCTGCGGCCTGGCCGGCTGTATGTTGCTGGGGATGGTGGTGTAGTAAGCGATCTTTAACATGAGTCCTGCGGCCTGGGTGCCCGGCGGCGCTGCGCTTGCACGGGCCTACAGGTCACGGCCAACAGCATTACATTTACCTTTAAACCACCGAATGTAGGCCGGGTAAGCGCAGCGCCACCCGGCATGACACGCTCCACACTCTACTCCGTTATGCGGTTCACCTTGCATCGACTCATCATTTGCCAGTTCACAGGCAACACGCAGGTGCTGCCTGTCACGTTAACCGTGGCGCTAGCCCAGATAGTCGCCGACGAACTCCCTACCATTAGCTCGAATTCACCTGGCTCCACTATCCGCTGACCATCGCGTCGGGTGAAATTAAGCATGTCGGTCGGCACGTGGAAGGTTAGCGTGGCCGATGCGCCACTCTCCAGTTCAAGGCGTTGAAACGCTTTTAGCTCTTTAACGGGCCGCACCATTGACGCTACTTTGTCATGCACATACAGTTGCACAACCTCGCTTCCCCGTTGGTTTCCGATATTGGTAACCGTTACCTGGAGGGCAATCTCGCCTCCAGCTGGAACGTCGGATGCCTGTAAAGCAATATCCTGTCCGCTGAATTCCGTCCAGCCTTTTCCATAGCCAAAGGGATAACGTGAACCGAAATGGAACGCGAAAGGCGTACCGCCGCTTTTCAGTTTGTGGTTGTAATAATAGGGCATCGCACCGGCACTTTTCGGCACGCTGACCACCAGCCGGCCCTGTGGCTCTGCACGGCCTGTCAGCACATCGGCAATAGCCCATCCACCTTCCTGGCCCGGTGCCCAGGCCATCAGCAGTGCGGCAATGTTATCTTCCAGACCCTGCAAATTGTACGGCCTGCCGCCGGTCATGACGACAATCACTGGCTTACCGGTAGCCACCAGCGCTTCCAGCAGCTGTTGCTGAACGCCAGGCAGATTGAGGCTGTCAGTATCTGAGCCTTCCCCCACCGTGCCACTCTGAAATAATCCGGCTAAATCACCTACGCAGGCAATCACAACGTCACTACGACTGGCCACGGCGACCGCATCAGGGATCAAACTTTTATCATCAGAAACCGGGGAGGATTGCATCGGCTTGCCGCTGCTATCGCCCGGGAATACCGGCGCGCCGGCCATCCGTTTTTCAATAATATGGCAACCTTTGGCATAATGAACACGATGATTGCCCAGAGCGTGACGCAGTGCGGTCAGTGGCGTGGTGACCTGCGGCGTGTTATCCAGCATATCGCTGATGATCAGATGAACCGGGAAGCTATACCCGCTGAGCAGCGCCAGAGGATCGTCCGCAGTGGGGCCAATAACCGCAACATGTGGCGTTCCCTGCAGCGGCAAAATGCCGTTGTTTTCCAGCAGCGTCATTGAGCGGGTTGCCACCTCGCGTGCGGTCTGCCGTGCGGCATCGGACTGTAAATTAATCCCGGCTTCATCAGTATAAGGATGGTCAAACAGCCCAAGGCGAAATTTCTCTGTTAGCGTACGAGAGACAATTTCATCGATCTTCTCCATCGCGATCAGTCCACGCTCAACCGCCAGGGCTAAATGACGGGCACAATCGTCTTTCGGCAGTTCGACATCCAGCCCGGCATTGAAAGACAGTGCGGCGGATTCTGTCGCATCGACACAAACGCCGTGATGCTGATGCAGTAAACTTACGCCGCCATAATCTGCCACGATGATGCCATCAAAGCCCCACTGCTCGCGCAATACCGTGGTGAGCAGGAAAGCGTCACTATGACCCGGCTGATTGTCGATATCGTGATAGGCAGGCATGACAGAGCCGGCGTTAGCCCGTTTTACCGCCATTTCAAACGGCAGCAGGAACGTATCGTTAAGCTCGCAGAACCCGAGATGTACCGGGGCATGATTGCGCGCGCCTTCGCTAAAAGAGTGGCCGGCATAGTGTTTGAGCGTGGCCAACAGATCACGGTTTTGACCCTGTAAGCCTTCAACGTAGGCGCACGCCATGACGCCAACCAGCCACGGATCTTCGCCAAACGTTTCTTCGGTTCGACCCCACCGGACATCGCGGGAGACATCCAGCACCGGCGCCAGCCCCTGCCGGCATCCGGTAGAGCGTGCTTCAATCCCGATCTGCTGCGCTGCACGCGCAACCAGAGAAGGGTCCCACGTCGACCCGTAGTTTAGCGATGAAGGAAACAGGGTGGCATCTTTACACAACAATCCCACCAGGCACTCTTCGTGAAATAATGCCGGAATACCCAGTCGGGTCTCTTCCATCAGCATTTTTTGCAAACGGTTCGCGGCGCGAACGCCCGTTATGGCTTCGACGATATGTGTGCCGAGCGGGCGCGTAATCTGTCCGACGCCCATTTTCAGCCGTTCCCTGAGTTGTACCTGCTCACCGACGCCTGCGAATTCATCGCTCATATCACTGCGTTCCCGATGATCGCCATGTTCAGATAGCACCAGCCAGTAAGCGTGCATTTGGGCGAACTTCTCTTCCGGCGTCATTCGCGCCAGCAGGTCGGCGACCCGATCGGCCACCGGGCGCGTTGCATCCTTATAAATCGGATTCATTTTTTACTCCTGTATTGCAGAATTCAGAGCGGGTTGCGGCGCGGGAGCGACCCCATGACGGTCGCGCTTTTGCGCCAGCTCGCGGACAATGCCGTCTACCGTTTTGCTATTCAGTTTGTACAGCAGCAGCAGCAGCGCCATCCCAATGAACAGTACTGATGGGATAAGAGAAAACAGTGCATTAATGGTGGTGAGCACCTTCCCGCTTTGCTGAGCGGCATTGGGGATATAATCCACAAAAGCCAGTACCCAACCGACCACTGCACCACCTAATGCCAGGCCGAATTTGATGGCAAAAAGCGCGGTAGAAAACACCAGTCCATCAAGACGACGGCCGCTACGCTGCTCTTCATAATCGACAACATCTGAGAACATGGTCCATTGCAGCGGTGTCGTCAGGTTCTGTACGAAACCAAAAATGATATTCAGTACGAAGATCGTCCAGATTTGATCGGGCGGAATAAAAAAGATCAGCGTGGCGAAGACAACAAAAGAAATAATGGTCCACTGATAAGCACGAACGCGATCAAACTTACCCAGCAGGCGCGCTGAGAGCAACGCTCCGAGTAGTGCCGCCACCATGCCTGAGACAATAAAGGTGAACAACATGTCCGGTCTTAACAGAACGTATTTAACGTAATACATTGTTGCCGAGCCGCGTGTGACAACGGCTGTCAGCAGCATAATGTTAAAGACAAAGACAATGCGCCACTGGCTGTTGCCTGCCAGCCGTTTTAAGTCTCCCCACATTGAACCAGAGCTGTCGCTACGCGGGGTAAACCGTTCTTTGGTCAGAAAGAAGCAGGCGAAAAAGAGCACAATCCCCAGCATGCCCATCAGGCTCATCGCATAAAAGTACCCTTTTTGCGCATCCCCTTTGCCCAGGGTGGCAACCAGCGGTAGCGCAATGACGGTAACAATGAGCCCGCCGATGAAAGACAGTGCGAAACGCCAGGATTGCAGCGAATGCCGCTCATGCGGGTCCATCGTTAGCGCACCCGGCATGGCACAATATGGGACGTTAATCGCGGAGTAGATGAAGCTCAGGATGCCGTAAGTCAGGCAGGCATACAGCGTTTTAACCGTCGCGCTGGCGTCAGGAACGTAAAACGTAATGATGCAGCTAACGCCAAAAGGGATGGCGAACCACAGTAGCCACGGACGGAAGCGGCCATGACGCGTGCGGGTCCGGTCAACCAGCGCACCGATACAGGGATCGACAAAGGCGTCAATGACGCGCACCAGCAGGAACATCGTGCCCATGATCGCCGCAGGCAGGCCAAAGACATCGGTATAAAAATAGGCCAGAAAAAGGGTGGCAGTTTGCCAGACCAGCGCGCTGGCCATGTCACCAAGTCCATAGCCAATTTTATCGCGGGTAGTCAGTACAGAGGTTATTATCATTGTTGTGCCTTAATATCTGGAAAAAGATCCCTTGCCGGGTAATATCACGAACACCGTCAAACACACTGCCCGGGCAAGTATTAAGAGAACAACGACGCAGAACAATTGCGGAAATAAACAGCGTAATTATGTTATTTAGTTAATGTGATCTCCCGCACCTCTTGAGATGCTTATTACGCCGTTTACATGCAGCTCCCTGAATTTACCTCGCAATACTGGAAAATAACGACGATCGCCATATTGCCAACGGCTTACACCAGATTAACAATGACAGGAGAAGAAAAGTGGCGAACTGCAAAGAGATGACATCGGTATGCGGAAAATAATTGAGTGATATTAATCGGCATCTAAAAATAGGCTTAATAAGGTTTAATGAAAAAAGCGTTTGTCCGGCGGGAATTATATTCAGGATGGATATTTTAGGCAGACAATGACTTATGATACTGCCCGGCGCATAGGCTGCCGGGCATGAAAAATAACAACGCCTACTTTTTACGCCGCTTATCTAAATCCTTAAGCAGTTTATTCACGTTGGCGTCAGCAAACATCTGCTCAAGCGTCGTGGAAAGTTTTCGTCGCCAGTTTTTATATTGATAGCTGGTTCCGGGGATGTTGACCGGTTCGAGCATCAGTAGCCAGTCTTCAGGCTGAAGGCCCAACAGCGCACTGTTGCTGTCGGCAATATAGCGCTGCATCCCGCGACTCAGCGTCGCCGTCATCGACATACGCGCGGCGTTGTGTCCGGTACTTTTCGGCAGACAGCCGTGGCGATGTAGCGCATCCAGCAGCCCCTGCTTCGCCAGCTCGCGATCCTCATACAGACCGCTCAACATCACCGCATCCGGATATAGCCCCAGCGTTTTGCCAAGCGTCAAATCGCCGCTTTCCCAGTAACCGCGCAGAGTCGGCAGGTCGTGCGTCGCCGCCACGGCCATCGACTGTGCAGGAAAAGCCTCCGGCGCCCGGACCGTTTTCTCGTGATCGCTTTCGAAATAGAGGACCTTATAGGAATAGACCCCGCTTTTACGCAGCTTCCCAACGATTTCCACCGGCACCGTACCCAGATCTTCACCAATCACCATGCACTGGTGACGCTTGCTCTCCAGCGCCAGGATCGACAGCAGATCGTCTACCGGATAATGCACGTACGCGCCATGATCGGCCGTTTCGCCGTAAGGTATCCACCACAGGCGCAGCAGCGACATAACATGATCGATACGTAATGCGCCGCAGTCACGCATATTCGCACGCAATAGCTGAATAAACGGCTCATAGGCGCGTGCAGTAATAACGTGCGGATCCATCGGCGGCAGCCCCCAGTTTTGCCCCAGTGGACCAAGAAGATCCGGCGGTGCGCCAACTGACGCTTTCAGGCAATACAGGTCGCGATCGCACCAGGTTTCGGCTCCACCCTCTGCCACACCTACCGCTAAATCACGGTACAGACCAATGGGCATCGTCATACTCTGGCTTTCTTCCCAGCAGGACGCGAATTGTGTGCAGGCCAGCCACTGTAGCCACAGATAAAACTCGACGTCATCCTGATGGGTTTTACAAAAGGCTTTCACCTCAGGCGTATCGGTAGATCGGTATCCTTCCGGCCAGACAGGCCAGCCCCAGCGCATCGGATCTTCTTTCACCTGGGCTGCGTGCAACGCGTCAAACGCCGCCTGCCAGTAAAGGCTTTCACCCTCATCGGCGACGAACTGGCGGAACGCCTGCATGGAGACATCATCGTCAGCACGTTGCATAAATTGCCGCCACGCCATGCTCAATCCGGCCAGTTTCAGGGCGGTGACCGCAGAGTAGTCAACCCAGTCATCCTGGCGCGCTTTTTTGAGTTTTTCCTGGGTGGTCGGCATACGCCACCACTCCTGAGCCTCCTGGCTATGCTGGAAATCTTCAACCGCGTTAACGTCGATGTAAATCACATTCAGCCAGCGCCGCGAAGAGGGGCTATACGGACTGGCACTTTCCGGGTTAGCCGGATAAAGCGCATGAATTGGATTGAGGCCAATAAAGGCCCCACCCCGCTGCGCGACTTCCGGCAACATGGCTTTTAAATCGCCGAAATCACCGATCCCCCAGTTGTTTTTGGAACGTAGCGTATAAAGCTGGACACAGGCCCCCCATAGTTTACGTCCGCTCAGCAGGGCTTCAGGTTCATGACAGCGCTGCGGCGCAATAATGACCTGACAGTGCCATTGCTTTTTTTTCTGTGACAGCGTCAGCGCGTGATATCCTTCCGGCAGACGCATCGGCAGACTCAGTTTCTGTCCACCTGCAAACTGGCCCTGATACTGGCGGCCTTCTTCGGTTAACAGCGTCCAGGTAAACTCGCCGCTGCCTTCCACCTCCAGCGCCATTTTTTTACCGTGGGTATAGACCTTCACGTTGGGCACCGGAGCCACGGCGACTTTTGCCGCCTTCGTATGATGCATGGCATCCAGCAAACGCCGTTTGGTTTCCTCGCCAATTGACTGCGGTTTACCGTGGGCGTTTACATAGTCAGGGTTTATCCCCGCCGTCAGGGCGGCGTTATCGAGGCGTTTGCGTTCCATAGCGGTCCTTATCGTTTAGCCTGCCAGATACGGCTCTGGTAGTCGCGAATTGAGCGATCGGAGCTGAACATGCCGCAGCGTGCGGTATTCAGGATGGCCGCTCGGGTCCATGCTTCCGGATCGCGGTAGAGCACATCAACCTGCTTCTGCGCGTCAACATAGCCGGCAAAGTCGGCCATCACCAGGTACGGATCGCCGCCCTCTTTACCGAGGCTGTGCAGCATCTGATCAAACGCATGCTTGTCACCGTCGCTGTATTTACCGCTCTCAAGCTCTTTTAATACCGCATTGAGTACCTTGTCTTTCTTACGCCATTTTAGCGGATCGTAGCCTTTTGCTTTGAGATCCTTCACCTCTTCCACTGTGTGACCAAAGATAAAGATATTTTCTTCACCCACTTGTTCGGCGATTTCAACGTTCGCCCCGTCCAGTGTTCCGACGGTCAGCGCGCCGTTCAGCGCCAGCTTCATATTGCCGGTACCGGAAGCTTCTTTGCCGGCAGTGGAAATTTGCTCTGAAATATCCGCAGCCGGGATCAGCATTTCCGCGACCGACACGCAGTAATCCGGCAGGAAAACCACTTTCAGCTTATCGCCCACCTGCGGATCGTTATTTACCGCTGCCGCCACTTTGTTAATTGCGAGGATAATATTTTTTGCCAGGTAGTATCCCGGCGCCGCTTTCGCCCCAAACAGGAACACACGTGGTACGCGATCAGCCTGCGGGTTTTCGCGGATCTCTTTATAGAGTGCCAGAATGTGCAGCAGGTTCAGATGCTGGCGTTTATATTCGTGCAGACGTTTGATCTGAACATCGAAAATCGCCTGCGGACTGATTTCAATGCCGGTACGCGCTTTCACAAATTCTGCCAGACGCACTTTATTCGCCAGTTTGATCTCACGGTACGTTTGGCGGAATTTTTTATCATCCGCGTATTTTTCCAGCGCGATTAACTGGTCAAGATCGTTAGCCCACTCTTTCTTCAGGGTTTTATCCAGCAATGCGGCAAGTGCCGGGTTGCACTGTTTGATCCAGCGGCGGGGAGTAACCCCGTTAGTCACGTTATGGAATTTGTTCGGCCACAGCTGGTGGTATTCCGGGAACAAATCTTTCACGACCAGTTCAGAGTGCAGTGCTGCCACGCCGTTAACCGCAAACCCGCTAACAACGCACATATTCGCCATTCGCACCTGTTTGTCATACACCACGGCGAGCTTCGCCCATACGGCGTTGTCGCCTGGCCAGGTTTTTTCCACCAGCACTTTAAAGCGGCGGTTAATTTCATTGATGATCTGCATATGGCGCGGCAACAGCGCTTTAATCAGTTTTTCATCCCAGCACTCCAGCGCTTCCGGCATCAGCGTATGGTTGGTATAGGCGAAGGTTTTGCTGGTAATGGCCCAGGCATCGTCCCAGCTAATCTGGTGCTCGTCGATCAACACGCGCAGCAGTTCAGGGATCGCGATAGTCGGGTGGGTATCGTTGAGCTGAATGACTTCGAAATCGGCCAGCTCATGCAGCGTACGATTAGCAAGATGATGGCGACGGAGAATATCGGTAATAGAGCAGGCGCACTGGAAGTACTGCTGCATCAGGCGCAGCTTTTTGCCTGCGGTATGGTTATCGTTCGGGTAAAGCACTTTGGTGAGTTTATCGGCATCAATACCCTGCTGCTCGGCACGCAGAAAATCACCATCGTTAAATTTGGTCAGATCGAACGGATGCGCGTGTGTCGCCTGCCACAGGCGCAGCGGCTGCGTAATACCGTTTCGATAGCCCAGCACCGGCAGATCCCACGCCTGCCCGGTAATGATAAAACCGGGCTGCCATGCGCCATTCACTACTTTGCCGCCAATACCCACTTGCACATCAAGCTGCGCATTATGGCGGAACCACGGATAGCTACCGCGGTGCCAGTCATCCGGAGCTTCCATTTGATGCCCGTCGGCAAAGGACTGACGGAACAAGCCGTACTGATAGTTCAGGCCGTATCCCGTGGCACTCTGGCCGACTGTCGCCATTGAGTCGAGGAAGCAGGCCGCCAGACGCCCAAGCCCCCCGTTACCCAGCGCCGGATCAACCTCTTCTTCCAGCAAATCGGCTAGGTGAATGTCGTGCGTGTTTAACACATCGCTGACGTCCTGATACCAGCCCAGATTCAGCAGATTATTGCCGGTCAGACGGCCAATTAAAAACTCCATAGAAATGTAGTTTACATGCCGTTGATGGTTCGCCGGCGCGCTCACCGGCTGTGCGGCCAGCAGTTCAGCCAGCGCGCCGCTTACGGCCTGCCACCACTGATGCGGCGTCATCTCTTCGGCAGAGGTTAAACCAAAGCGCTGCCACTGACGCGTCAGGGCCGCCTGAAATTGTGCTTTATCGAACGAAGGCTGTGACATAAAGGGAACGGATCCTGTTCAAATGAAAAACGTTAGCGCTAGTTTGCCTGGCTACCCGTCCGGCTTCCTCATCCCGCCGGGGATTAGGCAGGGAGGAGCATCGGGGATGAGCGAAAAATGTGATCGGCACCACTATAACGTTAGCCGCTTACGCCATCCTTGCCGACAATTTGTACATCAACGTGTACTTTTGCGCCTCTCTCAGTCTCTGCGACTGCGCCGGGTAAAACGCGGGCCAGGGTCATAAAACTGAAATGGTGTTCCACAAATAAAATATAAAATAACGAAATGCTGCCCCGTATAAAATATCTACAGCGAATTTACTCAAATACGTTACAGGTTATTTCATCACCTGATATCGCCTTAAATTTTAATTGGTTTAAGAAAATCCTTTCATTCAAACATGCATCGCCTGATGAACGGCAATTCGGCCTAAGCCAGATGTCATGGGGGCTGGCACCGGTTTCAGAGCATTTAATTATAATGAGTTATTAATTTGTGACGCAGTGCAAATTAAAAGTCTTAAGAAATCGACATAACTTGCAATACATTGCAATCTGAACGACTGTAGGACATTAATTACGAAGCGCAAAAAAAATCCGGCTCTCTTTTCCGCACAGTGAAAGTGATAACTATGTTGATTCCGTCTAAATTAAGTCGCCCGGTACGTCTTGACCATACTGTGGTCAGGGATCGCCTGTTGGCGAAACTTTCCGGCGCGAACAATTTCCGTCTGATCCTGATAACCAGTCCGGCGGGGTATGGAAAAACGACGCTCATTTCACAATGGGCCGCAGGAAAAAACGATCTGGGCTGGTTTTCAATTGATGAAGGCGATAACCAGCAGGAGCGTTTTGCCAGCTATCTGATTGCTGCTATTCAGCAGGCAACTGGCGGCCACTGCGATGCCAGTGAAGCCATGGTACAAAAGCGCCAGTACGCCAGCCTGACCTCACTTTTTGCCCAATTATTTATTGAACTTGCCGAGTGGGATCATCCGCTGTGGCTGGTCATAGATGACTATCATCTGATCACTAATCCGGTGATCCATGAAGCCATGCGTTTCTTCCTGCGCCATCAGCCAGAAAATCTGACGTTACTGGTGATGTCACGCAATCTGCCGCAGTTGGGTATTGCCAATTTACGCGTACGCGATCAGCTACTTGAAGTCGGCAGTCAACATCTGGCGTTTAATCATCAGGAGGCGCGACAGTTTTTCGAGCGACGTTTAACCTCGCCGCTGGAAGCCTCAGAGAGCAGCCGTCTGTGCGATGAAGTGGCCGGATGGGCTACCGCGCTTCAGCTTATTGCCCTGTCGACGCGGCAAAATAATAATGCACCGCATCAGTCGGCACGCCGCCTGTCGGGCATTAACGCCAGCCATCTGTCTGATTATCTGGTGGATGAAGTGCTGAATAACGTCGATTTAACGACCCGCCATTTCCTGCTTAAAAGCGCCCTGCTTCGCTCCATGAACGATGCCCTGATTACCCGGGTCACCGGGGAAGAAAACGGCCAAATGCGGCTTGAAGAAATCGAACGTCAGGGACTGTTTTTACAGCGTATGGATGATTCCGGCGAGTGGTTCAGCTATCACCCGCTGTTTGGCAACTTCCTGCGCCAGCGCTGTCAGTGGGAACTGGCCACCGAACTGCCGGATCTGCACCGTGCGGCCGCCGAAAGCTGGATGGCACAAGGATTCCCGACCGAAGCCATTCATCACGCACTGGCGGCAGGTGATGCCGAAATGCTGCGCGATATTCTGCTCAACCACGCCTGGGGACTGTTTAACCACAGCGAACTGACGCTGCTGGAGGAATCCCTGTCGTCGCTGCCGTGGGAAAGCCTGCTGGAAAACCCGCGTCTGGTATTACTTCAGGCATGGCTGATGCAAAGCCAACATCGCTATAGCGAAGTGAACACTCTGCTGGCTCGCGCCGAGCAGGAGATGCAAATAACGATAGATGCTGAAGTCAGCGGCGATTTCAACGCCCTGCGTGCCCAGGTCGCTATTAACGATGGCGATCCTGATGAGGCCGACCGTCTGGCGAAAATTGCGCTGGATATGCTGCCAATTGCCTGTTTTTATAGCCGCATCGTGGCGACCTCCGTGCACGGCGAAGTGTTGCACTGCAAGGGACTATTAACTGAGTCGCTGTCCGTCATGCAGCAGACGGAGCAGATGGCCCGCCGTCACGACGTCTGGCACTACGCGCTGTGGAGCATGATCCAGCAAAGCGAAATTCTGTTTGCCCAGGGCTTTTTACAGGCCGCATGGGAGACACAGGAAAAAGCCTTCCAGCTGATCCACGATCATCATCTTGAACAGCTGCCGATGCATGAGTTTTTGCTGCGTATTCGGGCCCAGCTATTGTGGGCGTGGGGTCGTCTCGACGAAGCCGAAAATGCGGCCCGCCGTGGCATGACCGTGCTATCAACCTATCAGCCGCAACAACAACTTCAGTGCCTGGCGCTCCTCGTCCAGTGCTCACTGGCACGCGGCGATCTGGATAACGCGCGCGGGCAGTTAAACCGTCTCGAAAATTTATTAGGCAACGGCCCGTATCACAGCGATTGGGTATCCAATGCGGATAAAGTTCGGGTTATCTACTGGCAAATGACGGGTGATAAAAAGTCTGCGACCAACTGGCTGCGTCAGACGCCAAAACCGGCATTTGCCAATAATCATTTTCTGCAAAGCCAGTGGCGCAATATTGCCCGGGTGCAGATCCTGCTCGGCGAAACTGGCTCGGCCGAGATGGTGCTGGAAGAGTTAAACGAAAATGCGCGCAGCCTGCGTCTGATGAGCGACATTAATCGTAACCTGCTGTTACTTAACCAGCTTTACTGGCAGGCGGGGCGAAAAAATGAAGCGCAAAATGCGTTGATGGAGGCACTGACCCTTGCCAATCGAACCGGGTTTATTAACCATTTTGTGATTGAAGGTGAAGCGATGGCGCAGCAGCTACGGCAGCTGATCCAGCTGAATACCCTGCCGGAACTGGAGCACCATCGGGCGCAACGTATCCTGCGCGATATTAACCAGCATCACCGGCATAAATTTGCCCATTTCGATGAGACCTTCGTCGAAAAACTGCTAAACCATCCGCACGTCCCGGAACTGATCCGGACCAGCCCGCTGACCCAGCGCGAATGGCAGGTGCTGGGCCTGATCTACTCGGGTTACAGTAACGACCAGATTGCCGGAGAGCTGGAGGTGGCGGCCACCACCATTAAAACCCATATCCGTAATCTGTATCAGAAACTTGGCGTCGCGCATCGCCAGGACGCCGTTCAACATGCGCAGAAGCTATTAAAAATGATGGGCTACGGGGTGTGACGCAATGCCGGGCGCTT
The DNA here is from genome assembly GCF_001187865.1 of Klebsiella sp. RIT-PI-d. NCBI lineage: Bacteria > Pseudomonadati > Pseudomonadota > Gammaproteobacteria > Enterobacterales > Enterobacteriaceae > Klebsiella > Klebsiella sp. RIT-PI-d. The sequence continues at coordinate 87,222 of NZ_LGIT01000004.1, forward strand.
ATCGCGCCTGTCCGGCAGTAAACAGAGACAGTGTCAGAACAGATAGAAAATACATCACGGTAGTTGCTTACCGTGATGTATGTTGAAGAATCATGCGAAAGCGTTAACACAGCTCCAGCTGGACTTTATGCTGGGCAATCACCTGCATGACGCCAGCTGGCGGTAGTACATCGGTATAAACGGCATTCACCATGCTGATACTCCCCATATTGACCATCGCATTACGGCCAAATTTAGAATGGTCCACCACCAGTATCACATGGCGGGAGTTATCAATGATCGCGCGTTTAGTGCGTACTTCGTGATAGTCGAATTCCAGCAGGGAACCGTCACTATCAATGCCGCTGATGCCGAGAATGCCGAAGTCCAGACGAAACTGGGAGATAAAATCCAGCGTGGCTTCACCGATAATGCCGCCGTCGCGGCTGCGCAATTCGCCGCCCGCTAAAATAATACGGAAATCGTCCTTCACCCGCAGCGTATTAGCGACGTTGAGATTATTGGTCACGATGCGCAAGTTATTGTGCCCCAGCAGCGCGTGAGCCACCGCTTCCGGCGTGGTACCGATATCAATAAATAATGTTGAGCCATCCGGAATTTGCGCGGCAACTTTGCTGGCAATACGCTCCTTTTCAGCCGTTTGCGTCGCTTTACGATCGTGCCAGGAGGTGTTGACCGAACTCGACGGCAGCGCTGCGCCACCATGATGACGCAGGATCAGGTTTTGTTCTGCCAGATCGTTGAGATCGCGACGAATGGTCTGCGGACTCACGGAAAAATGCTCAACCAGTTCTTCGGTGCTGACGTATCCCTGCTTTTTAACCAGTTCAATAATCGCACTGTGGCGCTGTGTCTGTTTCATAAAATCCCTGCCAAATTATGTTCGTTTTCGCGCATTCAGCGAATCGACAAACGCCATCGCCAGCCCAACCAACAGCCCGGCCACATGCGCACCATTCGCAATCGACATACCGAAGAGATCAAACCAGCCGACCAACAGCCATAGTAAAGAAAAGATGATCAGACCGCGCGGTAAAAAGATGCCGCACTGCGGGTCGCGCTCGCCTCGTAGCCATACATAGCCCATCAGGGCATAAACGACGCCCGACAATCCACCAAACCACGGACCGCTAAACTGATACTGCACAAATCCGCTTAACAATGCGCTGATAACGGTAATGACCAGTAGTTTACCGCTGCCCAGACGGGTTTCGACTGCGCCGCCCAGATACCACCACCACAGCAGGTTAAAGAGAATATGCAGCAGGGAGAAATGCATCAGCGCGTGGGTAAAGTAGCGCCAGACCTCTATTTTCAACGAAGGATCGTAAGGCCATGCCAGCCACGCCATAACCGGCTGGTCGCCAATCACCTGCATTAACACAAATACCAGCACCGTCAGCACCAGCACGCCGGTCGTTAACGGCCCGGCATTCTCTTTGAGCGCGCTCAGAAAGGGAAAGCGACGATAGCGTAAGCCGCTGTTGGTTTGCCCGGACTGCCAGCTTGCCGCCAGATAGCGCGGGTCTGCGGGATTTTCCATAAAGCGCGCCAGTTCAGCCTGCACGCGCGCGGCCTGCTGCTCATCAGCCAGCCAGACATCCCATTGGGTATTTCGCTGTACCGTCAGCACGACACCCTGCGTCGCCATATAGTCCACAAACGCCTGCGCGATGCGGGGGTTATCAAAAGAGGTGATCATCAACATACTGACGTTCGCTTATTCCACACAAAAGGGGACAGTATAACGGTATCGCGAACCGATGCCTAAAACAGCGTGCGCTCAACCTCTGCCGGAAAATGGCGATGCCAGGCATCAAAACCCCCATCCACACTGTAGACATGATCGTATCCCTGCTGGAGGAGATACTGGGCCGCTCCTTTACTGCTGTTGCCGTGATAACACATGACCATCACCGGCGTTTCGGGATCGGTATCGCGCATAAAAGCGCCGAGGGTGTCGTTAGTCAGATGAAACGCGCCCGGCGTATGGCCCATGGCGTAACTTTGTGGGTCGCGTATATCGACCAGCACGGCGGTAGCCTGATGCAATTTCTGGTGCGCTTCTTCGACATTAATACATTCAAAATGATCCATAGCTTCTCTTTCTGACGTGGTTTGCGCCGCTCCGTTTGAGCGGCACAAATGACGGGAATTAGCGTGTAGTTTACGTCGTGAGGGGAGAGAAACGCCATTATGTTATGCATATCACTCTAAATTGTTTTTTTGATGTTACCAAAAGTACGATTCCTTGCTATTATGAGCGATATCGAACATTTATGTGCGCTTTAACGAAAGTAAGAGGTAGCAGCATGGAAACCAAAGATCTGATTGTGATAGGTGGCGGCATTAACGGTGCTGGCATCGCGGCGGACGCTGCCGGACGGGGATTGTCCGTGCTGATGCTGGAGGGACAGGATCTGGCCTGCGCCACCTCCTCTGCCAGTTCGAAACTGATCCACGGCGGCCTGCGCTACCTTGAGCACTACGAGTTCCGCCTGGTAAGTGAAGCCCTGGCCGAACGTGAAGTGCTGTTAAAAATGGCCCCGCATATTGCCTTCCCGATGCGTTTTCGTCTGCCGCACCGCCCGCATTTGCGCCCGGCGTGGATGATCCGTATTGGATTGTTTATGTACGACCATCTGGGGAAACGCACCAGTTTACCCGGTTCTACAGGTTTACGATTTGGCGCAGAGTCGGTTCTTAAACCGGAAATCGTGCGCGGATTCGAATATTCTGACTGTTGGGTCGACGATGCGCGACTGGTGCTGGCGAATGCCCAGATGGTCGAGCAGAAAGGCGGTAACGTATTGACCCGCACCCGCGCGACGGCTGCACGTCGTGAAAATGGGCTGTGGATTGTCGAGGCCGAAGATATTGATACCGGCAAGAAACATACCTGGCAGGCGCGTGGTCTGGTCAACGCTACCGGCCCATGGGTGAAAGAATTCTTCGATGACGGGATGCACCTGCCTTCGCCTTACGGTATCCGACTGATCAAGGGTAGCCACATTGTGGTGCCGCGCGTGCATACCCAGAAGCAGGCCTATATTCTGCAAAACGAAGATAAACGCATTGTGTTCGTGATCCCGTGGATGGATGAGTTCTCCATTATTGGTACTACCGACGTGGAATATCAGGGCGACCCGAAAAACGTTGCTATTGATGAAAACGAAATTAATTATTTGCTGAAAGTCTATAACGGTCACTTCCGCAAGCAGCTGACCCGCAATGACATTGTCTGGACCTACTCCGGCGTGCGTCCGCTGTGTGATGATGAATCCGATTCACCGCAGGCGATTACCCGCGACTACACGCTTGATGTGCATGACGAAAACGGCAAAGCGCCACTGCTGTCGGTCTTTGGCGGTAAGCTGACCACCTATCGTAAGCTGGCAGAACACGCGATGGAAAAACTGACGCCGTACTATAAAGGCATCGGCCAGGCGTGGACTAAAGATGCCGTGCTGCCAGGTGGCGATATTGGCGGCGATCGTGAGAGCTACGCAGCCAAACTGCGTCGCCGCTATCCGTTTATCAGCGAGTCGCTGGCGCGTCACTATGCACGCACTTATGGCAGCAATACCGAGCTTATTCTGGGAAGCGCCACCTCTCTGGCTGACCTGGGTGAAGATTTTGGCCATGCGTTTTATGAAGCTGAATTGCGCTATCTGGTGGAGCACGAATGGGTGCGCCGACTCGATGATGCTATCTGGCGTCGTACTCGCCTGGGCATGTGGCTGGATGCGGACCAGCAGGCGCGCGTATCGCAGTGGCTGCTGCAACATGCGGCGAAACGCGAACTGTCGCTGGCGTCCTGATTTTACGATACATCTCTGTACCATAAACGTCGGGCGGTTTAAAAACCGCCCGACGTTTTACGTTATGCCTGCATTCCTGCGGACTACAGCTTTATCGGCGTAATGCCCCAAATCTGCTCCGCATACTCCTGAATTGTCCGGTCCGATGAGAAGTAGCCCATATTGGCGATATTGCGCATCGCTTTAGTGGTCCACGCTTCCGGCTGGCGATAGAGTTCATCAACCCTGTCCTGACAATCAACATAGCTGCGGTAATCTGCCAGAACCTGGTAGTGATCGCCGAAGTTAATCAGGGAATCGACCAGATCGCGGTAGCGGCCCGGTTCTTCCGGATTAAATACGCCGGTGGCGATCTGGGTCAATACCTGACGCAGTTCTTCATCTTGTTCGTAATAGTCGCGCGGTTTATAGCCCTGCCTACGCAGTTCTTCGACCTCTTCTGCGGTATTGCCGAAAATAAAGATATTTTCCGCGCCGACGTGCTCCTGCATTTCGACATTTGCCCCATCCAGCGTGCCGATGGTCAGCGCACCGTTAAGGGCAAATTTCATATTGCTGGTGCCGGACGCTTCGGTGCCTGCCAGCGAGATCTGCTCAGACAGATCGGCCGCCGGAATAATGACCTGGGCCAGACTGACGCTGTAGTTAGGGATAAACACCACTTTCAGCTTATCGCCTACCTGCGGATCGTTGTTGATCACCTTCGCCACGTCGTTGATCAGATGAATAATATGTTTCGCCATGTAATAGGCCGAGGCGGCTTTACCGGCAAAAATATTTACCCTCGGCACCCACTCCGCCGACGGATCGTCTTTAATTCGGTTATAGCGCGTGATCACATGCAGGACGTTCATCAGCTGGCGTTTGTACTCGTGAATACGTTTGATCTGCACATCGAATAACGCACGTGGATTCACCACCACATTAAGCTGCTGAGCGATAAGCACCGCCAGCCGCTTTTTATTCTCCAGCTTCGCCTGATGTACCGCCTGATTCACCAGCGGATAGTCAATATGCTGCTCCAGTTCGCTCAGTTGGCTGAGATCGGTTCGCCAGTTGCGGCCGATATTGTCATCCAGAACATCAGACAGTGACGGGTTCGCCAGTGCCAGCCATCGGCGCGGGGTCACGCCATTGGTGACGTTGGTAAAGCGGGTTGGAAAAATGTGCGCAAAATCAGCGAACAGCGACTGTACCATCAGATTGGAATGCAACTCTGATACGCCGTTAACCTTGTGACTTACCACCACCGCCAGCCAGGCCATGCGCACCCGACGCCCGTCTGATTCGTCAATGATCGAGGTACGACTCAGCAACCCGATATCGTCCGGATACTGTTCCTGCACCGTTTTCAGAAAGTAATCATTAATTTCGAAGATGATTTGCAGATGGCGCGGCAAAATCTTACCGAGCATATCCACAGGCCAGGTTTCCAGCGCTTCACTCATCAGTGTATGGTTGGTGTAGGAAAAGACCTGGCAGGTCACGTCGAATGCTTCATCCCAGCTAAATTTATGCTCGTCAATCAGCAGACGCATCAGCTCCGGAATCGACAGCACCGGATGAGTGTCATTGAGATGAATGGCGATTTTATCCGCCAGATTCGCGTAGGTTCGGTGCAACTGATAATGGCGGCTCAGAATGTCCTGCACCGTTGCAGAGACGAGAAAATACTCCTGACGCAGACGCAATTCACGCCCGGAATAGGTGGAGTCGTCCGGGTAAAGTACTCTTGATACGTTCTCGGAATGGTTTTTATCTTCTACCGCAGCAAAATAGTCGCCCTGGTTAAATTTACCGAGATTGATTTCGCTACTGGCCTGAGCGTTCCATAAACGTAAGGTGTTAGTCGCGTCGGTATCAAAGCCTGGGATGATCTGGTCATAGGCCACGGCCAGGATTTCTTCGGTTTCAAGCCAGCGGCTTTTTTTGCCTTCATGCTGGATCCGCCCGCCAAAACGCACTTTATAGCGGGTGTTATGGCGCTTGAATTCCCACGGATTACCGTACTCCAGCCAGTAGTCCGGGGACTCTTTTTGCCGACCATCGACGATGTTCTGTTTAAACATACCGTAATCATAACGAATACCGTAGCCGCGCCCCGGTAAACCAAGGGTGGCGAGAGAATCAAGGAAGCAGGCAGCCAGGCGTCCAAGGCCACCGTTGCCGAGTCCCGGATCGTTCTCCTCGTCAATCAGCTCCTCGAGGTTAAGACCCATCTCATCCAGCGCCTTGCTCACATCCTCGTAAACGCCCAGTGATAACAGGGCGTTGGAGAGCGTACGGCCGATCAAGAACTCCATTGATAAGTAGTAAACCTGACGCGTTTCCTGGGAGAGCTGCGCCCGGTTTGAGCGCAGCCAGCGCTCGACCAGACGATCGCGTACCGCAAATAGCGTGGCGTTAAGCCATTCGTGTTTATTGGCTATGGACGGATCTTTGCCGACCGTAAACATGAGTTTATAAGCAATAGAATGCTTTAACGCCTCAATACTGTGGGTCGGGGAGGCATAAGTAAAAGGTGCATTCATCAACATGATTCCTGTCGTTACATCAAACGTTGATAGAGATCGCGATAGGATTGTGCGGCAACGTGCCAGCTAAAATCCATATGCATCGCCTGACGCTGGACATAACGCCACAGCGAAGGACGCGACCACAACACAAAAGCGCGCCGGATCGCCCGTAACAGGGACCAGGCATTACTGTCTTCAAATACAAAGCCGCTGGCGACGCCATCAGCCAGGTTTTCCAGTGAGCTGTCTGCGACGGTATCGGCAAGCCCGCCGGTACGACGAACCAACGGTAGCGTGCCGTATTTCAATCCGTATAGCTGAGTCAGGCCGCACGGTTCAAAGCGGCTGGGGACCAGAATGAGATCGGCACCGGCCATAATGCGGTGTGAGAAGGCTTCGTGATAGCCAATCTGCACCCCCACCTGCCCGGAATGTTCGGCCGCAGCGGCGAGGAACCCCTCCTGAAGCACAGGGTCGCCTGCGCCCAGCAGCGCCAGCTGTCCGCCCTGCTCAAGCAGGCCGGGCAGCGCTTCAAGCACCAGATCGAGACCTTTCTGACTGGTCAAACGGCTCACCACCGCAAACAGCGGTGCCTTGTCATCGACTTTCAGGCCCATCGCGATTTGCAGCTGCCGTTTGTTTTCGGCTTTCTTTTCCAGCGTATCGCGGCTATAACGCGACGTCAGCAGCAAGTCCGTTTCAGGACTCCAGATCTGCTCATCCACGCCGTTAAGAATGCCGGTCAATCGCCCTTCCATTTGCCGCTGACGTAATAAGCCTTCCATACCGTAAGCAAATTGCGGCTCGGTAATTTCCCGGGCATAGGTCGGACTAACAGCCGTAATGTGATCGGCATAGAACAGGCCCGCTTTCAGGAACGAAATCTGTCCCTCAAACTCCAGCCCGTGCATGTTATAGAACGACCATGGCAACTGGATGTCATTCATATGATGGGCGTAAAACAGCCCCTGATAGGCCAGATTATGAACGGTGAAAATAGATTTTGCCGGATGGCCACGCGCAGCAAGGTAAGCCGGAGCCAGCCCGGCGTGCCAGTCATGGGCATGAACCACCTCCGGTCGCCAGAAGGGATCAAGACCACAGGCCATTTCACAACCGACCCAGCCGAGCAGCGCAAAGCGCAGCACATTATCGGTATAAGCGAACAGGTTGGTGTCGTGGTATGGGCTACCGGGGCGGTCATACAGGTGTGGAGCATCTATCAGGTAGATGCCCACGCCATTATAATGCCCAAACAGCAGAGTGATGTGCCCGGCAAAGGTATCGCGCCGCGTGACCACTTGTGCATCGGGGATACCCCGCAGAATATCAGGAAACGCAGGAAGCAGAACCCGTGCATCATCTCCGCCCGCATTTTGTGCTGCGGGTAACGCACCAATTACGTCTGCCAGACCGCCGGTTTTTAACAGCGGGAACATCTCAGAACATACATGTAAAACCTGCATTATCGCTCCTGTCACCACCGCGAAGGCCTTTGCCGCTCGCGATAAAACAGCGCGCGGACCCCTTCCGCGCAAGGTTATTATTCGTCTTTTTGATCTTTCAATTTGTTAAGCATATCTCGTGTTACCAGCACGATCCCTTCTTCAGAGCGGTAGAAACGACGTGCATCTTCTTCAGCGTTTTCGCCGATCACCAGCCCTTCCGGGATCACGCAGGCGCGATCGATAACGCACCGGCGCAGACGGCATGAGCGGCCAATCCAGACATCGGGCAATACCACCGATGAGTCGATATTGCAGAACGAGTTAACCCGAACGCGCGGGAACAGAACGGACTGCACGACAACCGAGCCAGAGATGATACAGCCGCCCGATACGAGGGAATTCAGCGTCATGCCGTGGCTACCCGAACGGTCCTGAACAAATTTTGCCGGGGGCAGCGATTCCATATGCGTACGAATTGGCCAGTCCTGATCGTACATATCCAGGTCCGGTGTCACCGATGCCAGGTCGAGGTTGGCTTTCCAGTAAGCTTCAAGCGTACCCACGTCGCGCCAGTAGGGTTCAGACTCTGAATCCGACTGCACGCAGGATTGCGGGAACGGATGCGCGTACGCCAGCCCTGCTTTGGTGATCTGCGGAATAATGTCTTTGCCGAAATCGTGGCTGGAGTTCTCGTTTAGATCGTCCTGCTCCAGCAGTTCGTACAAATAGTCCGCGTTGAAAACATAAATGCCCATGCTGGCGAGCGATTTAGTATCGTCATTAGGCATGGTCGGCGGATTGGCCGGTTTCTCGACGAAATCAATAATTTTGTCATCTTCGTCAACGTGCATAACGCCAAACGCCGTTGCTTCTGCTTTCGGCACCGGCAGACAGGCGACGGTACAGCGTGCGCCTTTCTTCACGTGGTCGATAAGCATCCGCGAGTAATCCTGCTTGTAGATATGGTCGCCGGCGAGGATCACTACATATTCGGCTTTATAGCGGCGAATAACGTCCAGGTTCTGCGTTACCGCATCAGCCGTACCGCGATACCAGTTTTCACCGTGTACGCGCTGTTGAGCAGGTAACAAGTCAACGAACTCGTTCATCTCTTCGCTGAAGAATGACCAGCCGCGCTGGATGTGCTGTACCAGAGTATGCGACTGATACTGGGTAATTACGCCAATTCGACGAATACCGGAGTTAATACAGTTGGAGAGGGCAAAGTCGATAATACGAAACTTGCCGCCAAAGTGAACGGCGGGTTTGGCCCGGGTTACCGTCAAATCTTTCAGACGCGTTCCACGTCCTCCTGCCAGGATCAGGGCAACAGACTTCATCGGCAACTGGCGCGACAGCATCAGCAAATCATTGTTTTCAAGCTTAACCATGTCGAACTCCTTTTTTATGACCGTTCAAATACGCATACTCCGTGCGCGGGCCCGTGCCAGATAGCCATGACAACCGGATTGTCCTTTCCGGCAAACGGAGGAATGGCATGCCACTCCCCATCAGGTAAAACCATATCTACAACGTGCTGCGTCGCATTGAGCGTAATCAGCCAGCGGTCTGACAGCAGAATTTGCATCTGCCGAAGCCCGCTCTGCCATTCACGATCGCTTAACGGCAGCGCCTGCGCATTTAACCAGTGCACGTTGCCATCACCCTCCTGCCACCAGCTATCCCGGGTTAATGCCGGAATGCGCTGACGCAAGTGGATTAATGCCGCAGTAAATGTCATCAGTCCCGTATTTGCCTGAGACCAGTCAAGCCAGGTCAGAGCATTATCCTGGCAATACGCATTGTTATTTCCGTGCTGGCTGTGCCCATGTTCATCGCCGGCAAGCAGCATCGGCGTACCCTGAGCAAGCAGCAGCGACGTCATCAAAGCATGGACGCTGGACCGTCGCCGCTCAATGATATCAAGAATGCCGCCAAGTCCTTCTTTACCATGATTATTGCTGTAATTTTTACTCGTGCCATCGCGATTCTCTTCACCGTTGGCTTCGTTATGCTTCTCATTGAAACAAACACAGTCGCGCAGGGTGAATCCATCGTGCGCGGTCACCAGATTAATTGTCGCTGACGGCAGGCGACCATTGTTCTGGAAGACGTCGCTTGAGGCGGCAAAACGGCAGGCAAACTCACCCACTGTCAGATCCTGTTGCAGCCAGAAACGGCGTGTCGCATCGCGAAAATGGTCGTTCCATTCCGCAAAGAGCGGCGGAAAATTCCCGACCTGATATCCTCCATGACCGACATCCCACGGTTCCGCGATAAGCTTTAACGACGCCAGATGCGGATCGTTTTTTATCGCTTCAAACAGCGGCGCATCCTGGCGAAATTCCGGGGTTCGTCCCATCACTGTCGCCAGATCGAAACGAAAACCGTCCACATGGCATTCGTCCACCCAGAAGCGTAAACACTGGTGGGCGTACTCTACGGTGCCGGGCAAACTGAGGTTCAGCGTGTTACCACATCCGGTCCAGTTTTCGTAGTCGCCATCTTCTCTGATCCAATAATAGCTACGGTTGTCGATTCCGCGCAGAGAGAACGTCGGGCCATCGAGATCAATTTCTGCGCTGTGGTTAAGCACGATATCCAGAATCACTTCGATACCGGCTTTATGCAGCGCTTTTACCGTATCGCGAAATTCGTTCAGCGCCTTCGCCGGTTCGCTGGCGTAGCGCGGATCGACGGCGCACATCGCCAGCGGGTTATAGCCCCAGTAATTGGTTAATCCCATGCGTTGCAGGCGCGGCTCGCTGCTGAAATGCGCCACCGGCAACAACTCCAGCGCGGTAATACCCAGCGTTTTGTAATAGTTCAGCATCACCGGATGCGCCAGTGCTTTATAGGTTCCGCGAATGTCTTCCGGAATTTCCGGATGCAAATACGTCAGCCCTTTAACGTGCGCTTCGTAGATAACCGTTTTGCCCCATGGCGTGTGCGGCCGCGCGTCGTTATCCCAGTCGTAGCGCAAATCGACCACTACGCTGCGGGGAGCGACTGGCGCACTGTCATAGTGATCGGGTGTATCATGGCCGCCGTGAAATAACGCATCATCGTGCGGATGTCCGTCAACCATTCGGGCGCAAGGGTCGAGCAGCAGTTTGGCCGGATTAAAGCGGTGCCCCTGTGCAGGCTCCCACGGTCCGTGGACGCGATAACCGTAGCGCAGCCCCGGACGGGCATCCGGCAGATAGCCGTGCCAGATATCACCGCTGCGGGAAGGTAAGTCGTAGCGATGCTCGAAGCCGGATTCGTCAAATACACAGAGTTCAACCCGTTCAGCATGGACAGAGAACAGCGTGAAATTCACGCCGCTGCCGTCAAAATGTGCGCCGAGAGGCGCAGGTTGTCCCGGTGTTAAGGCGATCATTCCTCTGCCTCCCGCATTAGCCAGATCGTCGCAAGCGGCGGCAGCGTCAGACTCAGAGACTGCGGACGTCCATGACTTTCGATATCGTCGCTCTGTACCGTCCCACCGTTGCCCGCATTGCTGCCGTGATAATGCATAGAGTCGGTATTCAGCACTTCACGCCATTTGCCCGGCTGATTAATGCCGAAACGGTAATCGTGGCGCGGAACCGGAGTAAAGTTACTGGCGACAATAATCTCGTTACCCGCCTTGTCACGACGAACAAAAATCAGCACCGAGCGCGCTTTATCATCCACCACCAGCCATTCAAAGCCGTAAGGGTCAAAATCCAGCTCGTGCAGCGCTTTATGGTGACGATAGGTATGGTTGAGATCGCGGACCAGCCGTTGAACGCCGTGATGCCAGTTGTCTGCGCCTTCAAGCAAGTGCCAGTCAAGGCTGACGTCATGGTTCCACTCCCGGCCCTGGGCAAATTCGTTGCCCATAAACAGCAGTTTTTTGCCGGGGAATGCCCATAGCCAGCCGTAATAGGCACGCATATTGGCGAACTTCTGCCATGCATCGCCCGGCATCCGATCAAGGATGGATTTTTTACCGTGCACCACTTCATCATGCGATAGCGGCAGCACGAAATTTTCGGTGTAGTTATAGAACATGCCGAACGTCAGCTTTTCATGATGATGCTGGCGATAGACAGGATCAAGCTTCATGTAGTCGAGCGTGTCGTGCATCCAGCCGAGATTCCACTTGTACCAGAAGCCGAGGCCGCCGGTATTCGCCGGGCGCGAAACGCCCTCAAAGTCGGTAGATTCTTCCGCCATACTGACCGCGCCGGGGACCTGTTCACCCAGAATACGGTTGGTCGAGCGTAAAAATTCGATGGCCTCAAGATTTTCGCGTCCGCCAAATTCGTTGGGTATCCACTCACCCTGTTTACGGCTGTAATCGCGATAAATCATGGAGGCCACTGCATCGACACGCAGGGCATCGATACCAAAACGCTCGATCCAGTACAGCGCATTACCCACCAGATAATTGCGTACTTCACGGCGCCCGTAGTTGTAGATCAGCGTATTCCAGTCCTGATGATAGCCTTCACGCGGATCGCTGTGCTCATAGAGATCGGTACCATCAAACTCTGCCAGCCCGAAGTCATCGTCCGGAAAGTGGCCCGGTACCCAGTCAAGGATCACGTTTAACCCGGCGGCGTGGGCAGCGTCGATAAAATAGCGGAAGTCATCGCGCGTGCCAAAACGACGGGTCGGCGCATAAAGACCAGTAGGCTGATAGCCCCAGCTGCCGTCAAACGGATGTTCGTTAACCGGTAGCAGTTCCAGATGGGTGAATCCCATCCATTTAACATAGGGCACCAGTTGGTCAGCCAGTTCACGATAGCTGAGCCAGAAATTATCGTCGGTATGGCGACGCCATGAGCCAAGATGCACTTCATAAATGGAGATGGGCGCATCCAGTTCATTGGCTTTTTTACGTTCGTCACTCTGGACCACTTTTTCCGGCAGACCGCAGATAAGCGACGCGGTTTCCGGGCGCATCTGCGCTTCAAAAGCATAAGGGTCAGCTTTGATACGCATCAAACCGTGCGCATCGATAATCTCGTATTTATAAAGCTGACCATTGTGCGCGCCGGGGATAAACAGTTCCCAGACGCCGCTCTCTTTGCGTAAGCGCATTGGATGGCGGCGACCGTCCCAGAAGTTGAACTGGCCAACGACGGATACCCGCTGCGCATTCGGCGCCCAGACGGAAAAGCGCGTACCGGTGACGCCATCCATCGTATCGCCATGCGCGCCCAGCGTTTCATAAGGCCGCAGGTGAGTGCCCTCTGACAGCAGCCAGGCATCCAGCTCCTGCAATAAAGGGCCAAAGCGATAGGGATCGTCAATCAGATTTTGCTGGCCGTGCCAGATAACGGCAAGCTGGTAGCGAAACGCATTTTTACGGCGCGGCAGTACGCCACTAAAGAAGCCCCGGGAATCCAGACATTCAAGTTTGCCTACCTTGCGGCCCGTTTTAGGCTCAATAACCCACACTTCTGTGGCATCGGGTAACAAGGCCCGGACTTCCAGCCCGGCATCCGTTCGATGCATGCCCAGTACGGAAAAGGGATCCGCAAAGTGCCCGGCAATTAGCGCGTTAATCACGTCTCTGTCTACATGATTCGACATGGATCTCATCCTGTTATATGTAGGTCGCTTCATTCCTGCGGTATATAAACACCCGGTTGCGACTTTTTTTGACCTGAATGGCGCTGCATAATGTGCATCCATCTGCGCCATTCGACCTTCAGCCAAAATGTGTAGGCACTACGCTTAAGCATAGACAACGCCGTATTGCTCTCCCGAAAAAAAATGAAACATTGCGTGACTCCTTGTTTGACGCAAAAAAATGGGGTGTTATTACACCCCGTTGTTCATGCTGCGTCATTATGCCAGTTGGCGGAGAATACGGCGGAGCGGCTCTGCGGCCCCCCACAATAGCTGGTCACCTACGGTAAACGCCGACAAATATTCAGGCCCCATATTGAGCTTACGCAGGCGGCCTACCGGCGTTGTTAGCGTGCCGGTCACCGCAGCGGGCGTCAGTTCACGCATCGAAAGTTCACGGTCATTAGGAATGACTTTAGCCCACGGATTGTGCGCTGCCAGCAGTTCTTCGATCGTCGGAACAGAAACGTCTTTCTTCAACTTGATGGTAAAGGCCTGACTATGGCAGCGCAGCGCGCCTACACGTACGCACAGGCCGTCTACCGGAATGGTTGTAGTAGTGGCAAGAATTTTGTTGGTTTCGGCCTGGCCTTTCCACTCTTCACGGCTCTGGCCGTTATCCAGCTGTTTGTCGATCCACGGGATCAGGCTACCCGCCAGCGGCACGCCAAAGTTTTCAACAGGCAAATCGCCATTGCGGGCCAGCGCCGTGACTTTGCGTTCGATATCAAGGATTGCAGAGGCCGGGTTCGCCAGTTCATCAGAAACATGGTTATAGAGTTGGCCCATTTGCGCCAGCAGCTCGCGCATATGTCGCGCACCGCCGCCAGAGGCGGCCTGATACGTCGCCACCGATACCCAGTCCACCAGATCGTTGGCGAACAGACCGCCAAGCGACATCAGCATCAGGCTGACAGTACAGTTGCCGCCTACAAAGGTTTTTACGCCATTGTTGAGACCGTGGGTGATGACGTCCTGGTTGACCGGATCGAGAATGATGATGGCGTCATCTTTCATTCGCAGCGACGAGGCGGCATCAATCCAGTAGCCTTGCCAACCGCTTTGACGAAGCTTTGGGTAGATTTCATTGGTATAATCGCCGCCCTGGCAGGTGACGATAATATCGAGCGCCTTCAGCGCTTCAAGATCGAAAGCATCCTGAAGCGTACCGCCGTGGGTGTTACCGAACCCAGGTGCGGCTTGTCCCAGTTGAGACGTTGAGAAGAAGACGGGAAGAATGGCGTCAAAATCGCGCTCTTCTACCATGCGTTGCATGAGTACGGAGCCGACCATACCGCGCCAACCAATAAAACCAACATTTTTCATAGCGTTTTTCCTGCGAAGATGTGTGCTGTTATGCAAGCCAGTCACCTGGTGTTATATCCTTCACCATACAAAAAGCAGCCAAAGTCGCAAGTGAAATTAATCAATGATGGCCGGGCCATCAGAAGAGTGGCTTATCTTGTTGGTTAACGCACTAAAAACGAATAACAAATACACACTGATTATCAGGAAATTAGTTAATGAATGACATCATTTCTGCCGCAGTTTTATTGATCTTAATTATGGATCCGCTGGGAAATTTACCGATTTTTATGTCGGTGCTGAAGCACACGGAGCCTAAACGCCGTCGGGCTATTATGATCCGCGAATTGTTCATCGCGCTGCTGGTGATGTTTATTTTCCTGTTCGCCGGTGAAAAAATCCTCTCGGTTCTCAGCTTACGCGCCGAAACGGTGTCTATCTCGGGCGGTATCATCTTGTTCCTGATCGCGATTAAAATGATTTTTCCCAGCGCGTCAGGCAACAGTAGCGGTCTGCCCGCCGGTGAAGAGCCGTTTATCGTACCGCTGGCCATTCCGCTGGTGGCCGGTCCTACCCTGCTGGCGACGCTAATGCTGCTGTCGCATCAATATCCGAATCAGATGGGCCATCTGGTGATTGCCCTGCTGCTGGCCTGGGGCGGTACATTTGTGATCCTGCTACAGTCGTCGCTGTTTTTACGCCTGCTGGGTGAAAAAGGGGTTAATGCGCTGGAACGGTTGATGGGCCTTATTCTGGTGATGCTCGCGACCCAGATGTTCCTTGACGGCATCCGAATGTGGATGAAAGGCTGAGATCGTTAAATGTCGGCGGCGCGCTGTCTGGCGGGCGCCCACGAGTGGATGATGGATTTTATACGTTCAACAGGGATAAAGAATGCAATATCAATTTTCAAGTGAAGGGTCGTGTCCGTTGGTTCTGATCTCTCTCGGGATGGGGGAGAAAGTCAGTATTGAACACGGTTCGATGGTTTTTCATAACGGCAAAGTGAATCTTGAAGGCCGAATGAATCAGAATGGCTCAGGCCTGTTGGGAGGCATTATTAAAGCTGCCGCCCGCTCAATGGTCAGCGGCGAAAGCTTTTTTGTCACCACCGCAACGGGCACGGCAAATGACGGCCTTATTGCTATTTCGTCGGGCAGTATTGGCAATATTAAGGCGCTGGAAGTGGGTAAAAGTACCTGGCGTCTTAACGATGGTGCCTTTTTAGCCTGCGACAGCAGCGTGACCTATCAAATGAAACGCCAGTCGCTGGGCCGCGGGGTTTTCAGCGGCACAGGTGGACTGTTCGTTATGGAAACGGCCGGAACCGGGACGCTGCTGGTGAATGGATTTGGCGAAGTTGTTGAACTGGATCTGGACGGCAACGATACGCTGGTCGTCGATAACCTTCACGTGGTGGCGTGGGAAAATACGCTTTCATACAATATTAAAATGGCATCCGGCATTTTTGGGTTTAAAACCGGAGAAGGTCTGGTCAACGAGTTTTCCGGAAAAGGAAAATTGCTGGTTCAGTCGAAAAATAGTAAAGAATTTGCCGCAACGCTACAGCCTTATCTACCAAAGAAATAAAAGGATTGTTTAGCCCGGCACGCGCAGCCATTGCGCTGCCGGGCGCGTTCATTAACTCAACACACTAAATGCGATCGCACCAACCATACCGCCAACTGTGCCGAGGATGGTTTCCATCATCGTCCAGGTCTTTAGCGTTTGTGCTTCGGTGGCACCGGTAAATTTACCGAACAGCCAGAAGCCAGCGTCGTTAACGTGGCTTACCACAATTGAACCGCCCGCAATGCAGATAGACAGCGCGGCCATTTGCGCGCCGCTGTAGTGCAGTTGCTCAATGACGGGCATCACCAGGCCCACTGCGGTTAAGCAGGCTACGGTGGCTGAACCCTGGATGATTCGCACCGCAGCCGCCAGCACGAAGCAGGTTAAGGCAATCGGTAATCCCATCCCGGTCAGGGCTTCACCCAGCGCCGGACCCACTCCGGAATCAACCAGCACCTGTTTGAATACGCCGCCCGCACCAATCACCAGCAGAATAATCCCCGCCGGTTGCAGCGCGTGACCGCAGATTTCCATGACCCGATCTTTCGCCATGCCCTGACGCATTGCCAGACCATAAATCGCCACCAGGCAAGCCACCAGAATCGCCGTGAACGGGTGGCCGATAAATTCAAACCATTCGTACGCCGTGGAGCCCTGAGGCACAAAACGCGCGGCAATGGTTTTCAGACCTACCAGCACCAGAGGTAGCAGGATCAGCGACAGGCTAAAGCCAAAAGACGGCATTTTACCCTCGCCCAGATGCGGCTCGGTAATATCATCAGGCACATTCAGTTCAACGTAGCGGCTGATAAAGTTGCCCCACAGTGGGCCGGCGATAAGCATTCCCGGAATTGCAGCACACAGGCCAATGAGGATCATCCAGCCAAAGTCAGCGTGCATCTGAGAAGCCAGCAGCATCGGCGCAGGACCCGGCACCAGGAACGCGGCGGCGGCGGCAACACCGGCAAATAGCGGGATCACCAGTTTTACCAGATTGGTTTTAGTGTGCCGCGCCATTGAGAAAGCAACGCTGATGAGCAGCACAATCGCCACTTCAAAAAACAACGGCAGCGCACAAATTAGTCCCGCCAGGCCAATCGCATAATGCGCACGGCTGTGGCCAAATGATTTGAGCATCTTGACGGCAATTTGATCGACTGCGCCTGTCTCATGCAGGATCTTGCCGAACATCGCGCCGAGCGCAACAACAATGGCCAGGAATCCCAGCGTACCGCCCATGCCTTTTTCCATGGTCGCCGCGATTTTATCGAGCGGCATTCCGGAAAAAAGACCTGCACCAATAGACACCACCATCAAAGCAACGAAGGCGTGCATACGCGCCTTCATCACTAAAAACAGCAGCAGCAAAACCGAGCCGACTGCGGTTAAAACAAGCGTTAATGTACTCACTGACCGCTACCTTTATTAATCACATCAATCGTGCTGGCAACAACGCCATCAAGCGACTGATCAATATCTACAACTAATACATCATTTTCGTCTGCGCCAGGTTCCTGCAGCGTTTCAAATTGCGTTACCAGCATCTGGGTTTTAAAGAAATGGCCTTTACGTGCTTTAAGGCGGCTTTCAATCACCTCGAAATCGCCCTTCAGATAGATGAAAGAGAGATTCGGATTGCCCTCGCGCAGCTGGTCGCGGTAGTGCTTTTTCAGCGCGGAGCAGACAATCAGCGACACCTTATTGGTACGCTGCATGGCAAAAGCGGCATCGTTCAGCGCCTGAAGCCACGGTTTACGATCCTGGTCGTTCAGCGGTTCGCCAGACGCCATTTTATTAATATTGCTTCGCGGATGGAGGAAATCACCGTCCAGGAAAGCCGCGTGCAGTTGATGGGCAACTTCGCTGGCAACCGCAGATTTACCGCTGCCGGAGACGCCCATCAGGACATAGATGTGGTGATCATGATTCGTCGTGCTCAAAGCGCCCTCCCACAGGAACTGATTCTCTGATTGTTACGGGTAACAGTTATCGGTAACATTGTCCGGTCGGACAATGCCAGAAGCAATAACCATCGATCCCAGAAGTGAATAAGTGTGAGCTACGTCAAATTTGTCAGGCTTAAATAGATCCGCCTGGTGACAATGTGAAACCTAAATCTAACATTTTCGGCGTTACGGTCTCGCCACGAATGCGTGCCAGCAGACGTTCAGCGCCAATACGTCCCATGCGCTCGCGCGGCGTCAGGACGCTGGCCAGCCTCGGTTCCATCACCTGCCCAATGTCGTGGCCGTGGAAACCGGCAATCGCGATATCACCAGGGATATTGAGTCCCAGCCGCTGGCATTCAAAGGCGGCACCGACAGCAAGGTCATCATTAGTACAGAAAATACCGTCTAATTGCGGGTATTCACGACGCGCCTGACGCATTAGCTCAATGCCTGAAGAGTAGGAAGACGACTGCTCGACCATCACGCTATAAGGTATCAGTCCGGCATCCAGCATCGCCTGCTCATAACCCTTCTGTTTGATAATAGTTCGTTCATCAAGACGTGCGCCAAGATAGGCGACGTGACGATGACCACGGGCAATTATTGCGGCAGTCATCTGGCGGGCGGCTTCAAAGTTGTCGAATCCTACGGCGATATCCAGGCACGGCGATTGACTGTCCATCAGTTCCACGACCGGGATACCGGCAACTTCGATCATCTTGAGCGTGCGGGGAGTATGGGTACGTTCAGTGAGGATCAGACCATCTATATTCCATGAAAGCATTGATTCCAGACGCTCTTGCTCCATCTCCGGCTTATAGCCGTAGTGGGCCAGCATCGTTTGATAGCCATGCGCGTCTGTCACGCTCTCGATACCGCGCAACACTTCAGCAAATACCTGGTTGGTTAATGAAGGCAGCAGTACGCCCACGGCGCGGCTGGTCGCGTTGGAAAGTATATCGGGGGCGCGGTTGGGAATATAACCCAGTTCATCAAGGACGGCGGCGATTTTGCCACGCAACGCAACCGAGACTTGCTCGGGATTACGTAAAAAACGGCTGACCGTCATTTTGGTCACGCCAACGCGATCGGCCACATCCTGAAGTACGGGTCTTTTCTTTTTCATTGTCCGCAAAAAGATAAATAGGGAAACATTTCCTCAGTTTATCACGGACAACGCCCAACCTTTCCTGCCATCAGGAAAGGTTGGGCAAATTATTTATACTGCCGGTAAATCAAACAGCAAAATTTCGCTGTCGCTGTCGGCATGAACGGAGATTGCCTGCTCATCCCAAATCGCCAGACCGTCTGCGGTTGTTGCTTTGGTTCCGTTGATCGTCACGTCACCTTTTACCACCTGGATCCAGACCCGACGGTTGGCAACAATCTGATGGACCGACTGCTCGTCTTTCGCCAGCGCCCAGCGATACAGTTCCATATCCTGAAATACCTTCAGCGAGCCGTCACGGGCATCTGATGAAAGGACCAGTTGTTTACCCCGATCGGCATCGAAGCGGCGCTGTTCATAGCGTGGCGCAATGCCATTTTTTTCCGGCATGATCCAGATTTGATACAGGTGCAGACGCTCGGTTTCACTCGGGTTGTACTCCGAGTGACGCACGCCGGTTCCGGCGCTCATGATCTGGAATTCACCGGCAGGTACCTGCTCTTTATTGCCCATGCTGTCCTGATGCTCGACGACGCCTTCCAGCACGTAGGTCAGGATTTCCATATCTTTATGCGGGTGAGTGCCAAACCCTTGACCAGCGTCGATTACATCATCATTGATCACCCGCAGCGCGGAGAACCCCATAAAATTAGCATCGTAATAATTGGCAAACGAGAAAGTATGCCAGGAATCGAGCCAGCCATGATTTGCGTGACCGCGGTCGTTCGCTTTGCGTAAATAGATCATTTGTTTACTCCCGTATGCTGTTGATGGAGTAAGTCTGGACCGAAAGCAGGCAGGATCATAGAGGGTGAAAATTGACTCCTCTGTTCAAAAAATATGAACAATTGCTGAGGAGTCAATCGCGGCTATCAGGCGAGGGTTATCGTGGCAGGCGAGGCCTGCTCAAAGGCGCGTTCCAGGATTTCAAGGTTGGTCAGAACCTCAGATTGTTTAACGTAATTGTCTGCCCCACCCGTCAGAGTGGCGTACAGCGCATCATAAACCCGACCGTAATCGCCAGGCTCCGGCGCCACCTCTTCACGTACGGTCAGGCCATCTTCGTTCACATACTCCAGTTGACCGACGCTTTCGTCCGCCGCAAAACCCGCATCGCCCGGCATAATATTGGCCTTCAGGCTGGTTTCCTGCTGATCGATACCGTATTTAATAAACGAACCTCTCGTGCCGTGAACGATAAATTTCGGGTAGTCGATTTTAACCAGATGGCTGGTTTTAACGATCGCTTTCAGATCGCCATAAAAAAGCTGGGCTTCAAAGGTATCGTCCGGATTTTCTTTATTGCGCAGGCTGCGGATGTCATAGGCTACGTGATCCGGACGACCGAACAGAGAGATCACCTGATCCAGCGTATGAACGCCCAGGCCGTAAAACATGCCATCCTGCGGCAGGCCGGGTTTGGTTTCCGCCACCGGACGGTAGTAGTCAAAATGGCTTTCGATCTCAACGATGTCGCCTAACTTACCGCTCTCAATGACTTTTTTGGCGGTCAGGAAGCAGGAGTCGAAGCGACGATTTTGATACGGCGTAACCGTTAATCCTTTACTTTTTGCCAGCTCAAACAGTTTTTTCGCTTCAGCAATGGTAGGGGTAAACGGTTTTTCTACCAGCACGTTTTTTCCCGCTTCCAGCGCGCGTTTTGCGTAGTCAAAATGGCTGTCAGCATGGGTGCAAACGATGACCAGCTTCACCTTTTCATCGTTGAGGACCTCATTCAAATCGCTGGTAAAATGGATGTGTGAATACTGCGGCTGCTGCTCTTCCGGTTTAGCATGACGGCGGAAAATGTGAGCCACTCGCCAGCTCTCTTTGCGATTGAGTACATAGGGAAGATGATAACGGGTGGTGCTTTTGCCAAATCCAATGAATGCGCAATCCAGGGTCATTGTCGTTTCCTTTTTGAGATCGAATGACATTAACCTTAATGCATTTTCGCGATGGATGGCACGCCGATTGTCCGCCACAGGAGCGGAATATGTGTAAAATAATCCTGTCCGTCATGCCCCTTTAAGGAAGCCCGGTGTGAAACCCAAATCTGTAACGCTATACGATGTCGCTGATTATGCCGGCGTCTCCTATCAGACCGTTTCGCGCGTGATCAACCAGGCCAGTCACGTTTCACAGAAGACGCGTCTGAAGGTTGAAGATGCCATGCAGGCGCTGAATTACGTGCCGAACCGGGTCGCACAGCAGCTGGCTGGCAAAGTCAGCCACACCATTGGTCTGGCGACCACCAACCTTTCGCTGCATGCGCCTTCGCAAATTGCCGCTGCCATTAAGTCCCGGGCCGGAGAACAGCAATTTAATGTTGTGATGTCGATGGTTGAAAAGCCGGGGCTGGAGGCCTGCAAAGCGGCGGTAAACGCCTTGCTTTCCCAGCGTGTCGATGGTCTGATTATTAATATTCCCCTCGAACACGACGATGCGCAAACGGTACAGGCCGCATGTGGTCATGTGCCCGCGTTGTTTCTTGACGTCTCTCCCGATATCACGGCCGCACATATTATTTTTGACCCGTTCGACGGCGCACGCCTCGGCGTGGATCATCTGGTCGGGCTGGGCCACCGTGAAATTGCGTTATTAACCGGGCCGCTCTCTTCGGTGTCGGCGCGTCTGCGTTTTGAAGGCTGGCAGCAGCAGCTTGCCCATCATCGACTGCGCGCGACCACGGTACTGAACGGCGACTGGAGTTCGCGTTCAGGCTATGAGCAAACGTTACGTTTGCTCAGCGGTAAAACGCTGCCCGGCGCGCTTCTGGTGGCGAACGATCAAATGGCGTTGGGCGCGCTGCGGGCGTTTTCAGAGTCGGACCTGCGGGTTCCGGAGGAGATGTCGGTGGTCGGCTACGATGATACCGAGGACAGCGCCTGTTTTATTCCCCCGCTCACCACCATCAAGCAGGATTTCAAAATGCTGGGTCAGGCCAGCGTCACGCGCCTGATAACCTTACTCTCCGGAGATGAGGTCAACCCCATTGCACACATATTGCCGGTCACGCTGGTGGAACGTAAAACGACCGCCGCGCCTGGCGCGCCCTCTTCAACACCGCAAGCTCTGGCAGAAGCGCTGACGAAACTTGCCCAACAAGTGGCTCGCCTGAGTTAACTGGCGTCGCGATCGAGCCCCCCTGCCCGACCGCGCAGCGCTTGCGCAGGCTAATACGGTCCCGGGCGTAGCATAAGCAACATTTTTGCGATAGCCATCAACTAAATTTGCTCAGCCGCTTTACAGTCCGGCTGACAAAAATCATAGTCAGCGAAAATTGTGAGCGAATAACATAAAATCTGAGGAACGTGAATATGACGATGAATGCGGGTACATCCGGTGCCACTCTGGCTTCTGTTCTGGCCCGTCGCGACTGGGAAAACCCGGTCATTACACATATTAACTCGCTCCCCGCGCATCCACCATTTGCCAGCTGGCGTTCGTCGGATGCTGCCAGAGATGAAATCGTTTCTGACAGCGTCAAGGGGCTTAACGGCCGGTGGGCATTCAGCTATTACGCTTGTCCACAGGACGTACCGGAAAACTGGATCGAACAGGATCAGGCTGGCGCAGATGAAATAGATGTGCCATCAAACTGGCAACTGTTGGGCTACGATGCGCCCATTTATACCAATGTGACCTACCCGATCCCGGTTAATCCGCCGTATGTTCCGCAGCAAAATCCAACCGGATGTTACTCGCTCACATTTAGCGTAAAAACAGAATGGCTTAACAGTGGCCAGACGCGCATTATTTTTGATGGCGTCAACTCTGCCTTTCATCTGTGGTGTAACGGTCACTGGATTGGCTACGCGCAGGACAGTCGTCTGCCGTCCGAATTCGATTTGAGCCATGTGCTTCAGGCGGGTGAAAACCGTCTGGCGGTAATGGTCCTGCGCTGGAGCGACGGTACCTGGCTGGAAGATCAGGATATGTGGCGGATGAGCGGTATTTTCCGCGATGTTTCCCTGCTGCATAAACCGTCGACGCATTTGAATGATGTACGGATAACCACGCTATTAAATGAGGATTTTACCCGGGCCACGCTGGAAACACAGGTCATCGTTGGCGGCGCCTTTGATGTAAAAGCGCAAATTGCCCTGCAATTATGGCAAAACAACGTTCTCATCGGTGAGACGCAGCAGGCTATCGGCAGCGAGATTATTGACGAACGCGGCGCCTATCACGACCGTACTATCCTGCGCCTGCGGGTTGAAAATCCACGCCTGTGGAGCGCCGAAACGCCGAATCTTTATCGCGCCGTGGCGATCCTGAAAAACGCGCAGGGTGAGGTCGTTGAAGCTGAAGCGTACGACGTCGGTTTTCGCAGCGTGACGATTTCTCAGGGACTACTGAAGCTCAATGGCCAACCGCTGCTTATTCGCGGCACCAATCGGCACGAACATCATCCGCAACACGGTCAGGTGATGGACGAAGAGACAATGCGCCGCGATATTGTACTGATGAAACAGCATAATTTTAATGCCGTGCGCTGTTCACATTACCCTAACCACCCGTTGTGGTATCGCCTGTGCGATCGCTATGGTCTGTACGTAGTTGATGAAGCCAATATTGAAACGCATGGTATGGAGCCGATGAACCGGTTATCAGACGATCCTGTCTGGCTGGCGGCAATGAGTGAGCGCGTCACGCGAATGGTGCAGCGCGACCGCAATCATCCGTCCATTATTATCTGGTCGCTGGGCAATGAGTCAGGACACGGTGCTAACCATGATGCGCTTTACCGCTGGATCAAAACCAACGATCCGACTCGTCCGGTACAGTATGAAGGCGGCGGCGCTAACAGCGCGGCCACCGATATCCTCTGTCCGATGTATGCACGCGTGGATCAGGATCAGCCGTTCCCGCAGGTACCGAAGTGGTCAATTAAAAAGTGGATCGGTATGCCGGACGAAACCCGCCCGCTGATCCTCTGCGAATATGCTCACGCAATGGGTAATAGCCTCGGCGGATTCCATAAATACTGGGCGGCGTTTCGCCAGCATCCCCGCCTTCAGGGCGGCTTTATCTGGGACTGGGTCGATCAATCGCTGACCCAATACGACGCCGACGGACGCCCGTTCTCAGCATACGGCGGCGATTTTGGCGATACGCCAAACGATCGTCAGTTCTGTATGAATGGTCTGGTCTTTGCCGATCGTACGCCGCACCCTTCCCTTTACGAAGCCCAGCAGGCACAGCAGTTTTTCCAGTTCACTCTGCATGACAACACCCTCACTATCACCAGCGAGTACCTGTTCCGCCACAGCGATAATGAACGTCTGGTGTGGACGCTAAAGCAGGAGGGCGAAACGCTGGCGCAGGGCTGCGCGATACTGGATATTGCTCCGCAGGGCACGCAGACGCTAAGACTCGAAACACTGCCTGCCATCACCCAGCCCGGTCAGGTATGGCTGAATGTGGAAGTACAACATATCGCCGCAACCGACTGGAGCCAGGCAGGACACGTTTGCGCCTGGCAGCAGTGGCGGATGCCCGATATTCTCGTTCCTCAGCCGACGATGGAAGGCAGCGCGCCACAGCTTGAGGTAAATGAGCATAATTATCTGATTTCTCATGGCAATCAGCACTGGGAGTTTAGCCGCCAGACAGGTTTTCTCACTCAATGGTGGAACGATGGACGCGAAACGCTGCTTTCGCCCTTACAGGATCAGTTTACGCGTGCGCCGCTGGATAACGATATTGGGATCAGCGAAGTCACCCGTATCGATCCTAATGCGTGGGCAGAACGCTGGAAAGCCGCAGGCATGTACGATCTTGATGCCCGTCTGGTCAAATGCGAAGTGGTACAGTGCGATCGGGAGATCCAGTTACGTACCGCCCATCTCTGGCAGTATGATGCCAGGACGCTCTTTATCAGCAGCAAAACATACTGCGTTAACGCTCAGGGTGAGCTGCATATCAGCGTGGACGTCGATATCGCGCACGGCACTCCTGCTCCGGCGCGTATTGGACTGACCTGCCAGTTGAGCGACATTCATGCCGATGTGACCTGGCAGGGACTCGGGCCGCACGAAAATTATCCCGATCGAAAAACGTCCGCCCGCTACGACCGCTGGCAGCGCCCGTTGAACGATCTTTATACGCCTTATGTTTTCCCCGGCGAGAACGGCCTGCGCTGCGCAACGACCCGTCTGGAATACGGTGATAGCTGCTGGCAGGGCAACTTCCAGTTTAATATCAGCCGCTACGGACAGCGGCAATTAAAAGAGACATCACATCGTCACTTACTGCGCGAGGAGCAAGGCACCTGGCTGAATCTGGATGGCTTCCATATGGGCGTTGGCGGTGATGACTCCTGGAGCCCGGCAGTTGCAGCGGAGTTTTTATTACAGGAAAGTCACTATCATTATGCGTTGAGCTGGACACGTCTGGGACATGGTGTGGCGCAGAATTAAAGGCAAAAAAAAGCCAGCACGCGGCTGGCTAAGATAATACTGGAAGCAATGTGAGCAATGTCGTGCTTTCAGGTTTTCCGTAAAGGACTCCCTGACTGCATGACAATAATAATCATTATCATTCGCACTTGTCCACCCTTTTTTGGAAAATTTTGCATGTTGACAGAATTATGAAAGTCATTGATGTTAAAAGGGACTTATAACCTGTTGAGGACAAAAGGAATGAGCGAGATTGTGATCCGGCATAGTGAAGCCCGTGATGCAGAAACGTTACGTCAGATTAATGCGCATCCGGAGGTCTATCACAACACGCTACAACTTCCTCATCCCTCAATGGAAATGTGGGAAGAACGGCTAAAACCACAGCCCGGACGTCGTCATCTGGTCGCCTGTATTGATCAACGGGTGGTCGGTCATCTGGTCCTGCACATCGAACAAAATCCGCGACGCAGTCATGTGGCCACATTCGGCATTAGTACTTCGCCAGATTTCCGCCAGCGCGGCGTGGGATCGGCGCTTATACTTGAAATGGTCAATCTGTGCGATAACTGGCTCCGCATTGAACGTATTGAGCTAACCGTATTTATTGATAATCCGGGTGCCATCGCGCTATATGAGAAATTTGGTTTTGAGCAAGAAGGCACCGGTAAGAAATACGCGCTGCGTAACGGACAATACATTGATGCCTTATTTATGGCGCGAGTAAAATAATGTATTAATGTTTTTTTTAACAGAAATCGTTAATAATCCCGTTAATTAAAAAACGTGTCGAAAAAGGTCAGGGGTTACCCCCTGACCGGCTCCGGGCGTGTTGCCAGCGCGGCTTACAGCCCGTTTAACTGCCGCCGTTATTTACGGTGGCGCGCAATATAAATCAGGATCAAGCCGGATAATACCCCCGCAAGGGTGCATACCGTCAGATCCTGCAACATCACGATTAAAACGTGCTGCATGGTGTAGCCTTTTCTGGTTGCACTGACAACCGTTCGCGGCTATCCTTGAATTGCGTGGATTCAAAGAATTGCCCTCGTCAGTTGCCTTAAAAACAACGCGCGAGGGTTTTTTCTTTCCAGCAATGACGCCGCCGGGGTTAAAGCCCCCGCAACATTGCGCCTGGCCAGTAAGAATACTGGCGTGCCGCGATTGTACACTTCTGCTTTATTTAATCCCAGCAAAACGCACAACTTAAAATATATTAATCTTATTATCCACGGTTGTTGTTAATGGTTCTCGTAATATAGCTGCAGATATTTATACCGCTTCAGGTAGTCAGCTCAGTTTAACGATGATAACTGGAGGGAAAATAACGAAAATAATGGAGCAGAGCCGAAAAAGGTCAGGGGTTACCCCCTGACCGACTCCGGGCGTGTTGCCAGCGCGGCTTACAGCCCGTTTAACTGCCGCCGTTATTTACGGTGGCGCGCAATATAAATCAGGATCAAGCCGGATAATACCCCCGCAAGGGTGCATACCGTCAGATCCTGCAACATCACGATTAAAACGTGCTGCATGGTGTAGCCTTTTTTGGTTGCACTGACAACCGTTCGCGGCTATCCTTGAATTGCTTGGATTCAAAGAATTGCCCTCGTCAGTTGCCTTAAAAACAACGCGCGAGGGTTTTTTCTTTCCAGCAATGACGCCGCCGGGGTTAAAGCCCCCGCAACATTGCGCCTGGCCAGCAAAAATACTGGCGTGCCGCGATTGTACCTTCCTGAGAATTTATTCCCAACAAAAATTACATATATAAATAAAATGAAGATGGTTATTACGCGAGCAATTAAATTAATCAGATAACATAATTAAATATAATTAATAGCTTTACTTACTCTTACTATTATCAGTATCAAAATAAATAGATTGCTTTGTCTTTTCTGGTTGCACTGGCAACCGTTCGCGGCTATCCTTGAATTGCGTGGTTTCAAGAATTGCCCTCGTCAGTTGCCTTAAAAACAACGCGCGAGGGTTTTTTCTTTCCGTCTCTGCTATTTTTCAAAATGGTTACTGTAAGTAATACGCCATTAAAAAATAAAATAAGCCCTCCTCCATTGAGGGCCAGTAATATTAATATCCTGCCGTCAAATCATCCACCGACCTCGGATCGGACGCGCCGTAAAGCGTGCCATCCGGCGCAATCATAATGCTTTGCGTACTGCCCATAGCTTCTTTTACCGCCACTTTTTGCCCTTTTTGTTCCAGCAGCTTGAGGGTATCCGGGCTAAAGCCTTTTTCTACCCGAAGCTCGTCAGGTAACCACTGATGATGGAAACGCGGCGCATTAGTGGCTTCGGCGACGTTCATCCCAAAGTCGATGCTGTTAACCACCATTTGCAGGACGGTAGTGATAATGCGGCTGCCGCCGGGGCTGCCGGTCACCAGCCAGGTTTTGCCGTCTTTAACCACGATAGTGGGTGACATAGACGACAGCGGACGTTTTTTCGCCTCCACCGCGTTGGCATCGCCGCCGACAAGGCCATAGACATTCGGTACACCAGGTTTAGCAGAAAAATCATCCATTTCATTATTTAACAGGATGCCAGTATTGCCTGCCACGATCCCGGAACCAAAGATAGTATTCAGGGTATAAGTTACGGCTACAGCATTCCCGTCTTTATCTACTACGGAAAAATGGGTGGTCTGATTACTTTCATAAGGCGCAAGCTTGCCGGGACGAATTTCACTGGACGGTTTTGCCTTATTAATATTAATCTGCTGCGCCAGCGATTTAGCATAATCTTTATTCGTCAGCGCCTGCCACGGGACTTTCACAAAATCCGGATCGCCAAGGTATTCCGAGCGATCGGCGTAGGCATATTTTTCCGCTTCGGCCATAATCTGCAATGCATCGGCACTGCCGAAGCCGTATTTGCTCAGATCGAAATTTTCGAGAATATTCAGGATCTGCACAATATGAATACCGCCAGAAGACGGCGGTGGCATTGAAAAGACGTGATAGCCACGATAGTCACCGCTAATGGGCGTACGTTCGATGGCGCGGTAGGAGGCCAGATCCTCTTTGGTGATCAGCCCGCCGTTTTGACTCATTTGTTGTGCGATTTGATCGGCAATGGCGCCCTGATAAAATTCTTTTGGCCCTTTTTCAGCAATCATCTCCAGGCTGTGAGCAAGGTTCGCCTGCACCAGTTTATCGCCTTTTTTTAGCGGTTCGCCGTTTTTCCAGAAGATAGCTTTACTGTTCTCGTGATTCGGTAGCACTTCACTGCCGTAGGTTTTTAGATCGTCCGCCAGCGCGTCGTTAATCACAAATCCTTCCTTTGCCAGGGTGATGGCCGGGCGCACGACTTTATTTAATGGCAGGGTGCCGTATTTTTCCAGCGCCAGCGAGAACCCGGCGACAGTGCCCGGTGTACCTGAGGCCAGATGCGAAGTGAGCGATTTTTTACTGTCCGGATTGCCCTGCTCATCAAGGAACATATCCCGGGTTGCGCTGGCCGGAGCCATTTCGCGAAAGTCGATGGCCGTCGTATGACCGTCTTTTGTACGCAGCAGCATAAATCCGCCGCCGCCAAGATTGCCCGCCTGAGGATGCGTTACCGCCAGCGCATAGCCGACGGCGACAGCAGCATCTACCGCATTTCCCCCCTCTTTAAGGATTTGCACCCCAACTCGTGTGGCGGCCTCATCGACCGAAGCAACCATTCCCTGCTTTGCCACTACCGGATGGAAGACGTCAGCCTCAACGCCATAAGAAACCGGTGGGGCGGCCGTCGCACTCAAACATCCCCCCACCACCAGCGCAGCCGCGGCTACCCAGCGTAAAAACGTCGGTGTTAACATCGTTTTCTCCACAGTCAGGTGGGGAGAAGCCCCCGCTTAAGCCTGGTCCACAATGCTTAAAAGATCATCGTTTTGTCAGAAACCGATTACACTTAAAAAAGTCTTTATGAGGAGGAAAGCAGATGAAACGACTGTTACTTTTGTCGCTTTTTGTACCCGCGGTCGTTCTGGCACAGCCCCTGAATACGATGAATAATCCTAATCAGCCAGGCTACCAGATCCCCAGCCAGCAGCGGATGCAGACGCAAATGCAAAATCAGCAAATCCAGCAGAAGGGGATGCTTAACCAGCAATTACAAACTCAAACGCAGATGCAAAATCAGCATTTGCAAACGCAGATGAATAACAACGCTGAGCGTCTGATCCAGAGTCAGCCTCAGGGACAGCCGCTGCCAAATGCCAGTGGCGGCATGTTGAACAGCGGGCAGCAGCATATGCTGACGGAGAAAAAGAATGGTGACATGCTGAATAATACTGTTACCCCGTCGCCAGGAGTACGTTAGTCAGGCTGGAAATCAGGCCCGATCCGATCGATACGGTCGGTACAAATGCAATCTACGCCCCAGCCCAGCAGTTGTGCTGCGCGCTGGGGTGAATTCACGGTATAGACAAGAATACGCAAACCCGCCTCTTTAAGCGTTTTTATCCGGACTTCATCCAGCAATGTGTGATTAAGATGAATGGATACGCAGCCCAGCCGCGTCGTCAATTGATGCCAGTCATCACGCCACTCATCAAGTAACAGTCCACGCGGCAGCTCCGGTACCGCCTGCTGCGCGGCTTCCAGCGCATCTATCTCAAACGAGGAAAGCAGGGGAGCTGTCATTCCCTGCCACAGCGTTTGTGCTGCCAGCGCTACGGCTTTTCCCGTCTGTGGCCCCGTGCCGGTGGTCGGCTTGATTTCAATATTCGCCATCATGCCGTGCTCGCGACACCGTTCTGCAACCTGTGACAGCAGCGGTAGCGGTTCACCTTTAAATTCGCCGCTAAACCAGCCGCCCGCATCAACGTTAAGCAGTTCATTCCACGTTAAATGACCGGCGACACCCCAGCCGTTGCTGGTTCGCTCAAGATTGTCATCATGCAGCAGGAAAATATGCCCGTCCCGCGACAGCTTGACGTCAAACTCGATCATGGTATGGCCAAGTTGCGCCCCTACGTCGATTGCCGCAAGGGTATTTTCCGGCGCCAGTTTACCACCGCCGCGATGGGCGACAATGTGAGGGTAAGGCCAGTTATTCATACGCGTTGTCCCGTTTCACCATCAAAAAGATGCAGATGCGCTTCTGCCATGTGCAGCCACAAGGTGCTGCCCGCTGCCGGGCGCTCTTTGTGCGCCAGACGCACGACCAGCTTTTGCGCGCCCCAGCGTCCGTGAGCGAGATTATCCGCACCCAGCATTTCCAGATTATCCATTACCAGCGGTACGCCGCCTTGCGCCTGCGAGCTTAGCGCAATATGCTCGGGCCGGATACCCAGCGTCATTTTATGTCCGGCATAGCCACGATAATACCCGTTGACAGGTAATGCCATTCCGCTTTCCAGCTCAAAATGGCTACCGGATGCGCTAATCTGCCCGTCCAGCAGATTCATGGCCGGGCTACCGATAAAGCTCGCGACAAAGCGGCTGGCCGGTTTTTCATAGACCTCAACCGGCGTGCCGATTTGCTCGACTACGCCTTTGTTCATCACCATGACCCGCTGGGCGAGCGTCATGGCTTCCACCTGATCGTGGGTCACATATAGCGACGTGGTATTCAGCCGACGGTGCAAATGCTGAAGCTCAAGCCGCATCTGTACCCGCAGTTTGGCATCCAGGTTTGAGAGCGGTTCGTCGAACAGAAAAACCGCCGGATCGCGGACAATCGCCCGCCCCATCGCTACGCGCTGGCGCTGACCGCCGGACAGTTCGCGCGGGCGTCGCGTCAGCAGGCCGTCCAGTTCAAGTATCCGCGCCGCCTCTTTCACGCGCTCAGCAATATGCCCTTTCCCCATGCCGCGAATTTTCAGGCCCCAGGCCATATTCTCCTCGACACTCATATGCGGATACAGCGCGTAATTCTGAAAGACCATCGCGATACCGCGATCTTTAGGTTCGGTTTCCGTCACTCGCTGTCTGTCGATCCAGATATCGCCGCTGGTCACACGCTCCAGTCCGGCCACCATCCGCAGTAACGTCGATTTACCGCAGCCGGACGGACCGACCATCACAATAAATTCGCCGTCCGCAACGTCGACGGTTAACGGCTGGATCACCTGAGTTTTCCCGCCGTCCCAGCTTTTGGTTACTGCCTGTAGTTTCAAACCTGCCATCTTATTTCTCACTGTCGACGAGGCCACGCACAAACGCACGCTGCATGGCTAACACAATAATGACCGGCGGAATAAGCGTCAGCAGCATCGCCGCCATCACCTGATTCCACTGGGTCGAGCCTTCTCCGGTGGCAATCATGCCTTTAATGCCGGCCACGGCCGTGCCGAGGTTAACGTCACTGACGATCAGCAGCGGCCACAGATACTGATTCCAGCCATAGATAAAGGTGATCACAAACAGTGCTGCCAGATTGGTTCTGGAAAGCGGTAGTACGATATCGATGAAAAAGCGCATCGGTGAGGCACCGTCGATGCGCGCCGCTTCCATCAGCTCGTCCGGCAACGTCATAAAAAACTGGCGAAACAGAAAGGTGGCAGTGGCGGACGCCATTAATGGCAAAGTGAGTCCGGCGTAGCTGTCGAGCATGCTCAGATTAGCGATGACCTCTACCGTCGGGAAGATACGCACTTCCACCGGCAGCATCAGGGTGATAAAAATCATCCAGAAGAACAGATTCCGCAGCGGAAAACGGAACCAGACAATAGCAAACGCGGAGAGCATTGAGACGGCGATTTTGCCGACCGTAATGCTGAACGCCATAATGAAACTGTTAAGCATCATCCGCCAGAACGGGGCGCTATTCACCCCTACGCCGTTAACCCAGATGGTTTTCATATTTTCCAGCAGATGCGTGCCGGGGATCAGGGTCATCGGCGTGTCATACACCGCATGGTTATCCAGCGTTGCGGCAACAAACGCCACGTACAGCGGAAACAGGACGGCGACGATCCCGAGGATCAACAGGGTATGGCTGAATATCGTCAGCCCGCGACGATGTTCAATCATTGGTAGCGCACCTTACTTTCAACATAGCGGAACTGGACCACGGTCAAAATAATAACGAGGAACATCAGGATCACCGACTGGGCAGCAGAGGCGGAAAGATCCAGCCCGGCAAAACCCTCACGGTAAATTTTGTAGATCAGCGTGGTGGTCGCCTGAACCGGCCCACCCGCGGTGGCGGCGTCGATCACCGGGAAGGTGTCGAAGAAGGCATACACCAGGTTGACGACCAGCAGGAAAAAACTGACCGGCGCAATCAGCGGCAGCGACAGTTTAAAGAAGCGCCTGACCGGTCCCGCGCCGTCAATCGCGGCCGCTTCTACCAGCGAACGGGGAATAGATTGCAGCGCCGCAAAGAAGAACAGAAAGTTATAACTGATCTGCTTCCAGACGGACGCGAAAACGACGAGGAACATCGCCTGGCCGCTGTTTTGCGCGTGATTCCAGTCATAACCTACCGCAGCCAGCGCATGAGTAATGAGCCCGCGTCCGGGATTAAACAGGAAAATCCATAATACGGCAGCAACGGCCGGCGCAACGGCATAGGGCAGCAGCAGCATAGTCTGATAGAAACGGCTGCCGCGGGTCACGTAATCGACCAGCGCAGCAAAAAACAGCGAGGCGATCAGGCCACTGAAGGTGACCAGCGCGCTGAACTTTATCGTCGTCCAGAAAGAATCAAGATAGTAGCTGTCATGAAACAGGCTGACGAAGTTATCTACGCCAACAAACTGGCTGGAGAAGCCAAAAGGATCAACGCGTTGCAACGAGTACCATAGCGCTTCGCCCGCAGGCCAGATGAAGAAAATCACCGTAATGACCAGCTGCGGGGCAACCAGCAGATAAGGCAACCAGCGGGAACGAAACACCGGGCGGGATGAGGACATAAAAGACTCTTTTTCAGAAAATGCCGGGTGGCGGCTTACAGGGTTCACATCGAATGCCGGTATACAGCGCCCGTAGCGTAGGCCGGGTAAGCGCAGCGCCACCCGGCCTATCAAACATTACGATTTGGTGGATTGCTCAAAACGACGCAGCAGCTGATTACCGCGCTCAACGGTGGAGTCCAGCGCCTGCTGTGGCGTTTTCTTACCGGTCCACACGCTTTCCAGCTCTTCATCCACAATAGTGCGGATCTGCGGCATGTTGCCCAGACGCAATCCTTTAGTAAACGGTAATGGCGGCTTGTTCAGCATCTGGCGCGTGGCAATATCTGCACCCGGATTTTTGTCATAAAACCCTTGCTGACGAGTCAGGTCATAAGCGGCGGTAGTGATCGGCAGATAGCCCGTTTTCTGATGCCATTCCGCCGCATTTTCCGGCTTCGCCAGGAAATCGAGGAATTTGGCTACTCCGGTATACAGCGCTTTATCTTTACCCTGCATCACCCACAAGCTGGCTCCGCCGATAATCGCGTTCTGCGGCGCGCCTTTAATGTCGGCATCGTACGGCATCATACCCACGCCATAATTGAATTTGGCGTAGTGGCGAATATCTGCCAGCGAGCCAGAAGACGCAGTAGTGATCGCGCAATCACCGCTATAGAACTTCTCGGTAGATTCATCTTTGCGCCCGAAGTAGCTGAAATCGCCCTTCTTGTTCAAATCCGCCAGCAGGGCAATATGTTTTACCTGCTCCGGCTTGTTGAACTCCAGCACGGCATCCGTACCGTCAAAACCGTTGTTTTTGCTGGCAACCGGCAGGCCGTGCCAGGCGCTGAAGTTTTCAATCTGGATCCAGCCCTGCCAGCCGCTGGCATAGCCGCACTTCATACCTGCCGCTTTCAATTTTGCGGTATAGGCCGCCAGATCCTGCCAGGTTTTCGGCGGCTGTTCCGGATCTAAACCCGCTTTCTTAAACGCGTCTTTGTTGTAATACAGAACCGGTGTCGAGCTGTTGAACGGCTGAGAGAGCAGATGCCCGGTTTTAGAATCGGTGTAGTAACCGGCTACCGTCGGCACAAACTGCGATTCATCAAAGTTGATACCGGCATCTTTGAACACTTCATACACCGGCTTGATCGCTTTTGAGGCCATCATGGTAGCAGTGCCAACTTCGTAAACCTGAAGGATTGCCGGTGCGTTACCGGTACGAAACGCCGCAATGCCGGCGCTCAGGCTCTGCTCGTAGTTACCTTTGTAGGTCGGCACAATTTTGTAATCCGGATTGGCCTGGTTAAAACGCTGTGCCAGAGAATCTACTTCTTTACCCAGTTCACCTTCCATTGAGTGCCAGAATGGAATAGTCGTAACGGCAAGGGCGTTACCCGCAAATGCCAGACCTAACGCCATTCCCAGAGCTGTATGTCGTAACGATGTCATTCGGTTATCTCTCTTGTTGTGCCGGATGCGCGGTATCACGCGTTTCGTGTTCGCGAGTTAACATGACATGCGCGAATGACAGAAAAATAACTTTTTGATGACGAAAAAGTGACAGCCCGGCGTCGGAGAGATGATGAATTGGTGAAGGTCAGGTGGCGGAAAAAGCCGGGCGGCCGTTTTGCCTGACCCGATCTGATGCCGATAGTTGTAGGCCCGGTAAGCTTAGCGCCACCGGGCAATGTGATTTAACCGCCCAGATAGGCGCTGCGTACCGCTTCGTTCGCCAGCAGCGCGTCGCCGGTGTCGGAGAGCACGACGTGGCCGTTCTCCAGCACGTAGCCACGGTCGGCAAGCTTCAGCGCCTGGTTGGCGTTCTGTTCAACCAGGAAGATGGTCATCCCCTGCTCGCGCAGTTGTTCGATGGTATCGAAAATCTGCTGAATAATAATCGGGGCTAATCCCAGTGACGGCTCATCGAGCAGCAGCAGGCGCGGCTGACTCATTAGCGCACGTCCTATCGCCAGCATTTGCTGCTCACCGCCGGACATCGTACCCGCACGCTGAATGCGCCGTTCGTGCAGACGCGGAAACAGTTCATAAACCCACTTAATGCGCTCGTGAAACTGATCCCGCTCGGCAAAGAAGCCCCCCATCGCCAGATTCTCTTCTACCGTCATGCGCGAGAAGACGCGACGCCCTTCCGGAACGATCGCCACCGCTTCACGCATAATCTTTGCCGTTTGCCAGTCGGTAATGTCTTTGCCATCAAAGACAATACGTCCGCTGGTCGCGCGCGGATCGCCACACAGCGTACCGAGAAGCGTGGTTTTTCCCGCGCCGTTAGCGCCGATGAGGGTGACGATTTCGCCCTGGTTAATGCTCAGGCTGACGTTATGTAGCGCCTGGATCTTACCGTAGTGCGCACTAACGTTATCGAAGGATAACATTATCTTTTCCATTTTATGCCTCCCCCAAATAGGCGCGGATCACGTCCGGGTTATGACGAATCTGTTCCGGCGTTCCGCTTGCCAGCGGCGTCCCCTGGTTCACCACGTAAATACGATCGGAGATGCCCATGACCAGCTTCATATCGTGCTCAATCAGCAGAATAGTGGTGTTATGGTGCGTGCGTAACTCGACAATCAGCTCATCCAGCTCTTTA
The DNA here is from genome assembly GCF_001187865.1 of Klebsiella sp. RIT-PI-d. Lineage (NCBI taxonomy): Bacteria > Pseudomonadati > Pseudomonadota > Gammaproteobacteria > Enterobacterales > Enterobacteriaceae > Klebsiella > Klebsiella sp. RIT-PI-d. The sequence continues at coordinate 123,468 of NZ_LGIT01000004.1, forward strand.
GTTTCTTTCGGGTTCAGGCCCGCTGCCGGTTCATCCAGCATCAGGATCTCCGGCTGCGTTACCATGCAGCGGGCGATCTCCAGACGACGCTGATCGCCGTACGCCAGGTTACTGGCCTGACGGTTGGCATGGGCCAGCAAACCAATACGCTCAAGCCAGGTTGCGGCGCGATCCAGGGCCTCACTCTGGGCGCGACGGAAAGCCGGCGTTTTAAGCAGGCCGGAAAATACTCCGCTTTTCAGCTGTTGATGTTGCGCCACCAGCAGGTTTTCAATCACCGTCATTTCACGGAACAGACGCACGTGCTGAAATGTCCGTACCACGCCCATGCGGGCAATTTGCTGCCCCGGCAATCCTTCGAGATGTTTGTCGCGCAGCATAATGGTGCCGCCGGTCGGTTTATAGAAACCGGTCAGGCAGTTAAACACCGTGGTTTTCCCCGCACCGTTTGGACCGATAAGTGACACAATTTCCTGAGGGTGCAGATCCAGCGCAACGTTATTGACCGCCAACAGGCCGCCAAAGCGCATCATCAGACCGTTTACTGATAATAATGGCTGACTCATGCCTGCTCTCCTTTCGCCTGTCCGCGTTTTAATTTCAGTTGCGGACGGGTCATCGGCAACAGACCTTCAGGTCGCCAGATCATCATCAGAACCATTAAGCCACCCAGCATCAACATGCTGTATTCATTGAAATCACGCATCAGTTCACGAGAAACTACCAGCAGTACGGCCGCCAGGATCACCGCAAACTGTGAGCCCATACCGCCCAGGACTACAATTGCCAGCACAAATGCCGATTCGGCAAAGGTAAAGGATTCCGGGCTGACAAAACCCTGACGAGCCGCAAACAACGTGCCCGCGAACCCGGCAAACGCGGCGCTGATGGTAAACGCAGTCAGCTTGATGCGCGTCGGGTTCAGCCCCAGTGAACGGCAGGCAATTTCATCTTCGCGCAGTGCTTCCCACGCGCGGCCCAGCGGCATGCGCAGCAGGCGATTAATCACGAACAGCGAGAATACCACCAGCAGCAAAGCTACCAGATAGAGGAAAATCACGCGGTCAGAGGGATCGTATTTCAAACCGAAGAAGTTGCTGAATGTATCCCAGCCGCCTTCGCGCGCGCTGCGGCTGAACTCCAGACCAAACAGCGTTGGTTTCGGGATCTGACTGATCCCGTTCGGCCCGCCGGTCACTTCGGTATTATTGAGCAGCAGGATACGGACAATTTCGCCAAAGCCCAGGGTCACAATCGCCAGATAATCTCCTCGCAGGCGCAAAACCGGGAAGCCCAGCAGAAAGCCGGCTGCCGCCGAGACCAGCCCTGCCAGCGGCAGGCAGGTCCAGAAGCCCAGACCGTAATAGTGATTGAGCAGTGCAAAGGTATAAGCGCCGATAGCATAAAAACCGCCATAGCCGAGCACCAGCAGACCGGAAAGCCCCACCACCACGTTCAGCCCCAGACCGAGGATGATGTAAATCATGGTCAGAGTGGCAATGTCTACCGTGCCGCGCGACACCATAAAAGGCCACGCCACCGCAATCACCAGCAGCGCAATCAGGAACAGCTTCTGTTTTACGGTTGAGCCATCAATAGCCGGCAATACAAATTTCGGTCCTGACACGTTTTTCAGCGATGTCTGGACCACCGGGCGCAGCATCTGGAAGAAGAAAACGACCGCGGTGCCAATGAAAATCCACTCCCAGCGAATATCTGCGGCCTTATCCACAACCAGTTTAGTGCCGTCAAGCTCCAGCTGAACGCCCATAAACACGCCCGCGAGGATGAAGAACATCGCGGCAGACAGCAGCGCCATAACAAAATGCATGGGTTTCATACTTTCTCTACCTCCGGGCGGCCCAGAATACCGGTCGGCATCACCAGCAGCACCAGGATTAGCAGCGCGAATGACACCACATCTTTATATTCGGTACTCAGGTACGCGGAAGAGAGCGCTTCAGCCACGCCCAAAATCAGGCCTCCAATCATCGCGCCAGGAATACTGCCGATCCCGCCAAGCACGGCGGCCGTAAACGCTTTCATTCCGGCCATAAAGCCGATGTACGGGTTAATTACGCCGTAGAACTGACCGAGCAGTACGCCTGCTACCGCTGCCATCGCCGCGCCAATCACAAAGGTCAGCGCAATCACCCGGTCGGTATTAATCCCGAGCAGACTCGCCATTTTTAGATCTTCAGCGCAGGCGCGACAGGCACGGCCCATGCGTGAGTAGCGAATAAACAGCGTCAGTGCCAGCATCGCCACAAAGGTCACAATCCAGATAACCAGCTGCATTGTGGTAATGGACGCAGAGAAGGTTTCACTGCTGCCTATCGTCCACTGACCGTTAAACAGGCTGGGTAGCGCCACATCACGAGAACCCTGCGTCAGGCTGACGTAGTTTTGCAGAAAGATGGACATTCCGATCGCGGAAATCAGCGCAATCAGACGCTTAGAGCTGCGCACCGGCCGATAGGCGACGCGTTCAATGCTCCAGCCATAGGCGCTGGCAATCACAATCGCGCCGACAAATCCCGCCGCGACCAAAAGCCAGCTGGTATCGATGCCCATCATCATCAGGGCAGCGATAATCATAAAGGAGACATAGCTGCCGATCATGTAGACCTCGCCATGGGCGAAGTTGATCATGCCGATAATGCCGTACACCATCGTATAGCCGATAGCGATCAGTGCGTAGGTGCTTCCCAGCGTGACGCCGTTAAACATCTGCTGTAAGAAATAGAGAAATTGCTCGGACATACCGTAACCTTTTTATACCCGCCCACTGTGCATGGGCGGCGGGATAATTTGTCTTCTGGCTTATTTGGCGACGGTAGACGACCCGTCGGCATGCCACTGGAAAACACCAAAATCAAATCCCTTCAAATCGCCTTTATCATCCCAGCTCAGCGGCCCAATCACGGTATCAGCCCCGTGCGATTTTAAATCTTTCACCAGATCCAGCGGTGCCTGACTGCCGCTGCGATCCATCGCGGTCGCCAGCGACTGGACGGCGGCGTAAGTGATCCAGACATAAGGTCCACTCGGATCTTTTTTATCTGCTTTCAGCGCATCCACAATGCCTTTATTGGCCGGATCCTGGTCATAGCGTTTTGGCATGGTGACCAGCATTCCTTCCGCCGCATCACCGGCAATGTTAGAGAGTGAGGCATTACCTACCCCTTCCGGGCCCATAAATTGAGTCTTAAGGCCTACGGCGCGCGCCTGGCGCAGCATTTGCCCCATCTCCGGGTAATAGCCGCCGTAATAAACAAAATCGATATTTTCTTTCTTCAGACGGGCGATCAGCGCGGAGAAATCTTTTTCCCCGGCGGTAATACCATCAAAGAACACCACGTTGGCATTGCCTTTCTTCAGGCTGTCCTGAACAGAACGCGCCAGTCCCTCGCCATACTGCTGCTTGTCGTGAATAATCGCGATACGCTGCGGCTTTAGGGTGTCGAGGATATATTTCGCGGCGGTCGGTCCCTGCGAGGAATCGAGACCGGCGGTACGCATAATGTACTGGTAGCCACGTTGGGTCAGTTCCGGATTGGTCGCCCCCGGCGTAATCATCAAAATGCCTTCGTCTTCATAAATATCGGACGCCGGCTGCGTTGATGATGAGCACAGATGCCCGATAACATACTGAATGCCGTCATTGACGATTTTATTGGCAACCGCCACCGCCTGTTTGGGATCGCAGGCGTCGTCATATTCCACGCCCACCAGTTTATTGCCCTTCATGCCGCCTTTGGCGTTGATGTCTTTAATGGCCTGACGTGCGCCGTTAAATTCCATATCGCCCCACTGTGCGACCGGGCCGGACATCGCTCCGACAACAGCGACTTTAATGTCTTCTGCCATCGCGGTATGGGTGCAAGCCAGGGCAACGATGCCCGCAATGAGCGTTTTTACATTCCTTCCCATGATGAATAAATCCCCGTTCATGATGTTTTGTGAATATTTTGTTTTTTTATGGTTAAAAAGCATTCTGTGCTTTTTATAAACAACGCTACTTTTACCTGCATCTTTAAGGGTTTAGCGCTGTTTTACGCGGTAACTCAGACTAAAATCTCTATATTTCAGTCGATTAAGCAAAGATAATATTCTGTATTACGGCGGAGATAAACAAAAAAAGTCCGCGTAACAGCATAAAATAACGGAACAAAGAGCGGAATAAAACGCTACCTCTCAGGTTAAAATTCTGCTTATTTTTCGATCCTTACTGTTTCACACTGCACTTTGTTGCCACCAGAAACTAATCACCTGATGAATGCTTTAAAAAGAGACAGCCCGGCCGCGGTGAAAACAGGTAAAATCAGGCAGGTTTTTAATTTGGATATGCCGCTAATGAAACTGACTATTGTTCGTTTGCAAACGCCGGATGCTCAGGATTATGTCGACCTGGGTAAAATCTGGCCGGAGTATTCCCCCGCATCCCTGAGCGTGGATGACACTCATCGTCTGTACGCGGCACGCTTTAATGAGCGTCTGCTGGGTGCAGTGCGCGTAACGTTAAGCGGCACTGAGGGCGCGCTGGATTCGCTGCGCGTACGTGAGGTCACCCGCCGTCGCGGCGTTGGGCAGTATCTGGTGGAGGAGCTGATCCGCGATAATCCTGAAATAACCGCGTGGTGGATGACGGATGTCGGGGTAGAAGATCGTAGTGTGATGGCCGCGTTTATGCAGGCGCTGGGCTTTACGGCTCAGGAAAAGGGTTGGGTGAGGCGGTAAAATGGCAGCGAAAACAGCTTCGCCGCTGACGGCGGCCAGAGAGCGTTAACCGTAAATCCTCTGGAGGCCTGTTTTTAAATCTGAAGGGGAGCGTCCTGCACCCGGTCCTCCCCCCTTTGCCGCACTATTACCAGGCTACTCTGGCGCTTTTGCAAAAAGCTGTTCGATAGCTTTAGTGGGATAAAAAAGCGCGTGCGCATTTTCACCTGCAAGTGGAATAAACCCCAGACTAAGATAAAACGCGCTGGCATTCTCATTCAGCGCCTCAACAAACATGCCATGAATGCCCACCGCCTGGGATGCACCTAAAATAACCTTCATCGCATGAGCAACCAGCGCGGCCCCCCATCCCTGCCCCTGGAGCGTTTTATCGACGGCAAGTCTTCCGAGCGTGATACTGGGTACATTTCGATAAGGGACTTTTTTCTGTTGTGACTTTGAGGGAAGAGAGACTTTTTCAAAACAGCTGCCGGACAGAGTGTAATATCCGAGCACTTTGGGCGCAGGCGCTGGAGTTCTTAATATATAGCCACGCAGAATTTTTCTATCATGTTGGCGCGCTAAATGCATAACTAAAAAATCGTTTAATCCTTCTTCGCCACAGTCAAAATCGTTCAAAAAATAGTTTTTCGCAGTATCGAAAAGCTCAACGATTAACTCGCTCACGCTTTACTCCATGTCCTGTAGACGTTTAGCCGCTTTTTTCAATTTCTCATTAGGCACAGGGGGATGACTAAGCGCATCCATAACGCGTTCCCACGATTCATTATTCAGGACCATGCGACGATGTTGTTCAATCACTTGTGAAGCGCGTTCAGAAGCACTGTGTAACATGAACTGTGTGATTGTCTGATTGGTAAGCACAGCAGCTTCTTCAATCATGTTTTTATCGTCATCACTGAGCCTGAGATCAATGCGCTGTTTTTTCAAAACGGGCATGTTCAACCTCTTTATGTACGGTTTTATTCCGTACATATGATAATGATAAAAAATTCTTTTTTCAATGCAGCTAACAGAGGATATGCCCGAAGTGGCACTGATGTAGCGGGTGGAGCGGATTGATACAATGCTGAACAATATACGCTTATAAAAAAATAAGCCCGAAAGCGCATGCTTCCGGGCCTGGAATTACTTCGCGTCGGTCGCCGTGCCGTTGGCATGCCAGTCAAAAACGCCAAATTCGAAGCCTTTCAGGTCGCCTTTCGCATCCCATGACAGCGGGCCCATTACCGTGTCGACTTTATTCGCCTTCAGATATTTAGCGATCTCTTCAGGCTCGTCGGACTGGTTCAAGCCGGCCTGCAAAGATTGCAGCGCTGCATAGGTGGTCCACACAAACGCCCCGCTAGGATCCTGTTTCTTCGCTTTGATCGCATCCACAATCGGTTTGTTAGCCGGGAGCTGATCGTAGTTCTTCGGCTTGGTGACCAGCAGCCCTTCCGCCGAGTCGCCCGCAATGTTAGACAGGGAGACGTTCGCAACACCTTCCGGCCCCATGAACTTCGTTTTCAGACCTGCGGCACGAGCCTGGCGCAGGATCTGGCCCATTTCCGGGTGGTAGCCGCCGTAATAAACGAAATCAATATTTTCTTTTTTCAGACGTGCGACGAGGGTAGAGAAATCTTTCTCACCGGCAGTGATCCCGTCAAAGAACACCACGTTCGCATTGCCCTTTTTCAGGTTGTCCTGAACCGCACGGGCCAGCCCTTCGCCATACTGCTGTTTATCATGCACAATCGCGATGCGCTGCGGCTTCACGGTGTCGAGAATATATTTTGCCGCTGTCGGGCCTTGATCGGAATCGAGACCGGTGGTGCGCAGGATCAGCTTATAACCGCGGGCGGTCAGCTCTGGTGCCGTTGCCGCCGGGGTGATCATCAGAATGCCTTCGTCTTCGTAGATATCTGATGCAGGCTGAGTTGATGATGAGCACAGGTGACCAATCACATATTTAATGCCGTCATTAACCACTTTGTTGGCGACCGCTACCGCCTGTTTCGGATCGCAGGCATCATCATATTTCACGATGGTCAGTTTGTTACCCTTTATACCGCCTTTCGCATTGATGTCCGCGACCGCCTGTTCAGCACCGGTGAATTCCTGGTCGCCGTACTGCGCTACCGGGCCAGACATTGCGCCCACGACGGCGATTTTAATGTCTTCAGCCAGCGCCATGTTGCTTAACGACAGCGCGATACATCCTGCCAGTAACGCTTTACCCTTTATTTTCATCCTGAGATTCCCCATTATTGCGGTGATTACGTGTGTTGTGATGTTGTTATGCGACACATTATTTTGATTGTAAGCGTGCTGAGCGCGTCTTTTCAGCATTCTATGCTAAAACATACCCCATTTTTATGATTTTGGAATAGCTAATTTGTCTGAGTGATAATAAGTGTGAGGCGGTACCACCGCCTCAAGGGGAAAACGCAGATTCACTCTGTCAGTGAACGTTCGATAATATTCAGTGCACGATGAAACTGGGCAGTGGGTATGGTGAGCGGATAGAGAAAGCGGATCACATTGCCGTACACGCCGCAGCTTAATAACAGCAAGCCGTCTGCCAGCGCCCGTTCGAGTACCCGGCGGGTAAATTCCGGCGACGGCTGTCCGCTCTGCGGATCGGCAAATTCAACGGCCACCATCGATCCCTGCGCGCGAATATCAGCAATATAAGGACACGCCGCGCGGGCCTTGTTGAGAACCTCAACCAGCTCTGCGCCGCGCTCCCGGGCGCAGGTACACAGCTGCTCCTCTTCAATAACGTCAAGTACCGCATGGGCGGCGGCGATGGCCAGCGGATTGCCGGCATAGGTGCCGCCCAGCCCACCCGGAGCAGGGGCGTCCATAACGTCTGCACGTCCGGTGACGGCAGAGAGCGGCATTCCACCCGCCAGGCTTTTAGCCATGGTCATAAGATCGGCTTTTGCCGCGTAGTGGTCCATGGCAAACATCTTACCGGTGCGGGCAAAGCCGCTCTGAACTTCGTCGGCAATCAGCAAGATGCCGTGCGCGTCGCACAGTGTGCGCACGTCCTGAATAAAGTCCGCCGGGGCAATATTAAATCCGCCTTCGCCCTGGACAGGCTCCAGAATAATGGCCGCCACCTGCCCGGGTTCAATATCGGCTTTAAAAATGCGCTCAAGGCTTTGCAGGGCGTCTGCCGTGCTAATGCCCTGTAGCGCGTTCGGATAAAGCGCATGAAAAATAGATCCCGGAAACGGGCCAAAGCCCGTTTTATAAGGCGCGACTTTGCCGGTCAGCGCGAGCGTCATGGCGGTACGACCGTGAAAACCGCCGCTAAAGGCGATAATGCCCGGACGCCGGGTATACGCCCGGGCTATTTTGACCGCGTTTTCCACCGCCTCAGCACCGGTGGTAAAGAAGGCTGTTTTTGCCGGACCGTCAATCGGTACACAGGCATTGATGCGTTCAGCCAGCGTAATATAACTTTCATAAGGAACGATTTGATACGCGGTATGGGTAAATGCCTGAAGCTGTTTTTCGATTGCCGCGATAATTCTGGGATGTCGATGTCCGGTATTCAGCACGGCAATACCGGCTGCAAAATCAATAATTTCATTGCCTTCGCAATCCCACAGCGTGGCATTTTCTGCCCGGTCAGCATAGAAATTGCACATTACGCCGATACCGCGCGGCGTCGCCTGTAAACGCCGCTGATTGAGTGATTCCTGACTCACGATAACCCCCTGCCACAAGACGTTCAAAAAGGATAAAGCGCACAGGTAATTGTTTGCCATAGCGTGTATTAACGCCAGCGGCAGTGAGTGTTCTGACAGAGGAAAGGATTATATCGGCAGGCAGAAAATAAAAACCCCCGGACAGGTCCGGGGGTTTTCAGGATAATCAGGTTTCTTACGCTTCGATGGCGGCACGCAATTTTTTCATCGCGTTTTTCTCAAGCTGACGTACACGTTCAGCGGAAACGCCGTAGCGATCGGCCAGCTCCTGCAACGTCGACTTATTGTCTTCGTCGAGCCAGCGCGCGCGAATAATCGCCTGGCTACGCTCATCCAGACCCTGCATCGCGTCAGTCAGTTTGTTAGCGGCCTGCTCTTCCCAGTTATCATCTTCGATGCCGTCAGCAAAGTTAGACGATTTATCCTGAAGATAAAGCACCGGTGCCATTGGCTGGCTGTCGGACTCGTCATCAGAAGACATGTCAAATGTCATATCCTGCGCGGCCATACGGGATTCCATCTCGCGCACGTCTTTGCTGGACACGCCCAGCTCACGCGCGACGATTTCGACTTCATCCTGGTTAAACCAGCCCAGACGCTGCTTGTTTTTACGCAGGTTGAAGAACAACTTACGCTGTGCTTTCGTGGTCGCGACTTTCACAATACGCCAGTTACGCAGAACGTATTCATGAATTTCAGCTTTGATCCAGTGGACGGCAAAGGAAACCAGTCGCACACCCACTTCCGGGTTAAAACGGCGCACGGCTTTCATCAGGCCGATGTTGCCTTCCTGAATCAGGTCAGCCTGCGGCAGGCCGTAGCCCGAGTAATTACGAGCAATATGAACAACAAAGCGCAGGTGTGACAGGATCAGCGTCTTAGCTGCTTCCAGATCGCCCTGGTAATGCAGCTTTTCAGCGAGCGCCCGCTCTTCATCGGCCGTCAACATCGGCCAGGTGTTCGCAGCCCGGATATACGACTCCAGGTTACCAACAGGGGCTAAAGCTAAAGTTTGCATTTCTTTGGTCATTCAAATCCTCTCAATTTACTGCTTACCGGCAGCGGCTTGCTCTGGGATACAGCAACAAACATGCCAGTGCGAATGAGCAACGAGAATATCAGCCACTCTTTTATCAGACCGTGATTTTACCCACAAGTTCAATGCAACATTGTGAATACGTTACGCACAAAATGTGACATATCAGCAAAAGAGTCAGGCAAGAGGAAGACGGGAATGGTGGATTACGCTTCCCCTGCACAGGGAATATTGCATTGCAGGGGAAGAGTATATCAGAAATTCATTAGTCCGGCGTAAAGTGACGTAAATGTTGTACGGTGGCAAGCCACGCGGCCACCCAGCCAATCATCGAGCAGACCAGCAGCAGCAGTAAACACTCGTCAAAAGAGAGGCCGCTAAGCGAAAACTGCGTGCCGAACACTTTTGCCACGTCCGTCACCGCGGATGAGAGCCGCATCACCAGGATCTCAGAGAGGATCAGCGACAGCAGCGCGCCGGAAAAACCCAGCACAGCGCCGCCGTAGAGGAACGGGCGCAGGATAAAACCGTCCGTTGCACCGATCAGCTTCTGCACGTTAATGCTGTCGCGGCGGGAGAAAATGCTCAGCCGCACGCTGTTACCAATAACGAGGAATACGGCGGCGATCATGAGCACGCCAATCATCGCCGACACGCGCCCCACCAGCCCGGTTAAAGACGCCAGACGGGCAAACCAGCTATCGTCCATGCGCACTTCATCCACACCTTGCACGCGACTAACACGATCGCGCAGCGTATTAAGCGAGTCGGTGCTCTGGAAATCCAGCTTCGGCACAACAACAGCCACGGCAGGAAGCGGGTTCTCTTCCAGCATGTCCAGCGCTCCGCCAAAGCCTGACCAGTTACGGAACTCGCCTAATGCTTCATCACGCGACAGATAGTTAACTTTATCCACGCCCTCTTCGGCCTGGAGTTGGCCCACTACGCGGGCTGCCGCATCGTCATCCAGCGTTTTTTCCAGATAGACGGTGATTTGTGGCGAAGGATAATACTGCGCCGCCGCCTCGCTAACGTTTTTGTACACCATATAACAGACGCTTGGCAGCGTCAGAGAAATGGCAATAACCATCACGGTGAGGAACGTCGCAAACGGCTTGATTTTAAGATCCTGGACCGCACCGTGCCACGCATAACGCACCTGCTCGTTAAAGACGTTCGTTTTACGTGACGCCGCTTTTGCCGCAGGTGGCTTATTACGCTTCGGCGTTCCACGATTGCCATCGCCAGAGGAGGATCCCGACGGCTTGCGGAAACGGTCGAACCGATTACTCAACTGCTTGATCTGATTCACAGCATCGCGTCTATTCACCGTGGCGGCCTCCATGCAAGTGCCCGTCGCTCAGGGTCAGCATCGGATAGGTACGACGCGAAATCAGTCCGATGTCGTGCGTCGCCATCAGTACCGTGACTCCCACGCGGTTAAACTCTTCAAACAGGCGTAAGATCCCTTCTGACAACGCGTCATCAAGGTTACCGGTCGGTTCATCCGCCAGCAGTACGGCAGGCTTGTTGACCACCGCACGGGCAATCCCCACGCGCTGTTGTTCACCGCCCGAAAGCTGAATCGGAAAGTTTCTTGCTTTGTCGAGCAGGCCGACTTTATCCAGCGCTGCCGACACCCGGCGACGAATATCATCCCCGCTGGCTCCGGCGATAATCAGCGGAATCGCCACGTTATCAAATACCGTACGATCCATCAGCAGATGGTGATCCTGAAAGATCATCCCAATTTGCCGACGTAAAAATGGGACTTCGCGGTTTTTAAGACGGCTGATGTCATGACCGCTGAAGTAAATTTTCCCGGCGCTGGGCCGCTCGATGCCACAGATCAGCTTAAGCAGCGTACTTTTCCCGGCCCCGGAATGCCCGGTCAGGAAGGCCATCTCGCCTTGTTGCAGGTGAAAAGTGACCCCCTGCAACGCTTGTCTCCCACCGAGATAGGCTTTGCTGACGTGTTCAAAGCGAATCATTAATTAATCCTCTCGGGCAAAAAGTGCCTCTATAAAATCGCCCGCATTAAACGGACGCAAGTCCTCTATACGCTCACCAACGCCGATATAACGAATCGGGATTTCAAACTGATCGGCAACAGAGAAGATCACGCCGCCTTTCGCGGTGCCATCCAGTTTTGTCAGGGTGATCCCGCTCAGTCCCACCGCTTCATTAAACAGTTTGGCCTGGCTTACGGCATTTTGCCCGGTGCTGGCATCAAGCGTCAGCATGACTTCATGCGGCGCGTCGACGTCCAGTTTTTTCATCACGCGGACAATTTTCTTTAACTCTTCCATCAGGTGCGATTTGTTCTGCAAACGCCCTGCAGTATCGGCAATCAGGACATCAATGTTGCGCGCTTTTGCCGCCTGAATAGCATCAAAAATGACCGAGGCAGAATCTGCACCGGTATGCTGAGCAACCACCGGAATGTTGTTACGCTGTCCCCAGACCTGAAGCTGCTCTACCGCAGCGGCACGGAAGGTGTCACCTGCGGCCAGCATGACCGATTTACCCTGCTGCTCAAACTGGCGTGCCAGCTTGCCAATGGTGGTCGTTTTACCCACCCCATTGACGCCCACCATTAAAATGACAAACGGTTTTTTGCCTTCAATATTAAGCGGCTCGTCCACTTTTGCGAGGATTTCACCCATTTCTTCTTTTAACAGGCCGTACAGCGCTTCAGCATCACGCAGCTGCTTGCGGCTTGCGCCTTCGGTCAGCCTGGCGATGATCTTACGGGTCGTCTCTACGCCAACGTCGGCAATCAGCAGCTGTTCTTCCAGCTCTTCAAACAGATCATCATCGATTTTTTTGCCGCGGAACAGACTGATAAATCCGGAACCGAGGTTTTCTTTTGTCTTGACCAGGCTACGTTTCAGGCGCGCGAAAAAACCTTCTTTGGTCGGTTTTTCCTGCTCCAGAATAACGTTATCCTGCGACTCGTCGTCAACCGGCACGACAATGACTGCGTCTTGCGCCGCACCGGCCGCCAGCGCATCCAGCTCTTCATCGCCGATCGGGGCGTCTTGTTGCGCTAACGGTTCCTGCTCGATCACCCACTCTTCCGGCTCAATCGTGGTGGGTGCCAGCGCTTCCGCCAGCGGCAATTCTTCATGTTCAACAAGAGCAACGGGTTCAGGCTCGACAACCGGCTCAGGTTCGACAACTGGCTCAGGCTCAACTACTGGTTCAGGCTCGACAACTGGCTCAGGCTCAATAACCGGCTGAGGGTCGACAACCGGCGCAGGTTCAATAACCGGCTCAGGTCTGGCGCTTTCTGCAACGTGCTCCGTAACCTCAACAACCTCAGCAGCAAATGCCTCTGACTCCGCCTCGCTATGCGGTGCTGATTCCGCTGCGGTTTCATCTGCAACCGGCAACTGTTCTTCGGGCTTCTGCTCGGCCTGTGCTGTTTGCTCGTCATCTTTTTGACCAAAGCCCAGCCAGGAAAAAAAGCCACGTTTTTTTTCTTTTGCCATTTGCGACTACACTCCCGCTATTAATTCAACGCTCAGTCCCTAAGCCATATGCCGGGCACTGAAAATTCGGATGAAATTCGTAACCTAGTCTATCACTTAACTTCACGCGCTTCACCGCTTGCGGAATAAGGTTTCACCGCAGGCATCGCATGGTTAGAATAGCAGGCTTAAACAGAGACCAGAGCAGCAAAAATGAAGAAACCTAATCATGCAGGCAGCGGTCAGATCCGCATTATCGGCGGACAATGGCGCGGTCGTAAATTACCGGTTCCGGACAGTCCCGGCCTGCGCCCCACCACCGATCGGGTCAGAGAAACCTTATTCAACTGGCTGGCCCCCTCAATGGTTGATGCCCGCTGTCTCGACTGTTTTGCCGGAAGCGGCGCGTTGGGGCTGGAGGCGCTGTCGCGTTATGCGGCCAACGCGACGCTGCTGGAAATGGAGCGTTCCGTTGCCCGGCAGCTACAGAAAAATCTCGCCACGCTTAACGCGGCGCAGGGGCGTGTCGAAATCGTTAATACGCTGGCGTTTCTTAATCAGCCTGGAACGCCTCATGATATCGTGTTTGTTGATCCCCCTTTTCGTCAGGGACTGCTGGAGCAAACATTGAATTTGCTGGAAAACAATCACTGGCTTGCCGATAACGCGCTGGTTTACGTTGAAAGTGAAGTGGAGAACGGTATGCCGCCGGTCCCGGCGCACTGGCAGCTGTACCGTGAAAAAGTCGCAGGCCAGGTCGCCTATCGTCTGTATCAGCGAGAAGCGCAAGGAGAACACCATGCTGATTAACCTCGGTCGTTTGCTTATGCTCTGCGTCTGGGCATTTTTACTGCTGAATATTGTTCATCCGTTCAAATATCCGGCCAATATTTTTATTAACGTCGCGCTGGTATTTATGATCCTGATGCACGGCCTGCAACTGGCGCTACTGAAGGCAACGCAGCCGAAAGAGGGTCCGCCGTTAACCGCAGCGCAAAAGGCCCGCATTTTCGTGTTTGGCGTTTTTGAACTGGTCGCCTGGCAGAAGAAACTTAAGCATCGGCAAAAATGAGCCGGGATCTGGCGTTGTCATCTCTCTTCGCCAGACACTACACTGATTAACAGGGCTGTGGGCATAACGCCTGCGTAGTTTTAGCGAATTCAAGGAATTATGATGCTCTGGTCATTTATCGCGGTCTGTTTTTCAGCCTGGCTGTATGTCGATGCGTCTTATCGTGGACCCACCTGGCAACGCTGGGTATTTAAGCCGGTGACGCTTCTGTTGCTGCTGTTGCTTGCCTGGCAGGCACCGATGTTTAATGCCATCAGTTATCTGGTGCTGGCAGGACTGTGCGCAACGCTGATAGGCGATGCGTTAACCCTGCTGTCGCGTCAGCGGCTACTTTACGCTATCGGCGCATTCTTTCTCTCGCACCTGCTGTATACCATCTATTTTGCCAGCCAAATGACGCTCTCGTTCTTTTGGCCGCTACCGCTGATCCTGCTGGTCGTTGGCGCATTACTGATGGCGACGATCTGGACGCGGCTTGAAGAGTTGCGCCTGCCGATTTGCACGTTCATAGCCATGACCCTGGTTATGGTGTGGCTGGCCGGCGAGCTGTGGTTCTTCCGTCCGACGGATACCGCGCTTTCCGCTTTTGTCGGTGCGGTTTTACTACTGCTGAGTAATATTGTCTGGCTGGGGAGTCATTATCGCCGCCGCTTCCGCGCCGACAGCGCCATCGCCGCGGCCTGCTACTTTGCTGGCCATTTTCTGATCGTGCGTTCACTTTATCTCTGATTCAGCTTGACTCTGGAGTCGACTCCAGAGTGTATGCTCCGGGTAATGAGAAATTTATCATTGCCCGGAGGGTACAATGTCGACATCCGATCCTGAGAGCAAAAAAGCCCCTCAGTTTTCCACCCTCAGGTTTACGCCCGCTAAATCTGAGTCTGCCCCCTGCTGCGCCGGGACATCATGTTCAGATGAAACGCCCCGCCAGACTGCGCTGCCGGATGCGCGTTATCGCTGGAAAGTTGAAGGCATGGACTGTGCCGCCTGCGCGCGTAAAGTTGAAAATGCGGTCCGCCAGGTCGCCGGGGTAACCCAGGTTCAGGTATTGTTTGCCACCGAAAAACTGCTGGTGAACGCCCCGGATAATGTGAGCCAGCAAATTGAGCAGGCGGTACAACAAGCGGGCTATACCCTGCGCAGTGAAAACGCACCGCCGCCTGACGTCTCACGCCTGCGGGAAAATCTGCCGCTAATTGTTCTGATTGTGATGATGGGCATAAGCTGGGGCCTTGAACACCTGAGCCACCCGGCGGGTCAGACCGCGTTTGTCATTACCACGCTGGTAGGGCTTTATCCTGTACTGCGTCAGGCGCTACGGCTCATCCGCAGCGGAAGCTGGTTTGCCATTGAAACGCTCATGAGCGTCGCCGCCCTCGGCGCATTGTTTATCGGCGCAACCGCAGAGGCAGCGATGGTGCTGCTGCTGTTTTTAATCGGCGAACGCCTCGAAGGTTGGGCAGCCAGCCGTGCGCGGCAGGGCGTTAGCGCATTAATGGCGTTAAAACCCGAAACGGCCGTGCGCGTACTCAATGGACAGCGTGAGACGGTTGCCCAGCGCGATTTGCGTCCGGGGGATGTTATTGAAGTCGCCGCCGGTGGACGTCTGCCTGCCGACGGTAAGCTGCTTTCCGCATTTGCCAGCTTCGACGAAAGCGCCCTGACCGGGGAATCGATCCCGGTAGAACGCGCAACGGGAGAGAGTGTTCCGGCAGGGGCCACCAGCGTCGATCGGCTTGTCACGCTGGAGGTGATTTCCGAGCCTGGCGCGAGTGCTATCGATCGTATTTTGACGCTGATTGAAGAAGCTGAAGAGCGCCGCGCGCCCATTGAACGCTTTATCGACCGCTTCAGCCGCATTTACACTCCAGCCATTATGGCGCTGGCGCTGCTGGTCGCCGTGGTGCCTCCCCTGCTTTTTGCCGCGAGCTGGGACGAGTGGATTTATAAGGGGCTGACTCTGCTGCTGATTGGCTGTCCGTGTGCGCTGGTGATCTCAACCCCGGCGGCCATTACTTCTGGCCTCGCCGCCGCCGCAAAACGGGGCGCGCTGATCAAAGGTGGCGCAGCACTGGAGCAGCTCGGGCGCATTCAGCGCATCGCTTTCGATAAAACCGGAACGTTGACCGTAGGGAAACCGCAGGTCACCGGGATTTTCCCTCTGTCAGGTGATGAAAATACGCTGCTGGCGCTGGCGGCGGCCGTTGAGCAGGGTTCAACCCATCCACTGGCGCAGGCGATTGTGCAGGAAGCACATACCCGTGAACTGACGCTGCCCCTGGCAACCGAACAGCGCGCGCTGGCAGGCCATGGAATTGAGGCCGTCGTCGCCGGAAAACCGGTTCTGATCTGCGCCGCAGATAAATTCTCCGGCGAGATGTTTAAGACGCAAATTCATGCCCTGGAGCAGGAGGGACAAACCGTGGTGATGGTGGTGCAGGATGGCACTGCATCTGGCACGATAGCGCTGCGCGATACTCTGCGAAACGATGCGCGGGAAGCCGTTACCGCACTGCATCAGCTTGGCATCCAGGGCATCATTTTGACCGGCGATAACCCCCGCGCCGCCGCTGTTATTGCCGGTGAACTGGGACTGGAATTTAAGGCCGGCCTGATGCCAGCGGATAAAGTTCAGGCGGTCAGTGAACTCAATCGTCAGATGCCGCTGGCGATGGTCGGCGACGGGATTAACGACGCCCCGGCAATGAAGGCTTCAACTATCGGCATCGCGATGGGCAGCGGAACGGATGTGGCACTGGAAGCGGCGGATGCGGCGTTAACCCATAATCGTCTGACCGGCCTTGCACAGATGATCGCTCTTGCCCGGGCGACGCACGCGAATATCCGGCAGAATATTGCCATCGCACTGGGATTGAAAGGCATTTTCCTGGTCACCACGCTGCTCGGTGTTACCGGACTCTGGCTGGCGGTGCTGGCGGATACCGGTGCTACAGTACTGGTCACCGCGAACGCCCTGCGATTACTGCGCAAAGGTCGTTAAGAGTGATGCCCTGTGCGGCAAAATCCGATCGTGATTACGGGCCGATCCAGGCTGTCGCCGGGATCGCTCCACGCGAGAGGCTGGAAGGGTCGCAGAAATCTTCAGTCGGCTAATCAGTGGCCTTTGCGCAGCAAATAGCGGTACGGCAGCGCGTCCGTCTCCTGCGCGATCAGCTCATGTTCCATAAAAGTACAAAAACCGGGAATATCGCGGGTGGTGGCCGGATCGTCAGCAACAATCGCCAGCGTCTCACCCACCTGCATATTACGCACGGTTTTACGCACCATCATTACCGGCTCAGGGCAGCGAAGGCCCTGCGCATCAAGAGTATGGTCTGCAGTCGAAAACGAATCAGTCATGGTTATCTCGCCCCTTCAAAACGGCGATAGTTTACGCCGCCTTTTTTGTGACGCAAGTCAGGTTAACGATTGCGTGAAAAACAACCGTTGCAATGTCCGGTTAAAGCAGTATCATGCGGCGGTTTTCATTGGGTTCCCTCACCCCAACCACTAAAAAGGCTACATATGATGCATTTCACCTCTACTCAGCGTATGAAAGCGCTGGTATGGCTATCGCTATTTCACCTGCTGGTGATTATCTCCAGTAACTATCTGGTCCAGTTACCGGTCGCTATTTTTGGCTTCCACACCACCTGGGGCGCGTTTAGCTTTCCGTTTATTTTTCTCGCCACCGATCTCACGGTACGCATTTTCGGCGCACCGCTGGCAAGGCGCATTATTTTTGCCGTTCTGGCTCCGGCGCTGCTGGCGTCGTATGTCATCTCTTCCCTGTTTTACATGGGCGAGTGGCAAGGATTTGGCGCGCTGGCACACTTTAACCTGTTCGTCGCCCGTATCGCAGCAGCCAGTTTTATGGCCTACGCGCTGGGACAGATTCTTGATGTGCACGTCTTTAATCGTCTGCGGCAGAATCATCGCTGGTGGATGGCTCCGGCGGCCTCAACATTATTTGGCAATATCAGCGACACGTTAGCCTTTTTCTTTATCGCTTTCTGGCGCAGTTCCGACCCCTTTATGGCATCGCACTGGGTTGAAATCGCGCTGGTGGATTACAGCTTTAAGATTATTATTAGTCTGCTTTTCTTCCTGCCCATGTACGGTATCGTGCTCAATGTGCTGTTAAAAAGGCTGACGGATAAATCTGATTTCTCGGCATTGCAGGCCCGTTAAAGGTTCAGCGTTGCGGTTGTGTTAAGATAGGGCCATGAGCCGTTTATGGCCGTGTATCGAATAAGGAAGAAGTCAATGCGCAATCTGGTTAAGTATGCTGGTATTGGCCTGCTGGTGGTGGGGCTTGCGGCATGTGATAACAACGAATCGCCGTCCTCATCTGCTCAGGCAGCCTCGACGGAAAATAACGTCACCGCACAACCTATAAGCCTGCTGGATGGGAAAGTGACGTTCTCGCTGCCGGCTGATATGTCCGATCAGAGCGGTAAACTGGGTACGCAGGCCAACAACATGCACGTTTATTCCGACCCAACCGGTCAGAAAGCGGTGATCGTTATTGTGGGTGACAGCACTGAAGAAGGGCTGGATGTGCTGGCAAAACGTCTTGAGGATCAGCAGCGCAACCGTGACCCGCAGCTTCAGGTGGTCTCCAACAAGCCGCTGAAAGTCAAAGGGCATGATATGCAGCAGCTCGACAGCATTATCTCTGCAAAAGGCCAGACCGCGTGGTCTTCCGTCGTACTGAGCAAGGTGGATAATAAACTGCTGACCCTGCAGGTTACTCTGCCGGCAGATAATCAGCAGCAAGCCCAGACCACGGCTGAAAACATTATCAATACCGTGGTGATTAAATAATTATCCGACGGCTTCCGGTGGTAACACGGGAGGCCGTTTTTTTAGCCGCCATCCCAGCAGTAGTGCAAGCGTAACCAGTCCAGCCGCCGCCAGATAAATCATCGGCACGCCGGCCCAGGTCATTAACAGCCCCGCCAGTGGCCCGGTGATCCCAAGCGACATATCCATAAATACCGTATAGGTTGCCAGCGCCGAACCCTGATTCTGCTGCGGAACCGCCTTAACCGCCACCACACCCAACGCCGGGAAAACCAGCGAGAAACCCGCACCGGTTAGCAGCGTGCCGATTTTTGCCAGCAGCGGCGTTGCCGCCATCCCCACCATCAGCAGGCCAATAATCTCAATGACGAAGCAGATCATCGCGACGTTTAGTCCGCCCAGGCGGTTAATCGCATTCGGGAACAACAGGCGCGCGCCGACAAAGGCGCAGCTAAACAGGGTTAACGCAAATGCGGCGCCATCCCAGCCTTTGGCATCATAAAACAGGGTAATGAATGTGGCGATTGCGCCAAAACCGGAAGATGCCAGCGCTAGCGCCATTCCGTAAGGCCATACCCGGCCCATTACGGCGCGAAATGACATGGCTTTTCCACGACTGGCGGTGACCGCTGCACGCGGCAGTGTGCCAAGCAGCGCCCCCAGTGCGACGGCCATAATAACCAGCGCCACCCCCTGAAGTCCGGCCCACTGATAACATAACATGCCGAGCGGTGCGCCCAGCGCCATCGCTCCGTAGGTGACAATTCCGTTCCACGAGATAACCCGGCCAATATGTCGTGACCCTACCACGCCCACGCCCCACAGCGTCGAACCTGTTCCGGCAAAACTCTGGCCGAATCCGAGTACGATGCGCCCCAGGCACAGCAGCACCAGACTGAATACCGGCCAGTGACTGCCCGATGCAGCCAGCAGATAACCGACGCCGCTCAGAAAGCAGCCGCACAGGCCGAAGACAACAATTTTCTTCGGCCCAAGCAGATCGGCATAGCGACCGGCATGTGGGCGACTGAGCAGCGTGGCAAAATATTGCAGACTAATGACAAGCCCGGCCCAGAAGGCACTAAAGCCCATTACATCATGAACATAGCCAGGAAGAACGGCCAGCGGCAGACCAATCGTCAGGTAACTGGCGAAGTTAAACATGGCGACAGAAAGTATCCGCAGGTTCAGGCGCAGGCCACCTGGCTCCGGCCCGGCGACGGGTTCAGGCATAACAATTATTTCCTTTTTACAACGGTGTTTCATTATTACACGCATTCAGGATTTTGTGTCTCTAACGAATATTCAACAAACCGCTATACTCAACAACAATCCCGTTGCGCCTGTGCATCTTCAGAAGCCTGACTCTGAGGCATACTGGCGCGGTTCGGGAAAACGTCATTCAAAGGATGAGCCAGATACGCAGTGCATTTTCAAAAAAGGAAAGATTCATGATTACCCCTGTTCCCGATAAAACCGATAAAGCGGGCCTGCATATTCTGTTAAAGATGGCCGCGCTGGTCATTATTCTGGCGGGTATTCATGCCGCAGCAGATATCATTGTTCAGCTTCTGCTGGCGCTCTTTTTTGCCATTGTATTGAATCCGCTGGTCACCTGGTTTATTCGCCGGGGTGTGAAGCGGCCAATGGCGATCACTATCGTGGTCATCGTGATGATGATTGTGTTGACTGCGCTGTTTGCGGTGCTGGCAACATCGCTCAATGATTTCATTGCCCTGCTGCCGAAATACAGTAATGAACTTACTGCCAAAGTCATCTATTTGCAGCGTCAGGTGCCTCTGCTCAACCTGCATCTTTCGCCTGAATTAATGCTCAGACGTATGGATTCAGAGAAAGTCATGACGTTTGCCACTACTCTGATGACTCAGCTTTCGGGAGCAATGGCGAGCGTGGTCCTGTTGGTCATGACCGTCGTTTTCATGCTGTTTGAGGTCCGCCACGTTCCTTATAAACTGCGTTTTGCCCTGTCCAATCCGCAAATTCATATTGCCGGGCTACACCGGGCGCTTAAAGGCGTTTCCCATTATCTGGCGCTAAAAACGCTGATCAGCTTATGGACTGGCGCCATTATCTGGCTGGGTCTGCTACTGATGGGCGTTCAGTTCGCGTTGATGTGGGGCGTGCTGGCTTTCCTGCTGAACTATATTCCCAATATCGGATCGGTACTTTCTGCCGTGCCGCCCATGTTTCAGGCACTGCTGTTTAACGGCATGTACGAATTCGTGATGGTTGGCGCGCTGTTCCTGGTGGTGCATATGGTGCTCGGTAATATGGTTGAACCGCGAATGATGGGGCATCGTCTGGGCATGTCAACGATGGTGGTATTTCTTTCATTGTTGATTTGGGGATGGCTGCTCGGCCCGGTGGGGATGCTGCTTTCGGTACCGTTGACCAGCGTGTGTAAGATCTGGATGGAAACGACCAAAGGTGGCAACAAGCTGGCCATTTTGTTGGGGCCAGGCCGACCGAAAAGCCGTTTGCCCGGTTAGCGGCATGAGGGACGTTGTACCGGGTGGCGGCTGCGCCCTACCCGGCCCATTCACCTGTAGGCCCGGTAAGCGCAGCGCCACCGGGCATTGCTTGCTGCCTTAGCGTAAGTTTTCCGGGAAACTGGCCGGTAGCTCACTGGCTGGGCAGGCAATCACCTCGTCATTGTTCGCACCGCAATCACGTACGAAGGTAATCGTGGCAAACTCATCGATTACTTCAGTCGGATAGGCCGGACCTGCGTCGCGATACGATTCCATCAGCGGAATATGCTCGTTCTGAAAACACACCGTTTTTTCTGGGTTATTGATCACCCAGCGCGGGAAGAAAATAGTCCCGTGGAACACGTTATCGCCGAGGTTCACGATCAGGCTAACGTCAGTCCCGGTAGGTTCGGTCCAGGAAATTTTATAAATACGCTCCCCGACCCGCACAATGTAAGCGTGCTGATCTTTGACCCACCGGTTGCCAACGATACCGCTGTGAATACGGTAATCGAGCGTCGTGTCGTTTTTGACATAAATCTCGTAGTTCCAGCCATTATCATAGGTATAAACCACATGTTTGCCGATAAAACCACTCAGATCGTGTTTATCAAAAGTACGCATAATCATTCTCCTCTGTATTCGATGAAGAAATCTTAACGCTTTAAAAAATAGATTAATAACGCTATATTTGCGCTATATTAATCAAAAAATCAGATGAATAATGCATAAGACAACCCTGGAGCAATGGACGTTACTGGAAAAGGTGGTTGAATCGGGCAGTTTTGCAAAAGCGGCACAAGAAACCCATCGCAGCCAGTCCTCGGTCAGTTATAACCTGTCATTGTTACAGGAGCGTCTTGGCGTTGCGCTGCTGCAACCGGAAGGCCGCCGGGCAGTCCTGACGCCCGCAGGCGAACTTTTGCTGGCTCAGGTTAAACCTCTGCTAAGAACCTTTAGCTGGCTGGAAACCCGCGCGGCAACACTGCAAGACGGCGCGCGCACGCGGCTGGACTTAATGGTCGACAGCATTTTCCCCCGTCGTCGCCTGTTTGCAATCCTTAAACAATTCCAGCAGCAATGGCCGCAAACGCAGGTACGTCTCACCGAAGTACTGGAGAACAGTAGCGATCGGCAGGCGGCCTACGCTGATGCAGACGTCATGGTCCTGACGCGCCGCCAGGATATTACCGGCGGCGGTGAGTGGCTGATGAATATCGATTTTATTGCCGTCGCTCATCGCGATCATCCGCTTTCTGCCGTGGATACTCCGCTTAACGAAGACACGCTTCGCGCCTGGCCACTGATCCGCATTGCTGAAGGTGATAGCCCGCAGCACACCGCGCGAGATGCCTGGACCTTTTCAACCATTGATGCAGCGATTGATGCCGTGATGTATCAGGTGGGCTATGGCTGGTTGCCCGAAGAGCGCATACAGACGCAGCTTGAGCAGGGTATTTTGTGCCCCCTGCCGTTAAGCCATGGCGCACGGCGCGCCACGCCGCTGCACCTGATCGTTAAAGACACCCTCGCCCCGCTGGACGATCAGGTCAAGACCCTGCTGCGTTTATTCGCTGAGCATTAACATACGATTTTCGTATACCTTCTCTTTCTTACCGCTCAACTATTGATCCAGAACACGTCAAAAGTATGATGATTCTCTAAAATCGTCATACTCACTAAGTCGTACGTCTTTTTATCATCCGGGGCTTTCATTTTGTCCAGCTTACGTCGCATCGTAGTTGCGCTTCTGGCGTGTGCGTCATTTTTCGCACATGCTGCCGCACCTGACGAGATCACTACCGCCTGGCCGGTTAATGTCGGGCCACTCAATCCTCATCTCTATACGCCGAATCAACTGTTCGCCCAGAGCATGGTGTATGAGCCGCTGGTGAAATACCAGGCGGATGGCTCCGTTACTCCGTGGCTGGCAAAAAGCTGGACCCACTCGGCAGATGGCAAAACCTGGACCTTCATCCTGCGCAATGATGTCACGTTCTCCAATGGCGAAGTGTTCGATGCCCCTGCGGCGGCAGAAAATTTCCGCGTCGTGCTGGATAACCGTCAGCGTCACGCCTGGCTGGAGCTGGTCAATCAGATCGTTGACGTCAAAGCGCTCAGTAAAACGGCGCTGCAAATTACGCTTAAAGATGCTTACTATCCTTTCCTGCAGGAGCTGGCTTTGCCGCGCCCTTTCCGCTTTATCGCCCCGTCACAGTTCAAACATAATGAGACGATGAACGGCATCAACGCGCCGATTGGTACCGGACCGTGGGTGCTGAAGGCGTCAAAGCTCAACCAGTATGATGTACTGGTGCGTAACGAGCATTACTGGGGTGAAAAACCGCAGATCAAAAAGATCACCGTTAAAGTGATCCCGGACCCTACCACGCGCGCCGTGGCCTTCGAGACAGGCGATATTGACCTGCTGTATGGCAATGAAGGCCTGCTGCCGCTGGATACCTTTGCCCGCTTCAGCCACAACCCGGATTATCACACCCAGCTTTCGGCCCCGGTTGAAACGGTGATGCTGGCGCTGAACTCCGCCAAAGCACCGACTAACGAGCTACTGGTGCGTGAAGCGCTGAACTACTCGGTGAACAAAAAATCGCTTATCGACAACGCGCTGTACGGCACTCAACAGGTTGCCGATACGCTGTTTTCCTCGACGGTACCCTACGCTGATCTTCATCTGAAACCGCGCCAGTACGATCCGCAGCAGGCCAGCGCACTGCTGGAAAAAGCGGGCTGGAAACTTCCTGCTGGAAAATCCATTCGTGAAAAAGCGGGCACGCCGCTGCACATTGAACTGGCCTATATCGGCACCGATGCGTTGAGCAAATCGATGGCTGAAATTGTGCAGGCCGATATGCGCAAAATAGGTGTTGATGTGGCGCTGACAGGTGAGGAAGAAAGCAGCATTTATGCCCGCATGCGCGATGGACGCTTTGGTATGATTTTCTCCCGCACCTGGGGTGCACCGTACGATCCGCACGCGTTTATGAGCTCAATGCGCGTACCGTCTCACGCCGATTATCAGGCGCAATTGGGCCTGCCGGATAAGGCGCAAATCGACCGGGAGATCGGCGACGTTCTCACCACGACCGATGAGGCACAGCGTAAATCACTGTATCGCGATATTCTGACCCGGCTGCATAACGAAGCGGTATATCTGCCGATTAGCTATATGTCGATGATGGTCGTGGCAAAACCAGCGTTAGGCACCCTCCCTTATCCAGCAATAACCTCCGACATCCCTTTTGAACAGATCAAGCCGGTAAATCACTGATGTTACGTTACAGTTTGCGGCGTATTCTGCTGCTTATCCCGATGGTTTTCGCTGCCTCGGTGGTGATTTTCCTGATGCTGCGTCTGGGAACGGGCGACCCGGCGCTCGACTATCTACGCCTGTCTAACCTGCCGCCAACGCCGGATATGGTCGCCAACACGCGGGTGATGCTGGGGCTGGATCAGCCGCTTATCGTCCAGTATGGCAGCTGGCTATGGAAAGCCCTGCACCTCGATTTTGGCCTCTCGTTCGCCACCCAGCGCCCGGTACTGGATGATGTTCTGACCTTTCTGCCGGCTACGCTGGAACTGGCCGGCGCGGCGCTGGTCCTGATCCTGCTGATCTCGGTGCCGCTCGGCATCTGGGCGGCACGCCATCGCGATCGTCTGCCGGATTTTATCGTGCGGGTTATCGCCTTTCTTGGCGTCTCAATGCCTAATTTTTGGCTCGCTTTTTTGCTGGTAATGTTTTTCTCGGTATACCTGAAATGGCTTCCGGCACTGGGTTATGGAGGCTGGCAGCATCTCATCCTGCCAGCGGTTTCCATCGCTTTTATGTCGCTGGCGATTAATGCACGTCTGCTGCGGGCCAGTATGCTGGAGGTTGCCGGGCAGCGCCATGTCACCTGGGCACGTCTGCGCGGGCTAAGCGATAAACAAACCGAACGCCGCCATATTTTGCGCAACGCCTCGCTGCCGGTCATTACCGCAGTGGGAATGCACATCGGTGAACTGATTGGCGGCACGATGATTATCGAGAATATTTTTGCCTGGCCAGGCGTCGGGCGCTACGCCGTCTCAGCAATATTTAATCGTGACTACCCGGTGATCCAGTGTTTTACGCTGATCATGGTGGTGGTGTTTGTAGTCTGTAACCTGATTGTCGATTTACTGAACGCGGCGCTCGATCCGCGCATTCGCCGCCACGAAGGAGCGCATTTGTGAACTTTTTCCTCTCATCGCGCTGGTCGGTACGTCTCGCACTTATCATCATCGCCCTGCTGGCGGTGATTGCTCTCACCAGCCAGTGGTGGCTGCCATACGATCCACAGGCGATTGATTTACCGTCGCGCCTGCTGTCACCGGGCAGCCAGCACTGGCTGGGCACCGACCACCTCGGACGCGACATCTTCTCCCGCCTGCTGGCAGCAACCCGCGTCTCGTTAGGTTCGGTGATGGCGTGTCTGCTGCTGGTACTAATACTGGGGCTGGTTGTCGGCGGCAGCGCCGGTCTGATTGGCGGTCGCGTCGATCAGGTCACCATGCGGGTTGCAGATATTTTTATGACCTTCCCGACCTCGATCCTCTCTTTCTTCCTGGTCGGCGTATTAGGCACCGGGCTTACCAATGTGATTATCGCTATCGCCCTGTCGCACTGGGCGTGGTATGCACGCATGGTGCGCAGTCTGGTGATCGCGCTGCGTCAGCGTGAGTTTGTTCTGGCTTCCCGTCTTTCCGGTGCGGGTCATATTCGGGTATTTGTCGATCATCTGGCAGGCGCGGCGATCCCGTCCCTGCTGGTGCTGGCGACGCTGGATATCGGCCACATGATGCTGCATGTTGCCGGAATGTCGTTCCTCGGTCTCGGCGTTACCGCGCCGACGGCGGAATGGGGCGTGATGATTAACGACGCTCGCCAGTATATCTGGACTCAGCCGTTACAAATGTTCTGGCCGGGTCTGGCGCTGTTTATCAGCGTGATGGCCTTCAACCTGGTCGGTGACGCCCTGCGCGATCATCTCGATCCGCACCTGATCATGGAGCATGCTCACTGATGCCGCAACAGATCGAATTACAACATCTTTCCCTGCTGGCGGATAAACCGCTGGTGCATGATGTATCGCTGACGCTCAAACGCGGGCGCGTGCTGGCGCTGGTCGGCGGTAGCGGCAGTGGGAAATCACTTACCTGCGCGGCTGCACTTGGCGTGTTACCCCCGGGGGTTCAGCAAACGGCGGGTACACTGCTGGCCGATGGTAAACCGGTATCCGGTGCCGTACTACGTGGACTCACTATTGCCACGATTATGCAGAATCCGCGCAGCGCCTTTAACCCGCTGCATACCATGGCCACCCACGCACGTGAAACCTGCCGCGCGCTGGGTAAACCTGCTGATGACGCCACACTTATCAGTGCATTACATGCGGTCGGTCTGGAAAACCCGGCGCGCATCCTGACCCTGTACTCATTTGAGATGAGCGGCGGCATGTTGCAGCGCATGATGATTGCGATGGCAATTCTGGCCGATGCACCGTTTATTATCGCCGACGAGCCGACTACCGACCTGGATGTCGTTGCCCAGGCGCGCATTCTGGATCTTCTGACCTCTGTCATTGAACAACGCAACCCCGGCATGTTGATTGTCACGCACGATATGGGCGTGGTTGCCCGACTGGCAGACGAGGTTGCCGTCATGAATCAAGGACGCATTGTTGAACATAACAGCGTTGACGTCATTTTTAACGCGCCGCAGCATCCCGTCACGCGCGGCCTGCTCGCGGCCCACCTGGCGCTTTACGGTATGGAGTTACCCGGATGACACTTCTTTGCGTTTCCGGGTTGAGGCACAGCTATCCTCATCAGCCCGGCGTACTTAACAATATTTCGCTCACGCTGCGGCCAGGAGAAAGCGTGGCCCTGCTGGGACGCAGCGGCTGCGGAAAAAGTACCCTGGCGCGACTGTTGGTCGGTCTTGAACAGCCTGAACTCGGCGAGATCGCCTGGCGCGGTAAACGGCTGACGAGCCTGGATCGCCCGTCCCGCAAGGCATTTCGCCGTGATATTCAACTGGTATTTCAGGACGCGATAAGCGCCGTGAATCCACGGAAAACGGTAGGTGAAATTATTGCCGAACCGATGCGGCATTTACTGACGGTCGCAAAAAAAGATCGCCCGGGCCGTATTGAGGAGATGCTTCACGCCGTTGAACTCGATGTCGATCTGATCGGCAAGCGCCCCTCCCAGCTCAGCGGCGGTCAGCTGCAGCGTGTCTGTCTGGCACGCGCGCTGATCGTCAAACCGGCGCTGCTGATCCTCGATGAGGCAGTCTCCAGCCTGGATTTAGTCCTGCAGGCCGGGATCATCCAGTTACTGAAACGTCTGCAGCAACAGTTTGGCACCGCCTGCCTGTTTATTACTCACGATCTACGGCTGGTCGAGCGCTTTTGTCAGCGAGTCATGGTTATGGATCGGGGTGAAATAATCGAAACCGCGCTCGTGCAGTCTCCTTTTCAGCTACAGACTCCGGAAGGTCGGGCGCTGCAGCAGGCGATACTCCCCGCGTTCCCTGTCCCGCGCCACACTCAATAATAAGGTTCTCCCATGCAACGAATTACCATTACGCTTGATGACGATCTTCTCACAGCGCTGGACGAACTGAGCGCTCAGCGGGGATATCATAATCGTTCCGAAGCCATTCGCGATATTCTGCGCAACACGCTGGTTCATGAGCATCCACAACACGGTGAGAAACAAGGGTATGCGGTGTTGTCCTACGTTTATGAGCACGAAAAACGCGATCTTGCCAGCCGCATTGTATCGGCCCAGCATCATCATCACGACCTGTCCGTCTCGACCCTGCACGTTCATATCAATCATGATGATTGCCTCGAAGTGTCAGTGCTGAAAGGCAACATGCATGAAATCCAGCATTTCGCTGACGATGTGATCGCCCAACGCGGCGTACGGCACGGGCATTTACACTGTTTAACGGCCAGGTAGCGAAAGGCGATACATACTCCAAATTCTCACCTGCTACGCTTAATGCTCCACACTACGTATACCAATGCGGAGCAGAGCATGAAAATTGATTTTACGGGGAAAGTGGCGCTGGTGACGGCCTCCACTGCGGGGATCGGTTTAGCCATTGCCCGGGGACTGGCGGAAAGCGGTGCCGAGGTTATTATTAACGGGCGTAGCGAAAGCAGCGTTAATCAGGGTATTCAACATCTTCAACAGGCGGTTCCCGGTGCGCAACTTCGGGCGGCCATTGCCGATCTCAGCACGCCAGAGGGCGTAGAAGCGCTGCTAAAGATTGCGCCAGAAGTCGATATTCTGGTCAACAACGCGGGTATTTTCGGCCTGGAGAATTTTTATTCTACCGACGACAGTACCTGGGATACCTACTGGCAAACAAATGTGATGTCGGGCGTGCGTTTGTCCCGGGCGCTATTGCCGGGCATGGTGCGTAAAGGCTGGGGCCGCGTAGTGTTTATTTCATCTGAATCTGCCCGCAATATTCCGGCAGATATGATCCATTATGGGGTAACCAAAACGGCGCAACTTTCACTTTCGCGCGGGCTGGCAAAATTTGTCGCAGGCAGCGGCGTGACGGTAAACAGCGTGCTGCCAGGTCCCACACTTTCAGATGGTTTTGCCGCCATGATGAAAGATGAGGTTGAGAAAACCGGTAAATCACTGGAGGCCGTGGCGAAAGATTTTGTGATGCAAAACCGCCCCAGCTCGGTGATCCAGCGTGCCGCCACAGTGGAAGAAGTGGCCAATATGGTCGTTTACGTCTGTTCAGAGCAGGCATCCGCGACGTCCGGTGCGGCGCTACGCGTAGATGGCGGTGTGGTGGACGATATTATCTGATGTACGCCGGTAAGCAGGCACCGCGTCGTGGTTGGCGAGGTGCCTGAATCGTTGATACAGACGCTACCCCCGGTGCGTATTCACCACCTGCCCGATTCCTTTTCCTTCCAGCGCTTCGTTGGGGTCGGCAAAGAAATCGATATTAAAATAGGTATCGTCGGTTAGCAGTTCAATACGGTGCCAGTACTGCGGTGGGCTGATACCAAAATGCCCTGCATTAATAACCACTTCAATCTCCGCCGTGGTGTCATCTTCGCTGGCAAAGCCAAAATATTTTACCGCACCCTGCATCACGGCTAGTCGGCCATAGACGCCTTTTTTGGTATTGTGATGTGTCAATAGCGCCTGAGGGACTGACTGCTTATCCCAGAACGGCGTCGAGCGGGTATGACGAAAATGAAAAGGGATCTGAAAAGCCATATTAACCTCCTCCGAATGCGCAGTATTACCAGCCACACACATTAGTTTCTTCATCAGACTCATAACCGCGAACAATGTTAATCAAGTCTTTAACCGCATCTGCGGCGGCGGTAGGGTCCTGTAACTCACTCAAACTGGAAAAATTTTTATCGACAGAAATACCATTATTATTGTTAGTTACCGTCAGGATAAATTCAGCGGTGTTTTCACCGTCAAGTGACAGATTCTCAACCAGTTCATTTACTGCCTGAGCGGCCCGCTCGGGCACATACAGGGACATCGGTTTCAAATACACTTTATCTTTGGTTTCATTATTGTCACGATTCGTTACTGCTAAAGAATAACCTCTATTTTCATTGGTCATCGCCAGTACCTCAGCCTTCAATTAAAATCATCGGATCAACATAAAAGTCGACGCAGAATACCGTATCGTCAGTCAACGCTTCGATGTTATGCCATTTTTCTGGCGGAAATACGCCAAATTCGCCGGCATTGATGGTCAGCGTTTCTACCGCTTCAGGGCTGGTTTCATCAGCATACCCGTAATAGCGGATAACACCACGCATTACGCTTAAGCGAGGATAAACCCCCTGCCGGGTTCCGGCATCAAGATGACGTTTCCAGATCGAGGCTGGTGCAGTCTCATTATTCCAGAACGGGGTCGAGCGGGTATGTACATAGTGAGAAGGTATAACAATACGTTTCATGTTTAACCCCTTGCCGTTCTCTGGCATTCGCGCAGAGAAAAGAGAACAATATGTTGCATATCATATACCTGTTTTAATTTAAATAAACTGTTTTTTGCTCATCCTGGCTCTCAACTTAACATTATTATGCTAATGACAACGTTAGCCTTGCTCTGTAAAAAGCTTTTATTAAAATAACTTATTCTAAATAGGTTGTTTATCGCGAACTTAATACCACCAAAGGGTTAACCCAAAAGGAAAATATCGAATTATAGCAAAATACTTCCCCCTGGAAATTATACAAGCTTTGATTCAGGTTAACGTACTAATTTCTTACATTAGATCCTAAAATAATTCGTCACCCCCAAAAATATTGTTTATTCTTTTTAATTACCCATACCTTCAAATAAGTCTTACTAATGAATAAGCTACCGCAGTGCAGGCCATCAGCCGTAATCCCCTGCAAGAGTAGTTTGATACATCTCATTTAAAATTTATATACTTCCAGTGAATTTATAACGTTGAACGCAGGAAATAAGAATTTCCTGTATTAAATAACGCGCTTAAAAACCTTTAGTTTTTCTGATTTTTGATAAATGCATTGTAATAGTATCGTTTAAGACATCCCTCCTGCTTTACTCCCTTACTATTTAGTGATTAGAATTCAATCCATTATTTTTACTACAGCAGCACCCCATTCATTCAGGAGGAAAATAAAAAATGTCTGAATCATTTCAGAACGAGATACCCCGTGCACGTGTAAATATAAAACTGGATCTGTTAACAGGGGGATCGCAAAAAAAAGTTGAGCTACCACTAAAACTGTTGAGTGTTGGTGATTTTAGTAATGGTAAAGCCGAAGGTGCGATTTCTGAGCGTAAGAAAATAGATATCAATAAAAACAATTTTAACAGCGTGCTCGCTGATTTTAACCCTGAAGTAAAACTTACTGTTAAAAACACGCTTATCAACGACGGCTCTGAAGAAAATGTCAGCCTCTCCTTTCGCAATATAAAAGACTTTGAACCCGAGGCGGTTGCACGTCAAATTCCTCAACTTCGTGCCATGCTCTCCATGCGTAATTTATTACGCGATCTGAAATCCAACCTTCTGGATAATGTTACTTTCAGGAAAGAACTGGAAAATATATTAAAAGACCCCGCACTGTCTGATGAACTGCGCAACGAGTTGAATGCGCTAGCCCCTGTCCAGGCTTAATAGCTGAACCCTCTTTTAACGGAATAATAACGAGTAAATGCTAATGTCAGTCAATCAAGAATCAATGAAGCAGTCGGGCGGTACTACTGTTGATAAAACACTGCCACAGGGTGGGGTTTACGCCTCACTATTTGACAAAATTAACTTAACGCCGGTAGCTGAACTCGGCGATTTAAACGGTTTCGATGATAATACCGTAATGGCGGAAACCTCTACTGATGCGCGTGTTACCGCCGCAGTAAAAGTATTTATGCAATGCCTGCAAAAATCTGGACAAAAAGTTGAGAAGCTGGATAAAACTATTCTTGACCACCATATTGCGGAGCTTGATTTCCAGATCAGTCGCCAGCTCGATGAAGTCATGCACCATGACGAATTTCAGCGTGTAGAGGGTGTCTGGCGAGGGCTGAAGTCTTTGGTCGATAAGACCGATTTTCGCCAGAATGTAAAACTGGAATTACTGGATTTGCCCAAAGAAGAACTGCGACAGGATTTCGAGGACTCGCCGGAAATCATTCAAAGTGGGCTGTACAAGCAAACCTATATTGCAGAATACGACACGCCGGGCGGCGAACCCATTGCCGCTGTTATTTCAGCCTATGAGTTTGATGCATCCGCTCAGGATGTTGCGTTAATGCGTAATATTTCCAAAGTATCCGCAGCAGCCCATATGCCATTTATTGGTTCTGCAGGGCCGAAGTTTTTTTTAAAAGACAACATGGAACAGGTCGCGGCCATTAAAGATATCGGTAACTATTTTGATCGGGCCGAATATATCAAATGGAAAAGTTTCCGTGATACCGATGACTCTCGCTATATCGGTCTGGTAATGCCACGCGTATTGGGGCGTTTACCGTATGGCCCGGATACGGTACCCGTGCGTAGCTTCAACTATATTGAGGAAGTAAAAGGGCCGGATCACCATAAATATCTGTGGACCAATGCTTCTTTCGCCTTTGCTGCAAATATGGTGAAAAGCTTCATTAACAACGGCTGGTGCGTGCAAATACGCGGCCCGCAGGCGGGCGGTGCTGTAAAAGATCTGCCTATTCACCTGTACGATCTCGGAACCGGTAATCAGGTAAAAATCCCGTCAGAAGTCATGATTTCGGAAACCCGTGAGTTTGAGTTTGCTAACCTCGGATTTATCCCCCTGTCTTATTATAAAAACCGGGACTACGCCTGCTTTTTCTCAGCAAACTCGACGCAGAAACCGGCCCTGTACGATACCGCAGACGCGACGGCTAACAGCCGAATTAATGCACGTTTGCCTTATATCTTCCTGCTGTCGCGCATCGCCCATTACCTGAAACTTATTCAACGTGAAAATATCGGCACTACCAAAGATCGCCGCCTGCTGGAACTGGAACTTAACACCTGGGTACGCACTCTGGTGACTGAAATGACCGATCCGGGCGATGAACTGCAAGCCTCACATCCTCTGCGCAATGCGAAGGTGGTGGTAGAAGATATCGAAGATAACCCGGGCTTTTTCCGCGTGAAGCTGTTTGCCGTGCCGCATTTTCAGGTGGAAGGTATGGATGTCAATCTGTCGCTGGTTTCTCAGATGCCGAAAGCGAAAGTGTAACGTAAGGCAGGAAGCCAATGAAAACGGAACAACCGTTATGGGGTAGAGGCATTATGGTCTCGCCCCAGCACTTCCAGCAACAGGCCGCATATGCGGCCTGGTCTGCGGAATGCATTGCCCGACTCGGGCTTAATCATCCGTGGGGGATCATCGAATCGGCTTTTGAGCCGGACACCCTGAAACTTGGTCGTCTGCAAGCCCGCAAACTGCATATCCGCTTTCAGGATGGCACGCTTATTGACACCGATAATGCAGATGTATTGCCACCCGTGCTGTCCCTGGAGGGTGAATCAAACGATACGGTCGTTGTCCTGGCACTGCCGCTGTTACGGGCAAATGGTGGAAACTGCCTGAAACCGGATGATGTTGCCGATCGTCCGGTACGTTACCGTCAGCGATGGCAGGATGTACGCAATCAGTTTGGTGAAGACACGCGCCAGATTGCCGTGATGCAGCCTGAAGTGACGCTACGCTTTGCTCATCAAAACAATAGCGATTACCTGACGTGTCCGGTAGCGCGTTTACGGCAGGATTCGCAGGGCATCTGGACGCTTGATGACAGTTTCCTTCCGCCGCTACTGACCGTACAGAGCAGCCGCTGGCTGGTTAATCAGCTTGAACACCTCATGACCCAGCTGCGCGCTCGTCTGGTCCGTCTTATGGGCATGCGTCGCGAAAGTAATGCGCGGATGGCAGATTTTGCCGTTGCTGATGTCTCGCTCTTCTGGCTGCTTAATGCGCTGAACAGTGCCGAACCTGTACTCGGCCAGTTTTTACGTTACCCACAAAGCCCGGCGGAGCGGCTGTATCCTGAACTTGCAAGACTTGCCGGCAGTTTACTCACTTTCTCCCTTGAGCATCAGGTCAGCGCTATTCCAGTCTGGCAGCACGAAAAACTGAACACGGTTTTTCCACCACTATTTGATTTGCTGAGCGATTTGCTGGAGGCAAGCCTGCCATCGCGAGTGATATCCATTGAACTCGAGCACGATAAACGCCTGCATTTCTGGCAAGCGCGTCTGCACGATCCCCGCCTGCGCGAAGGTGCTGATTATTACCTGTCTGTGCGATCTGCGGCGACGGTGGCGCAGTTGCAGGAACAGTTCCCTCGTCAGTGCAAAGTGGGCAGCCCGGATCACGTCCGAAGTATTGTTAATTCTTCACGGATCGGCGTACCGCTTATCCCGCTGCGTCATGTTCCTGCTGCCATTCCGTTACGTCTGGAGAATCAATATTTCAGCCTGGATATCTCCGATCCCGTGGCAATCGACATGCTCGAAAGCGGCAACTGCATGTTTTATGTCCCTGGAATGCTGGGTGAACCTGAACTTGAACTCTTTGCGGTGCTGAGAACATGAATGTGCATAAACGTGATACTGCCTTATCGATCGATATCGACGCACTACTGCAGGACACCTGGCTACAGGTTATCAGCCTGCACCATGGCCCGCAGTTTCAGGAGGGAGAGGGGCGAATGTTATGGGAGCGCTGTGTCGCCGATGTTGAGCGAGTCCAGCGTTTGTTAAAAGAGAGCGAACTTGACGATGCCAGCTGTCAACATATTCTCACTGCGCAATGCGCGTTGCTGGACGAAGCGGTTAAAAGCCGCGGCGTGGAGGATGATGCCTGCGTACAGTGGTATGACGTTCCTTTGCAGGGACACTTCCTGGGCACAATGGATGCGGGCGACACGTTATGTGACCGTATGCGTGATGTTCTGCGTGAACCTTCACCGGACACCGCGGTTCTTACTTGCTTTCAGCGCATCATGCTGCTGGGTTTCCTCGGTGATTTCCGCTCGCTAAATGATCCGGAACGCCAGAAGCTGATTCAGATGCTCAGCGACCATGCTTCCCCTTTTAGCTACCCACAGACCCATTCCGTACTGGCAGAAAGCCGTGCGGGCGGAAGCACAGGGCGTTGGCTGTCCTGCTGGCCTGTCCGCATTAGCCTGAGCGTCCTGATCGTTGCCGGCTTGTGGTGGGGGCTGAACGCAAAGCTCGATCGGATGCTGACAATGTTGTTGCCAGGGGTGGTGAAATGAGTTCAGCACAACAGCGCGGGCTGGCGTTGTGGAGTGCCCTGCTAAGCGCCATTGTCTGTCTGGGGTTTCTTCCCGTGTCCCGGCCGGTTTCTCTTTGCATACTTGTCGTTATATTGGGACTGATTACTGCGTTCTGGTATGCCATCAGCCGTCGCGCAGAGCAGGAAGCAACCTTATGTCTGGATAATCTTCCGGCGGCCACCTGGCGTCAGCCCGTCGTACTGGTCTGTGGCGATCTTCCGCAAGCCTGGCCAGAAAAGTCTCAGGTATTGACGGTGACGCAGGGATGTTGGATCAGAGTCGAAGAGACTCAGAGTCCCGCACAGGTGGTTCGCCAGCTGTTACGGCAACGTCCTGACTGGGGACGCCAACTCTCGGTAATGGTCAGCGTTTGTCCGCAAAAACATGCCGATAGCGATAACCTGACCAGCCGCCTGCTCGCCCTGCGCTGGCAAATCAGCCAGTTACGGCGTGAAACAGGACATCTCGTACCGTTAGTCCTGAGCGTTCAGATTGGCAGCGCCATGCTGAATGACATGCTCTGGCAAGCGGCCATTTCAGAGGAAGGCGTTCGTGTCTGGCGAGAGTCATCGGCTCCCTGCCCCGTTGCTGCATGGGTCATGGCTGGCGGTGCCCTGGCCATGCAGCAACAGGTGCTGATGAATAGCCTGATGACCTGGCTGCACAGTCATGTCAAAGCGGTATTTACCGATCTGAACCCGGATATTCCGCCAATTCCACCTGCGGCAATACTGTCGGGGATCGGCCCTCTCCTTTCCGGTAGCCTGGCGACGTCTCTCTGGACCACCTGGTTGAGCCAACATACTGCCATGCAACATGTTGCAGGCTGGCAACCGGTCGGGACGCAGAGCACGGTCATGCCTTTGCTTCCGGACTTTATCCTGCCGCTCCTGCCTGAAGGGCAAGGCCTTACGCCGCGCGATCGGGCCTGGCGCGGTGCGCTGGGGCTATTCACCCTTGCGGCGGCCATATCTCTTTGCAGCAGTGGCTGGAACAACGTCCAGTTAATGAAGCGATTGTGTTTCGACATCACCCGTTATGACCGTATTTCGATGGATGACTATGGCCCGAAAGCTGATGCCGTTGCGGTTCTGCGCCATGACGCCGTTCAGCTGGATAACTGGGCGCGCAACGGCGAACCCCTTCGTATGAGTCTTGGCTTGTATCAGGGCGGGCGATTACGGATGCCGATCCTGGATGCTATCCGATCCTACATTCCCGCCCCACCACCGTCCAAACCAAAACCGCCCAAGATACCGAAAATCGTTCGGCTCGATAGCATGTCGCTTTTTGACTCTGGAAAGTTCGCATTGAAAACCGGCTCAACCAAAATGCTGGTCAATTCACTGGTGGATATCAAGGCGAAGCCGGGCTGGCTGATTGTGGTAGCAGGACATACTGACAACACGGGTAACGCTCAACGTAATCAGACTCTCTCCTGGAAACGAGCCGAAGCGGTACGTGACTGGATGCGGGATACCGGCGACGTGCCGGAAAGCTGTTTCGCGGTACAGGGTTATGGCAAAAGCCGCCCCATCGCGACTAACGACACAGTGGAAGGCCGTGCGCTGAACCGCCGTGTCGAAATTAGTCTGGTACCTCAGGCGAATGCCTGCCAGATACCCGACACAACATCGGCGTCAACGAATGAACGTGACGTCTCTACTCATAAAATGGAGAAGTAAAACATGGCAATCCCAGTTTATCTTTGGCTGAAAGACGATGGCGGCGCAGATATTAAAGGCTCTGTGGATGTAAAGGACCGCGAAGGTAGCATCGAAGTCGTGGCGCAAGAGCACAATATCTATATTCCGACTGACAACAACACCGGCAAATTAACGGGTACCCGTATTCATACCCCGTTTATGTTCACCAAGGAAATCGATTCCTCCAGTCCCTACCTTTATAAAGCAGTAACCACGGGCCAGACCCTGAAATCTGCGGAATTCAAATGGTACAAAATCAACGACGCGGGTCAGGAAGTCGAGTACTTCAACACTAAGCTGGAAAACGTGAAAGTGGTGAAGGTCAACCCGCTGATGCATGACATCAAAGAACCGAGCAAAGAGAAGCATAACCACCTGGAAATGCTTGAACTGCGTTACGAAAAAATCACCTGGACCTATAAAGACGGCAACATCATTCATTCCGATTCCTGGAATGAGCGCGCCACTGCGTAAGCCTGATGCTGATGCGGACGGGGTGACCTGTCCGCAGTTTTGCCTGCGTATCTGCCCGGCGGGTACGCAGGCAAAATTCCCTATACCCGAGAAATCTGACCTGATGCGCTTAGGTTCCTTATAAACAGGAAAAGCGATGGGCGGTAGCGTGCCCGATGGTCCCCAGACTGTGAGTTTAAGAACATGGAAAATCCAGCAATCCTCTTGCGTCGCCTTAACCCCTACTGTGCCCGCGCCATGGAGGGCGCAGCCTCCTTATGCCAGACTCGCGCGCATGCAGAAATCCTGCCAGAGCACTGGCTGCTAAAGTTACTGGAGCAGGGTGAAGGCGACCTTACGGTGCTGGCGCGACGCTATGAGTGGGATATGGATAGCCTGTGGCAAGATTTGCTCTGCTGGCTGGATACGCTACCCCGCTCCGTACGCAGCCGCCCGCAGCTGGCTGAGAGTACGCAACTTCTGATGCAGGATGCCTGGATGCGGGCGTCGCTGGCTGGCGAACAGCATATTCGCAGCATCCATCTGCTGATAGCACTGGTTGATAAACCGAAACTGGCACGCTGCGACGGTTTATGGCCGCTGCTGACATTAGGTCAGAGCCAGTTAGAGCGCCTGCGCCCGCTGCTGGATGCGCAATCCGACGAGCGTCCTGACGTCCAGCAAACTGAGGCGCTGGCACAACGGCACGGCGGCAGTGTGGAGTTTGTTAGCGGTCCGGCTGGCGAGGAGATAAAAGCAGGCGGCCTCGATCCAGCGCTACAGAATGCGCTGGATAAATTTACGCTCGACGTTACCGCCAAAGCAAAAGACGGCAAAATTGACCCGGTATTTGGTCGCGATACCGAAATCCGCCAGATGGTGGATATCCTTTCCCGCCGGCGCAAGAACAACCCTATTCTCGTGGGTGAACCAGGCGTCGGAAAAACGGCGCTGGTGGAAGGCCTGGCGCTACGTATTGCTGAGGGAAATGTCCCGGCGTCACTCAAAACCGTTAGCCTGCGTACCCTTGATCTTGGCCTGCTGCAGGCGGGAGCTGGCGTGAAGGGCGAATTTGAGCAGCGTTTAAAAAATATCATTGATGCCGTACAGCACTCCCCCTCCCCCGTCCTGCTGTTTATCGACGAAGCGCATACCATCATCGGGGCCGGCAACCAGGCAGGTGGTGCGGATGCTGCCAACCTGCTAAAACCGGCCCTGGCGCGCGGGGAACTGCGAACCATCGCGGCCACCACCTGGAGTGAATATAAACAATATTTTGAACGCGACGCGGCGCTGGAACGTCGCTTTCAGATGGTAAAGGTTGATGAGCCGGATAACGAGACTGCCTGCCTGATGCTGCGCGGCCTTAAATCCCGCTATGCTGAACACCATAATGTCCACATTACCGACGCGGCAGTACGTGCTGCCGTAACGCTGTCCCGCCGTTATCTCACCGGACGCCAGCTACCGGATAAAGCAGTTGATCTGCTGGACACTGCGTGCGCCCGGGTTCGCATGAGCCTTGATACCGTGCCGGAGCCGTTAACGCGCATTCGCGCACAAATTACGGCGCTGGAGATGGAGAAGCAGGCATTGCTGGAAGATCTTGCCGTGGGAAACCATTCGCAGAACACGCGTCTGGCCGCGATTGAGCAGGAGGAAATCCGTTTATTTGTCGAACTGGATGAGCGTGAGACGCAATACCGGCGGGAACTGACGCTCACACAGCAACTGCTGGAAAGTCGCCAGGACATATCTCGCCAGAGTGAAGCGCGCGACCTGCAACAGCAACTCGCAGAGATGCAGCAGAGTACTCCCCTGCTTCCGGTGGACGTTGACACCCTCACTGTTGCGAACGTCATTGCTGACTGGACAGGCGTGCCGCTCTCCTCACTGATGAAAGATGAACAGACCGGGCTACTGAGCCTCGAAAGTGAGCTCGCCAGACGCGTAGTCGGGCAGGACGCGGCGCTGGGCGCTATTGCTCAGCGTCTGCGCGCAGCCAGGACCGGTTTGACCGCCGAAAACGGCCCGCAGGGTGTATTTCTGCTGGTTGGTCCGAGCGGCACCGGTAAAACGGAAACCGCCCTCACCGTGGCAGATGTATTGTATGGCGGTGAAAAATCGCTCATCACTATCAATTTATCGGAGTACCAGGAGCCGCACACCGTTTCGCAACTGAAAGGATCGCCGCCGGGTTACGTTGGCTACGGCCAGGGCGGTATTCTGACAGAGGCGGTACGTAAGCGGCCCTACAGCGTGGTTCTGCTTGATGAAGTCGAGAAAGCGCATCGTGACGTCATGAATCTGTTTTATCAGGTATTTGACCGGGGCTTTATGCGTGACGGTGAAGGACGCGAAATCGATTTTCGTCACACCGTGATCCTGATGACCTCCAATCTTGGCAGCGATCGCATTATGCAGTTACTGGATGAACAGCCCGGATCCACTGAGGTGGACTTACATGAACTGCTGCGCCCTGTCCTGCGCGATCGCTTCCAGCCCGCGCTGCTGGCCCGCTTTCAGACGGTAATATATCGTCCGCTGACAGGGGCGGCGATGCGTACGATTGTTCAGATGAAGCTGGCCCAGGTAAGCCAGCGCCTGCACCGGCATTACGGCCTCAAAACCCATATTAGCGAGAGTCTGTATGACGCACTGACGGCTGCCTGCCTGATGCCGGATACCGGCGCACGCAACGTCGATAGTCTGCTTAATCAGCAAATTCTGCCGGTACTGAGTCAGCAGTTACTTATCCATATGGCTGCAAAGCAAAAACCACACTCCCTGCGGCTTGACTGGAGTGAAGATGAAGGTATTGCAATTGAATTCAGCCTTGATCAGGCAGAGATATTATAATGGCCAGCCCCAAAATTTTATTCAGCCACAACCATCACCAGTTGTCGGTGAAGGGATGTGCCTCAGAACCCGACGTGCTGGCGTTTGACGGTCAGGAATACCTGAGCAAACCATTCAGCTACCGCATTGAATTCACCAGCCCCGATCATGCCATCACTAAAGACACCATGCTGATGAAGGCGGGCTCCCTGACGCTACAGGCCCCGGTTGACACGGGGTTTGGCATCAAAATCCGCCGGCCGGTCAGGGTCATTCAGGGCATGGTGACAGGCTTTGAACGCCTCAGCACCTCGAAAGATGAAACCCACTATGCCGTGACGCTCCGGCCACGCCTGGCGCTGCTTGACCGTTCGCATCAGAACGCCATTTATCAGGATATGTCGGTCCCGCAGATTGTGGAAAAAATCCTGCGCGAGCGTCACGGCATGCGCGGCCAGGATTTCCTGTTCTCACTCTCAAAAGCGTACCCGCGCCGCGAGCAGGTGATGCAGTACGGCGAGGACGACCTGCACTTTATTACCCGCCTGCTGGGCGAGGTGGGTATCTGGTTCCGCTTCGTCGCCGACACCCGCCTTCACATCGACGTCGTGGAGTTTTACGACAGCCAGCAGGGGTATGAGAAAGGCCTGACCCTGCCGTCGGTGCCGCCGTCAGGGCAGCATTCAAAAGGCGCTGACTCAGTCTGGGGCATGGAGAGCCATCATCACGTGGTGCAGAAGCAGGTCAGCACCCGGGACTACAACTACCGCCAGGCCACAGAGGACATGAACACCCGGGTCGATGCGACCCGCGGGGATGCGACCACCTGGGGGGAGGCTTATCACTGGGGAGATAACTACCTGACCGCGGGAAATTCCGGTGACCGTAATCCGGCCCCGGAGTCCGGGGCGTTTTATGCCCGTATTCGTCATGAGCGCTACCTGAATGGCCAGACGCAGATTCATGCCATCACCAGCTGCCCGACCCTCTCTCCGGGTCAGGTACTGAAGGTCACCGGCGGGTATGACGTGGCAGAGGTGTTTGCGCAGGGCGTGCTCATCACGACGATGCACAGCCATGCGCGCCGGGATGAAGATTTTGCCGTTAACGTCGGCGGTATCCCGGACAGCACGGATTTCAGTTTCCGTCCTGAGCCAGGTACACGCCCGGTGATGGCAGGCACATTGCCCGCCCGGGTGACCAGCACCACGCAGAACGACACCTACGGCCATATCGATAAAAGCGGCCGCTATCGCGTCAACATGCTGTTTGACCGTGATAACTGGGAGACCGGGTTCGAGAGCCTGTGGGTGCGCCAGTCCCGCCCGTATGCCGGGGACACGTACGGTCTGCACCTGCCGCTGCTGGCAGGCACCGAAGTGGCGATAGCCTTTGAGGACGGTAACCCGGACCGCCCGTATATTTCCGGGGTGCTGCATGATTCAGCCCACGGCGACCACGTCACCATTCGCAACTACAAACGTAACGTGTTGCGCACCCCGGCGAACAACAAAATCCGCCTCGATGACACCCGCAGCCAGGAGCATATCAAGGTCTCCACCGAGTACGGGGGTAAGAGCCAGCTCAATCTCGGACATTTAGTGGATGCGGAGAAGCAGCAGCGCGGT
The DNA here is from genome assembly GCF_001187865.1 of Klebsiella sp. RIT-PI-d. NCBI lineage: Bacteria > Pseudomonadati > Pseudomonadota > Gammaproteobacteria > Enterobacterales > Enterobacteriaceae > Klebsiella > Klebsiella sp. RIT-PI-d. Next base: position 165,271 of record NZ_LGIT01000004.1, read on the forward strand.
GAGGGTTTTGAGCTCAGAACCGACAGCTGGGGAGCCATCCGGGCGCAGAAAGGGATATTTATCAGCGCCGATGGTCAGGCCAGGGCACAGGGGAAAGTGCTGGAGATGGCGCCAGCACTGGATACGCTTAACCAGGCACAGGGGCTGGCAAAATCACTGAGTGAAGCCGTTGCCACTGCCCAGGCGGAACTGGCGCAGATTCAGGCGCAAAAAGCGCTGCTGGAAGCGTCACTTAAAGACCTGCAGCAGTCAGTATTGCTGTTAAGCGCTCCGGACGGTATCGCCCAGGTATCGCCGCAAAGTATTCAAATTAGCAGCGGGCAAAATTTTATCCAGACCTCAGGTGAAAACACTGATTTTAGCGTGTTCAAAAAATTTACTGTCGCGGCCGGAGAGATCATTAGCCTGTTTGCCAAAACATTAGGCATCAAGATATATGCCAATAAAGGAAAAGTAGATATTCAGGCTCAGGGAGATGCAATGGCGCTAACGTCTCTAAAAGAGATGAGGATCATCAGCACGGATGATGAAGTTCATATTCAGGCCAGTAAAAAGCTTACGCTATGTTGCGGAAAAACAGCACTGGTTATCGAACCTTCCGGCGTCACCATTTTGACACCGGGCAATATAAATGCGAAGTGCGCCAGCTTCAATCAATTACCGCCACAAATGTTTAATCCGACACAAGCAGAGTTACCACCCGAAGCAAAATGTATTGAACAGGGGCAATAATGGAAAGCCACCAGATAATTAATGAGTTAAATCAGTATCCGGATGAATACCGTTATCTTTTACTCGATCCTTTTAAAAAAGTGGCCAGTGCCAACCCGCTGATTCTGTATAACCTACAACAGAAACTGGGTAATAATACCATTTTTCCGGTTCTGCGCGCCGATTTTGCGTATTCACCGGCACACTGTCCACAGCTGATTTTACTGGCCCCACCGGGCGGATCGTGTGAGGCAGAATGGATGACTCGCGCGGAGACTTATGCCAGGGGCGAAGCGTTGCAGGAAAAGCGATATATCTGCGCATGGCTTTCCAGCGCACAAGGCCCCGAGTCACTTGCACTTTCGCTGGCAGAGCAATGTAACCACATCGGACAGGCTTTTTTGCCGCTTTTTGAACCACTGCGCTTTGAACTTCTACAGGCGATGAGTCCAGAAAATGGACTGGCCGGAACAATCTGGCCGGTAAGCCAATGGTGGTATATGACCGCAGCGGGTGAAATTGCTCGTCAGTCAGGCAGAGCGTCAGAAGAAAAATGGCGACTCAACTGGGGTATCGAATGGGTACAACAGAATATCCGGGCGATCGGCCAGATCCTGAAAGCCTGGGGAGCAGTCAATACGCTCATGCCTGCAGATGCGGCGCGACAGGCAGCAGCCATGTGGAAAAAAACGGTAGAAGCAGGCCTGACTGATACCAGGGACAGCTATTTTTTGGCCACCTACAGCCTTGGTACCGGCGTCGATATTGCGCAGCATCCCGCCGTAAAAGCGTTAATAGAACAGGTTATTGCAAACCCCGCCCTACGATTATCCCACTGCCTGCAAGCCCTGCCGGAGACGATAAAGCAGGAGCTTAATAATAACGCTGTAACCTGACAGAGCGAATACAAGGAAGCCTCTCGCCATGACCTTTGACAATAAAATTGATCGATACGCCGATGCCAGTGAACAGGCGGCATCCACACCGTCAGGCTGTAAAGCCTGCCAGCGAACCGGCTTACCCATTTTTCCCCTGCGTGTCGCGGCGGTCCCCAGAGCACTGGTTAGCTCTGCCTGGCAACCGGTTGTCCCGAAGCAGGATGCAGAGCTGACCGGGGGTGAGTTTAAATATGCACTGCGGACCCTGCGCATGGGATATGTCTACGTCCTGCTGGACAGGCGAGTCTGGCAGGGCTATCAGGTCACCGCCGAAGGCTATCTTCGCCAGTTTGATCCCATGGCGATGCCGGAAGGCGACACCGTGGAGCCCATCAGCAGAGCCTGTCGGCAGCAGGGCCACTGTATCAGCGCCAGTTTTATTAATATTGATGATGAATTATACCGCGAGGCCTGGCTGGCGTTCAGTAGCGACCCGTGGAGTAAGGAAGTACTCGACGGCTATCAGTCCGGGAAATTCCTGAACAGCCGATTTACGATAATTTCACTGGACGCCCTGAAAAAAACGCCAATCTCTATACCCGAAGCACTGGCAATGGACCCTTCCCTGACCCTGATAAAAGCCAATGTCGCAGAATTTGCAACCAATCTGTTCGCTAATACTGAAAGAATAACCGGTGAACTCCCCGGTGGCGCACATGGTTTTTACCCGCGACTGGAAAGCGAAACTGCCCTTGCGATCAGAGTTGCTCAGTTAGGCGTACAGCACAACTGTCGGATATCGGCGCTGGCGTTAAATGACAGCGTGGGCATCGTACAGGAGCTGAATAATAGCCGGCTGCAAGTTGTGGAGACGTGTCAAATTTATAATGCTCAGCCTGGCATATTACATAAATTCCTTGTTTCGCAGGCGATTCAAAGTCATCTGGCGAGTATCAAAAAAACAATAGAGGAAGAGAGTCTCCCGCGCTACGAACAGTTAAATAAATTTGATGACCTGAATGGCGGACGGATAATTTCCGCAGCCGAGGTTGCAGATAAGGCCTGGGCCACCCAATACGCTCGCCTGCTTAAAAGCTATAACGAGCCCGCCCGCGCCGAATTTGCTGATAAATATGCGGCAATACTGGCACCGTGGCAGAAAAAAATTGAGGCAATAGGTAAGGATCTCGCGGCATGGTATCAGGCTGAGCACTGGCTGCAGACTATAAAATGTGACTATGCGCCTGAAACCTGCGCAGCGGGCTGGGCTGCCCAGTTCGCCACGGTCACGTCCTGCCTCCAGGGAGGATCTCAGGACAAAGCAATGGACAACGTTATGAGGCGCTGGGTGAAGACCGCAGAGTCCCCTCTCTATATAGGTTTTATGGGTCCGACACCTTCATTGCTGGGAGCGGTCTTTGCCGGCAGTAGCGGATATGCGTATGTAAAAACGACGTTTGGCTCAGATGAGTTTTCTGATTATCTTAAAACGCCGGCGCTCCAGCAGGCATGGGCCAGTCGGGTCATCGCGATCGGCGGGTCACTAAGCCGGCTGGCGCTGGACGTGGAAGATGCTGCTTATCAGGGCTTTCGCCGCATGATGCAGCAGGGGCTGCTGACGGCCACCAGTCAGGAAGTGACCTTTGTAACGTTTACAACGACCGTTGGCAAATACCAGGACATGGTTCGTAAAGGCGGCTGGCTGGGGCCGGTGATGGCGGAGAATAGCGCTGCTTTTGGTGGAATGGCACAGCGCAGCGGCACTGCCGCAGCCGGACAAATAATGTTTATCAATGACCCGCTTCTTCAGGCGAAAGAGATAACCGTCAACGTCAGCATTCCTGAATCGCTCAACACCGTAAAAAATATACTGAATAAAAATGGAAAATTCAGCGCCGACAGCCTGGTGGGATCTCCGCTCAGGGTGTCCGGCGTATCACTGCAGGCGGAAGCAGGCACTCTGATTTCAGCCGTGAGTGATGAACAACTTCAGGCACTTTATAAAGAGCGAACCATGCGTTACGCCAGCGGTAATGGCGTGGGGATCGTTCTGTCCGCGATTATGCTGGCCCTGCAGATAACTGACTGGAATAAAAATACCGAAAACCTGAAAAATGCTATCGGAAATGATACTGACGCCAGCCTGACCTATGCCATTAACCGTCTGATGGTCTTAAGCGCAGCGACAGAAATGGCCGGTTTTGGTCGGATGTTGACCATTAAAAACAGCTGGGAAATTTTACCTAAAAATTATGTTCATCCGCTCATTCGTGCGGGTGGCGTAATTTCTGGGGTAGCAGCGATAGTGGATGGAGTGCGGATGAGATTTCTTGCATCCGAGGCCAGGAAAGCAGGCGACGAGCAAGCTTCAAGTGTTTATCTTGTTGCAAGTGCCCTAACATTACTTGGTGGAGGGATTGCCGGGGCTGGTGCATTAGCAGGTATATTTGCATTACTCGGTCCTGCAGGTATAGGAGCACTATTAATCCTTACTGGCGCAATACTTGCCCATGAAGCGGAAAAACTCAGAAGCACCCCATTCGAAATCTGGTTGCGGCGCTGCTGCTTTGGTATCCCACGTTCTCAGGACATCGTCTGGAAAGCCGAAAGCCTTGAGGATATGAAAGAATCGCTGGCGGCGTTTAATGCCATTGTAAACGGCATGGTTGCTGAAGTCGGGTTTGAAGGACTGTCGGAAATACAAGGACAACGATTAACCAGGCTGGAAATGTATCTGAGTTTACCTGGCTGCAAAGAGGCTACTTCTGCATGGGAAATCCACCTGACGGGAGGCGAAAGCAACGATATATTGCTGACAGAAACCCACAATATCATCGGTAAGTCAGATGGCAGACAGGCTCTCCCGGGATCAGATTACCATTCCGGCGGTTATAAACGCCTCATCACCGAGAAAGGTATGGATATCAGAGCCGAAATCTGGCTACAAGAAACCCGTTATACCCATACAGCGTTAAAAGTAACCTACTGGCCCAATAAATACGATCCGCAATTTCAGCTGGGGTTAATCGTGAGCACCAGTCAATAAAGGCATATTATGACCAGTAAAAAAAAGAACAGACAGTTGATAAAAAAAAGAAGTGCCACACCAAAACCTGTTTTACCTAAACGCGAATATTCAAAACTAACACCTCAGGTCAAAAATTGGGAGGATGACCTTCCTGAAAAAGACGACCTTCAGCAACCCATTCCACCCAGACTCATTCGGGTTAACGAAATTAATGATATATGGATGGAAATTCCACGATATGAAAATATATGGTGGTGGGGATTTTGGTTTTTTTCTATAGTTCCGATTTTTGCTGTTCTCGACATAGTATTTCTATTATTTGTTCCCGGTATTGGTGGTGAAGGATTCGAAATAGTTCTTTTGCTCTTCTTATTTTCATTTGCCAGTATGGGGACTTATTTGTTGCGATCCGTTTTATTTATCCCCCGGGGCACTCCAGTCCGCTTTAACCGCAGTCGCCAGAAAGTCTATGTCTATGAGCATCAGCGCAGCGTCTGGCCATGGAAGCGCTGGCCCACCGTTATCAAGGTATTCGACTGGGCCAATATTCACGGTGAAATGGTGATGCAGTCCGGCCGCTACGACTACGGGCACCGCCTCTCCTGCGCGGTCTGTAAACCCGGAACCTGTGAGGTTGTTGACCGCTTTATCCTCAGCTGGACCGAGGGCGATAACCGGGTTATCCGGGGATTATGGCATCACTGCTGCCTCTATATGCAGCATAAACCGGTGCCTGAAACGCCGCTGCTGACCCGCAAACCGCTGAGCTGGACGCCGGTTAACACCGTCCGCTGGCCTGTGGCGCTGGATAAAGAGTCCACCACGGCTCTGCACTAAAATCCGACAAACGGTCCCGCTGGCTGATGACAGAGCCCCACACTATTTCCGGTAAGTCAGACGGCAGACAGCCCCCTTTCATACCGGTCACCTGTTGGCCCAATAAATACGATCCGCAATTTCAGTGGGGTTAATCGTGAGCACCAGTCAATAAAGGCAAATTATGACCAGTAAAAAAAAGAACAGGCAGCTGATAAAAAAAAGAAGTGCCACACCAAAGCCTGTTTTACCTAAACGCGAATATTCAAAACTGACACCTCAGGTTAAAAAATGGGAGGACGACCTTCCTGAAAAAGACGATCTTCAGCAATCCATTCCACCCAGACTCATTCGGGTTAACGAAATCAATGATGTGTGGATGGAAATACCTCGGCATGAAAATATCGTTTGGTTGGGCATGTGGTTTTTTTTGTTTATCAGTATCTCACCGATACCTTTTATCTTTTTTATTTTTAACCTGCCAGGATTTAGTTCAGATACCTCATTTAGAATCGCTCTAATTTTATTTATTTTTTTCTTTACTAGCATGTCATCCTATCTACTTAGGATGGCTCTATTTGTTCCTCGTGGTGCCCCAGTCCGCTTTAACCGTAGCCGCCAGAAGGTCTATGTCTATGAGCATCAGCGCAGCATCTGGCCCTGGAAGCGCTGGCCTACTGTCATCAAGGTATTCGACTGGGCCGATATTCACGGTGAAATGGTGATGCAGTCCGGCCGCTACGACTACGGGCACCGTCTCTCCTGCGCCGTCTGTAAACCCGGAACCTGTGAGGTTGTTGACCGCTTTATCCTCAGCTGGACCGAGGGCGATAACCGGGTTATCCGGGGATTATGGCATCACTGCTGCCTCTATATGCAGCATAAACCGGTGCCTGAAACGCCGCTGCTGACCCGCAAACCGCTGAGCTGGACACCGGTTAACACTGTCCGCTGGCCGACGGCGCTGGATAAAGAGTCCACCACGCCTCTTCACTAAAATCCGACAAACGGTTCCGCCGGATGATGACAGAGCCCCACACTATTTCCGGTAAGTCAGACAGCAGATAGCCCCCTTTCATACCGGTCACCTGGCAGCCCAATAGATACGACCGGAAATTTCAGTTGGGATTAGTCGTGAGCACCGGCCATTAAAGGCATATTATGACCAGTAAAAAAAAGAACAGACAGCTGATAAAAAAAAGAAATACAGCACCAGAACCTGTTTTACCTAAACGCGAATATTCAAAACTAACACCTCAGGTTAGAAATTGGGAGGATGACCTTCCTGAAAAAGACGATCTTCAGCAACCCATTCCACCCAGACTCATTCGGGTTAACGAAATTAATGATGTGTGGATGGAAATTCCGCGATATGAAAATATATGGTGGCCTGGAATGTGGGCATCCTCTTTTACATTTTCACTTCCTATTATACTGACATTAATATTTTCATTGGCAATGGGATTTTCAAATGACTTATTTTTTAATTCCCTTGTTATTTTTGTATCTGCTTCATCCACTTTTTTTTGTCTTAGGATGGCTCTATTCGTACCCCGAGGCACTCCAGTCCGCTTTAACCGTAGCCGCCAGAAGGTCTATGTCTATGAGCATCAGCGCAGCGTCTGGCCCTGGAAGCGCTGGCCTACTGTCATCAAGGTATTCGACTGGGCCGATATTCACGGTGAAATGGTGATGCAGTCCGGCCGCTACGACTACGGGCACCGTCTCTCCTGCGCCGTCTGTAAACCCGGAACCTGTGAGGTTGTTGACCGCTTTATCCTCAGCTGGACCGAGGGCGATAACCGGGTTATCCGGGGATTATGGCATCACTGCTGCCTCTATATGCAGCATAAACCGGTGCCTGAAACGCCGCTGCTGACCCGCAAACCGCTGAGCTGGACACCGGTTAACACTGTCCGCTGGCCGGCGGCGCTGGATAAAGAGTCCACCACGGCTCTGCACTAAAATCCGACAAACGGTCCCGCTGGCTGATGACAGAGCCCCACACTATCTCCGGTAAGTCAGACAGCAGATAGCCCCCTTTCATACCGGTCACCTGGCAGTCCAATAAATACGATCCGCAATTTCAGTTGGAGTTAATCGTGAGCACCAGTCAATAAAGGCATATTATGACCAGTAAAAAAAAGAACAGACAGCTGATAAAAAAAAGAAGTGCCACACCAAAACCTGTTTTACCTAAACGCGAATATTCAAAACTGACACCTCAGGTTAAAAAATGGGAGGACGACCTTCCTGAAAAAGACGATCTTCAGCAACCCATTCCTCCCAGACTCATTCGGGTTAACGAAATTAATGATATATGGATGGAAATTCCACGATATGAAAATATCGCATGGGGAGGGTTGTATCTTTTCTCACTAATCTCATTATATCCTATTCCATTACTCCTAAAATCAGCATCCTTAACTTATTTATTCGAGGATATAGGTTTTAAATTTACTATTGGTTGTTTTATATTTATTTTTCTGAGTATTTCTTTATTATTTTCCAGAACGGCAATTTTTGTACCCCGAGGCACTCCAGTCCGCTTTAACCGTAGCCGCCAGAAGGTCTATGTCTATGAGCATCAGCGCAGCATCTGGCCCTGGAAGCGCTGGCCCACCGTTATCAAGGTATTCGACTGGGCCGATATTCACGGTGAAATGGTGATGCAGTCCGGCCGCTACGACTACGGGCACCGTCTCTCCTGCGCCGTCTGTAAACCCGGAACCTGTGAGGTTGTTGACCGCTTTATCCTCAGCTGGACCGAGGGCGATAATCGGGTTATCCGGGGATTATGGCATCACTGCTGCCTCTATATGCAGCATAAACCGGTGCCTGAAACGCCGCTGCTGACCCGCAAACCGCTGAGCTGGACGCCGGTTAACACTGTCCGCTGGCCGGCGGCGCTGGATAAAGAGTCAAGAACACCGCCGCAATAATTAAGCATATATTTTTTACTCTCTTGCGTACGTCTATTCGATTATCTGCCAGGCACAATAAAGCAGTAATTCAAAAATAACGCTGTAATTCTGCAGTTGGAAAATAAAGGAATATTCCACCATGACCTTTGACAATAAAATTGATCGGTACGCCGATGCCTGTGAACAGGCGGCATCCACACCGTCAGGCTGTAAAGCCTGCCAGCGAACCGGCTTACCCATTTTTCCCCTGCGTGTCGCGGCGGTCCCCAGAGCGCTGGTTAGCTCTGCCTGGCAACCTGCTGTACCGAAGCAGGACGCAGAGCTGACCGGGGGTGAGTTTAAATATGCACTGCGTACCCTGCGCATGGGATATGTCTACGTTCTGCTGGACAGGCGAGTCTGGCAGGGCTATCAGGTCACTGCCGAAGGCTATCTTCGCCAGTTTGACCCCATGGCGATGCCGGAAGGCGACACCGTAGAGCCCATCAGCAAAGCCTGTCGCCAGCAGGGCCACTGTATCAGCGCCAGTTTTATTAATATTGATGATGAATTATACAGCGAGGCCTGGCTGGCGTTCAGTAGCGACCCGTGGAGTAAGGACGTACTCAACAGATACCAGGCAGGAGGAAGTCTGGCCTCCCGGTTTACAATAATTTCCCTGGCCACGCTGAAAAAAACACCGTCCTGCGTCCCTGAAGCACTGATAATGGACCCTTCGCTGAGCCAGTTGAAATCCAGCGTGGCAGAGTTCGCCACCAGCCTGTTTACCAATACGGAAAAAATAGCCGGCGAACCTTCCGGTGGCGCACATGGTTTTTACCCGCGACTGGAAAGCGAAACTGCCCTTGCGATCAGAGTTGCGCAGTTGGGCATACAGCACAACTGTCGGATATCGGCGCTGGCGTTAAATGACAGCGTGGGCATCGTGCAGGAGCTGAACAACAGCCGACTGCAAATTGTGGAAGCACGTCAGTATTATAATGAAAAGCCAGAAATACGCTGTAAACACATGATTTCTGATGCAATTGAATTATACCTGGCGTCTTTAAAAGAAAAGATAAAGGAAAATAGTCAACCCAGACATGAGCCTGTACCCGGCGGATACCCCCTGTCAGGACGAACAATCCCTAAGGAAAAGGTCGCCGAAGAAACTTATGCCAGCAGTATTGCGCGTCTACAAAAATATTATTATGAGTCTAAGCGCGCTGAATTTGCCGCACAATATCAATATACATTAGACGCCTACCAGAAACGTATTGAGGCGATTGGAACAGATCTCGCTGCCTGGTATAACGTAGATAGCTGGCTGTCTACCATAACGCAAGACTACACGCCGGAAACCTGCCCCGCAGGATGGGCAGCACAGTTATCCACTATTTCCACCTGTATTCAGGGATCCAGTACAGATAAGGCCACCGAAGATGTCTGGTTAAAATGGTTAAAGGATCCGGCGAGCCCTGCCTATAACGGAATGCTGGGCAATCGTAAGTCGGTGCTGGAGGCCATTTATGCCGGCATGGCGGGATATACCAACATTAAATCGGTTCTCAGTGGTAAAGAGGTGGGGGACTGGCTTGAGTCGGAAGGCGTACAAAAAGCTATTTATCAGCGCGCGCTGGCAATGAGTGGCGCGGTAAGCCGCCTGAATGCACGACTGGACCAGGCGGTGCTGGACAGCTACAGCCGGGTTATACAGGGAAATATATATCTGACGACTGGCAAAAAAGTAACCGTATTTAACATGACCATGACCGTCAGAGAATATCAACAGTTACATCGGGATATTGCTCGCGTCCAGCTCTCAACGCAGGGAAAATACATTGAATACGGCGGCGAATTATGCAATGGAAAACGAGCGTTACGTAAGGTATCCGCAAACAGACTTCCACAAGTCACTAATCCGAGAGTATTAAATCAAAAATTAAACCTGACGATGGTTGCGGACGCAGCACCCGCCGAATTTATCTCATCGTTAAATGACGGAACGCTCGCAAATATCAAAAAGCTCAATGGATTATCAGAATTACGGATTGCCAGTGTCTCCCTCGATAATACTGTCCAGGCTCCCCTACAATTGACGCAAAGTCAGATTGATAATGTCTTTAAAGGACAGGTCCAGTTAGCCCGACGGTTAGTCAGTGGCAATGCTCTGGGTGGTATATTGGCCGGAGGGATGCTGTTTCTGCAAGTATTGGCGCTGGCAGACAACTTAAAAGCGGTGCAAGCAGCAGTTGATGATACTGACGCGCGGCTGGTATTAGCATCAAATATGACCATGATTGCCAGCTCCACGATAGAAGCCTGCGGGTTTATCCATATGTTGGTGCGGGCTCATCCATGGGACCTGGCGCCTAACGTTGTCGTCAAAGGTATACCGATGTATGTGCATCCGCTAATAAGGCTGGGCGGGGCACTGGCTGGAGTGTCGTCGATTATTGATGGTATAGGGATGTTTGTTAAATTTCATGAAGCAATAAATACTGGGGAAACGGCAATTGCAGCATGGTATTTTGCAGGGGGATTGACAACATTTACTGGCGGTGGTTTATTTATCTATTCTGCCTACGCCTGCCAATTCGCTTTACTCGGTCCAGTGGGACTGGCCACCCTGTTAGTCATAGCCGGAACAGCAATGGCTATACAGGCCGAGAATGCCATCAGAACTCCTTTTGAAGTCTGGCTCAGCGACAGCTGCTTCGGCGTCCCCAGGCAACGCGGTGATAAGGATCCGGTGTGGGATATCCATAACCCGGAAGATCTATACGCTGCGCTAATGGCCTATACCGTCATCGTTAGCGGTATGACTGCCGAAATAGATTACCAGGATCTGACAGGAGAATGGGCAAATTCCGAAGATGCCATAAAAATGCGGATCAGATTACCAGATTGTAACGTCACGGAGTCAGCGTGGGATCTTACGCTTACGGCTCAGGGCAATGGAGAAACACAGCAGTTGCTGGTTAACCGGTATGGCCTTAAAGATATCAATAATACGGATTCTACAATCAGAGAGGATGATTCATCCATTTTGCGCCACCCCCGTCATCCCAGTCTTTCGCTAAATAATACCCTGACGCAGCACTGGGATGCGAAAGCCTTAATATTAGATGGGCTGGCATGGGTAAACAGCACTCGTTATACGCAAGCCGTACTTAGTGTGAATTATTGGCCAGATAAAAATGACCCACAGAGTTTGCTCACCTTAAACCTGACGGTTGCAGATTAGGAAAGACGGCAATGAAGAAAAAAAGAAACAGAGCAAAAAAAGAAAAACCGCAGCCAGATCAGGAAAAAATGAGTACGCTACTGAACGATAATATCTCTCGTGAGCCGATTCTGACTCCGCGACTAAAAAACTGGCGAGCCGATTTACCGGCAAATACCGAGCAGCAAATCATTCTGGGAAAACTTATTTACGTTAATGAAATTAATGATATCTGGCTGGAGATCCCGCGCTATGAAAATATTATGTGGGGAGGAGCATGGGTGGGAGTTATTTCGATGGTCATCCCTATTATTATAATAATATATATGACTATTGCCACGATTTTTTCTAAGGAATTTAATATATTCGTTATAAATGAATTTATTTTTATTTCACTATTATTATTTTCAATATTCATTCTATTATCAATGATAGTATTAAACCTCAGAATGGCTTTATTTGTTCCCCGGGATCAACCCATTCGCTTTAACCGCAAGCGGCAAAAGGTTTATGTCTTTGAGCATCACCGTAAAGCCTGGAATCCGTGGGCGAAATGGCCCACCACGATAAAGGTGTTTGACTGGGCAGATGTCCACGGCGAACTCAGCCGGGAGTCCGACCGCTACGATCAGGGTTTCCGTCTGTACGGTGCCGTCTGCCAGCCCGGCACTCACACCGTGACAGAACGCTTTATTTTTTCTCATGCCACCCTGTATGCAGCCCCTCAACTTCAGCTGTGGAGCCACCTCTGCCAGTACATGCAGCACAAGCCGGTGGTGATGGACCCGATTTATCCCGGCCGGCCGCATAACTGGGCACCGCGCAAGGGCATGTTCTGGCCACCGGCGCTGGATGCAGAATCCAGAACGGCTCCGGAGTAAAAACATGATGACAACGTATATAACCGTCACGGCTCAGGAAAAACAGCAATGAAGAAAAAACGAAACAAAGCAAAAAAAGAAATAATGCAGCCAGATCAGGAAAAAATGAGTACGTTACTGAACGATAATATCTCTCGTGAGCCGATTCTGACTCCGCGACTAAAAAACTGGCGAGCCGATTTACCGGAAAATACAGAGCAGCAAACCACTCCGGGAAAACTTATTTATGTTAATGAAATCAATGATATCTGGCTGGAAATCCCGCGCTATGAAAATATTATGTGGGGAGGAGCATGGTTTAGTATTTTTACATCCATAATATCTGCCATTGCGCTCATTTGGTTTAATATAGAAATATATATTATTCGCTTCGATTTTTATATTTTCATAATGTCTTTTTTATTTATGTTTTTCATAATTTCAATGATTCGGTTAAGTCTAAGAATGGCTTTATTTGTTCCCCGGGATCAACCCATTCGCTTTAACCGCAAGCGGCAAAAGATTTATGTTTTTGAGCATCACCGTAAAGCCTGGAATCCATGGGCGAAATGGCCCACCACGATCAAGGTGTTTGACTGGGCAGATGTGCATGGCGAACTCAGCCGGGAGTCCGACCGCTACGATCAGGGGTTCCGTCTGTACGGTGCTGTCTGCCAGCCCGGCACTCACACCGTGACAGAACGCTTTATTTTTTCTCATGCCACCCTCTATGCAGCCCCTCAACTTCAGCTGTGGAGCCACCTCTGCCAGTACATGCAGCACAAGCCGGTGGTGATGGACCCGATTTATCCCGGCCGGCCGCATAACTGGGCACCGCGCAAGGGCATGTTCTGGCCACCGGCGCTGGATGCAGAATCCAGAACGGCTCCGGAGTAAAAACATGATGACAACGTATATAACCGTCACGGCTCAGGAAAAACAGCAATGAAGAAAAAAAGAAACAGAGCAAAAAAAGAAAAACCGCAGTCAGATCAGGAAAAAATGAGTACGCTTCTGGACAATAACGTCTCTAGTGAGCCGATTCTGACTCCGCGACTAAAAAACTGGCGAGCCGATTTACCGGAAAATACCGAGCAGCAAATCATTCCGGGAAAACTTATTTACGTTAATGAAATTAATGATATCTGGCTGGAAATCCCGCGCTATGAAAATATCATGTGGGGAGGAGCATGGCTGGGAGTCGTTTCAATGTTGATTCCAACAATTATTGTCACATGGATGATTATAGATTTATATCCTTTCGATTTTGGAATAAATATATTAATAATGTTTTTAATATTTTTTTTATTTTCGATATCAATGATAGTATTAAACCTCAGAATGGCTTTATTTGTTCCCCGGGATCAACCCATACGCTTTAACCGCAAGCGGCAAAAGATTTATGTCTTTGAACATCACCGTAAAGCCTGGAATCCGTGGGCGAAATGGCCCACCACGATAAAGGTGTTTGACTGGGCAGATGTGCATGGCGAACTCAGCCGGGAGTCCGACCGCTACGATCAGGGGTTCCGTCTGTACGGTGCCGTCTGCCAGCCCGGCACTCACACCGTGACAGAACGCTTTATTTTTTCTCATGCCACCCTGTATGCAGCTCCACAACTTCAGCTGTGGAGCCACCTCTGCCAGTACATGCAGCACAAGCCGGTGGTGATGGACCCGATTTATCCCGGCCGGCCGCATAACTGGGCACCGCGCAAGGGCATGTTCTGGCCACCGGCGCTGGATGCAGAATCCAGAACGGCTCCGGAGTAAAAACATGATGACAACGTATATCACCGTCATGGCTCAGGAAAGACAGCAATGAAGAAAAAAAGAAACAGAGCAAAAAAGGAAAAACCGCAGTCAGATCAGGAAAAAATGAGTACGCTCCTGGACAATAACGTCTCTCGTGAGCCGATTCTTGCTCCGCGACTGAAAAACTGGCGAGCCGATTTACCGGCAAATACCGAGCAGCAAACCATTCCGGGAAAACTTATCTATGTTAATGAAATTAATGATATCTGGCTGGAAATTCCGCGCTATGAAAATATTATGTGGGGAGGAGCATGGATAGGGGTTATTTCAACCATCATTCCTTTATTGGTGCTACTTTGGATATATATAGACTCACCTTCTTCATATTTTGATTGTGTAACTTTATTGATGCTATTCATATTTTTAGTCTTTTCATTCTCAATGCTAATATTAAACCTCAGAATGGCTTTATTTGTTCCCCGAGATCAACCCATACGCTTTAACCGCAAGCGGCAAAAGATTTATGTCTTTGAACATCACCGTAAAGCCTGGAATCCGTGGGCGAAATGGCCCACCACAATAAAGGTGTTTGACTGGGCAGATGTGCATGGCGAACTCAGCCGGGAGTCCGACCGCTACGATCAGGGGTTCCGTTTTTACGGTGCCGTCTGCCAGCCCGGCACTCACACCGTGACAGAACGCTTTATTTTTTCTCATGCCACCCTGTATGCAGCTCCACAACTTCATCTGTGGAGCCACCTCTGCCAGTACATGCAGCATAAGCCGGTGGTGATGGACCCGATTTATCCCGGCCGGCCGCATAACTGGGCACCGCGCAAGGGCATGTTCTGGCCACCGGCGCTGGATGCAGAATCCAGAACGACTCCGGAAAAGGACCATTAGTATTCTCTATTAATATGGAAAAAATATCTGTTATTGCCGATATAGAAAAAATATATATTTATAAAGAATACATACAAAAATTAAATAATTTACATGCCATTGCATTACTGCAGAAAAGTAAATATTCTTAAGTCTGTTTTTTATCAGACCCTACTTATTGTATACGCTATTATTTATTCACCTGAGTTATTCATGCCAGTAAAAATAAAAAAAATCCCCGGTCCTTCACCACGCCCGGCCCCACCAAAAAAAATTCGCTGGCTGGCTACTTTAGCCTGCATGGTGGCCACAGGAATATTATTGATGCGCCTACCGGGAAAACATGTTGAAAGTGGAATGTTCTGGTGGTTGGCCATCGGTATTCCGCTGGGAGCATGGAGCATTATCGCTTTTTTTCGTGTGTCGGTATTCGGACTTCGTCATTTACAGGCTGATGCGTACGATACACAGCGTGAAAAATATATCTTAATGCAAGTTCGCCGGGGTCGCCGGGCACTGCAAATATTGTCTGCCGAGTGTGTGACAGCGCATGCTTTTGATTTGCAATGTGCCCCAATTGCGGAGGCGTTATTGCGTAATGTTGATGTTTTATCTCCACAGACGACACGCGCCGGTGACGATAGCGTCCGTCACAGCCGCTTACCTCCAGGAGGAGGAAATACAGTTGAAGCAGAAATTACCGCTGCTTTTACCTTTTTATTACAAAAACTTGCCGTAACGTTTTCTTTGCTGCCCGTGGACAACTCTGTTGAGGTTTTACTTGAGTCATCCTCATCATTTCCCAGGTCGAGAATTAGCGCCCTGTGGTTACAGGCATGGCAGAAAAGCGGCATCGCTCAGCCTGCCATTCCTTTAACTGGACACGGGCTTAGGATGATTGATGACTGGCTTGATCATCGTATCAATGAAAAAAGCCTGTTGCTGGTCGTTGCGCTGCAAATAGCCCCTGAAGCGCCAGACATGACCGCCGAAGTGATAGTAAGCCTGTTACTGGGTAATCGATTGACTCAGAAAACGCTGACACCGCAAGCCTTCTTACATCGTCCGGAAGCCTCCGCATCAAATGCCAGTGCACTACAGGAAGGCGTGTTGCAGGCGGCAGACTGGGTTCCGCTGTCTTCTGCAAATGAAGTGGCACACCTCTGGCTATCCGGCCTTGCGCAAGCTAGTGATGCCAGGTCAGGGATAATTTCTCTACTGGGTCGTCCTCCTTTGGCATCTATTACCCAGGATGTGGGCATGCATGATTTCAATACTTATCTGGGCCATCCTGGCTGCACTGCCCCCTGGCTGGCAATCGCCGCTGCAGCACAAGCTATCTGTAGTACCCCGGGATCTCACATGATTATCAGCGGTGAACAAGATAGCGAGATTGTCTGGAGTACGGCGGTATCCCCTTCTGCTTCTCGTAAGGAGATTAATTCGTGAAGCGTATTGTTGTGCTGATGAAAAAGTCAGGACTCTGGTTCTGGAGTGTGAGCATTATTATTTTGCTGGTCTGTGCAGTAATGTGCTGGCAGATCTGGCAGCACCCAGAGCATATCGGATTATTGCCGGGTAGTCTGAAACATAAAAGCTGGCTTATTAGTTTGTGCGCCGGTACAGGCATAATGACTGCGTGTCTCTTGCTTATGTTTTTTAGTACCCGCGCATCAGGTAAAAATCATTTTACTCATGATGTAAAGCAGGCATTGGGTGACGATGCCTTCGCGCCAGTCAAATTGACCAGAACAGAAACCCTATGGCAGGCCGAATTGCTGGCTATCAAAACCCATTTACGTCGCCGCTACGCCTTTTTCTGGCGATGTAACGTTCGTCTGTTATTAGTCACCGGCGACGATACCGCCATCGCTCAGCTGGTGCCCGGCCTGAAGGAAAAGC
The DNA here is from genome assembly GCF_001187865.1 of Klebsiella sp. RIT-PI-d. Classification (NCBI taxonomy): domain Bacteria; kingdom Pseudomonadati; phylum Pseudomonadota; class Gammaproteobacteria; order Enterobacterales; family Enterobacteriaceae; genus Klebsiella; species Klebsiella sp. RIT-PI-d. The sequence continues at coordinate 182,232 of NZ_LGIT01000004.1, forward strand.
AGTGGCTGGAGGGTAATCGTACCGTTCTGATTTATGGCGGCAGCCTGACGGCACAGCCGGATAGCGAAAAATACGCTGCGCTGCGTAAACTGCGCCGGAGCCGTCCGCTGGATGGCATTGTGCGGGTGATTGGCGAAAATCAGCACCTCACGCCGCAGATAACCGATCACGACCTGCGCGGGCTGGAGAAAATCGGTGAGCAGCTACGCTACCAGCCGCCAGTCTGGTTATGGCAACTCTGCGACAGCGCATGGTCGCAGTCCGGGAGGCTCACCCAGTCGGTGGGCATCACGCTGCCAGCCAGAGCGGTACCGGAAGATATTGTCTCTCAGCTGTCGGCACTACTTCCGCAGCTGCGGGCGCAGGGGCTGGCTCAGGTTGCCGAAAACCGGGCATATGATTTTCTGCTTCGTCTGGGACAGCAGCTGCTTCAGGGCGGGTGCGAGCGCTGGAAAACCCGGCTTTCACCCTGGTTATACGGTGCCCGGCAGCGTGTTCCACTGCGGGGGTTGATGTTCAGCCTGGCGGATCCCCCTTCCGGTCATCAGGATGGCGCAGAAAACCACGTACACGCGCTGACGTTCCCGCCTGCCTGGCAGGGCATTCTTGATGACTGTACCCGCGTGCGCGGCCGCCGGGTCGGCATGGCGTGGGCGCAGATGCTGGCCTGGTCGTTAATGGCAGTCACCGGGCTCTGGGCCGCAGGATTGCTGCTCTCCTTTGGCCTTAATTATCAGCAGATGTCGTCGGTGGCAAAAAAAGCCCGTGCGCTGGTGGAACATCCTGCCGTTTCTGATGCTCAGCTGACCGCCCTGCATGAATTACGCAACGATGCAGGCCGTCTGCAGTACCGTTATCAGCACGGTGCCCCGTGGTATCAGCGCTTCGGGCTGGACCATAATCAGGCGCTTCTGCGCGCCATGCTGCCGTGGTACGGGGTCGCCAGCAATCGTCTTATCCGCGATCCTGCCAGCGCCGCGTTGCGTCAAAAACTCAACAGGCTGGTGGACTCCGCGCCGGACAGCGAGCGCCGCGCGGCGCTTGCCGGGCCAGGTTACGACCAGTTAAAAGCCTGGCTGATGATGTCCCGCCCGGACAGGGCAGACGGCGCGTTTTATGCCCGGACGATGAAAACGGTTCAGCCCACGCTCAGGGGCGTTTCTCCCGGGCTGTGGCAGAGTCTGGCACCCGATTTATGGGCGTTTTATATCCATGCGCTTCCCCATAATCCACAGTGGAAAATCATCCCGGACAGCACCCTGGTCGCCCGGAGCAGACAAGTTTTACTCCGGCAAATCGGTCAGCGTAACGCCGAAAGTACGCTGTACCAGGAGATGCTCAACGCGGTACGCCGCAACGTTGCCGATGTCACGCTTGACGATATGACGGCCGGAACCGATGCGCGCCGGCTGTTCACCACCGACGAGGTTGTTCCCGGCATGTTTACCCGTCAGGCGTGGGAAGGCGGCATTCAGCAGGCTATTGACACCGCGGCACATTCCCGCCGGGATGAAATTGACTGGGTACTGAGCGACAGCCGAAACGCAGTTTCCTCAGACCTGTCGCCGGAAGCCCTGAAAGCGCGTCTGACACAACGTTACTTCACCGACTTTGCCGGCAGCTGGCTGAACTTTCTCAACAGCCTGCGGCTTACCCCGGCAAACACCATTGCTGACGTGACCGACCAGCTGACGCTGATGAGTGATGTCCGGCAGTCACCGCTGATTGCCCTGATGAACACCCTGGCCTGGCAGGGCCAGACGGGGCAGCAGAGCGAAGGCCTTTCGGATTCTATTATCAAATCGGCAAAAGATTTGATTGGCCGTGATGACAAACCGGTTATCGACCAGCGTGCCGCCGGTCCACAGGGGCCACTCGATGACACCTTTGGCCCGCTGCTTCAGCTTCTGGGGAAAAACCGCGCGGGTAACGTGATGTCTGCGGATGACACCCTCAGCCTGCAGACCTATCTGACCCGCATCACCCGGGTGCGTCTGCGTCTGCAGCAGGTGGCAGGCGCCTCTGACCCGCAGGAGATGATGCAGACCCTGGCGCAGACGGTGTTTCAGGGAAAAAGCGTGGACCTGACCGACACCCGGCAGTACGGCAGCCTGATGGCGGCGAGCCTCGGAGAAGAGTGGAGCGGCTTTGGCAACACGCTGTTCGTACAACCGCTGACCCGGGCCTGGGAAACGGTTCTGCAGCCATCAGCCGCCAGCCTTAACGACCGCTGGCGCCGCTCGCTGACCGCGAACTGGCACACCGCCTTTGACGGGCGCTATCCGTTTGCAGACAGCAAAAGCGATGCCTCCCTGCCGATGCTGGCCGAGTTTATTCGCAGGGACAGCGGTCGCATAGACCGCTTTCTGGCCACGGAACTGAGCGGCGTTCTGCATAAAGAGGGCAGCCAGTGGGTGCCCGACAGCGCTCACAGTCAGGGGCTGGCGTTCAGTCCGGCGTTCCTGAGGGCGGTGAACCAGCTGAGCCAGCTGTCAGATATTCTGTTTACCGACGGTAGCCAGGGCATCCGCTTTGAGCTGCAGGCCCGCCCTTCTCCTGAGGTGGTGGAAACCCGGTTGACCATCGACGGCCAGCACCTGCACTACTTCAACCAGATGGCCGACTGGCAGAGCTTCCGCTGGCCGGGTGAGACGTTTAAACCGGGCACCCTGCTGACCTGGACCTCCACCCGTGCCGGGGCGCGCCTCTTTGGTGATTATACCGGTACGTGGGGCCTTATTCGCTGGCTTGAGCAGGGTCAGCGCCGGCAGCTTGACCGCAGTCAGTGGATGATGAGCTTTACGGCGCCGGATGAGCGGACGCTGCAGTGGGTGCTGCGTTCACAGCTCGGGAAAGGGCCGCTGGCGCTGCTGGACTTACGCGGGTTTAAACTCCCGGATCGCATCTTCAACGTTGACGCGACGGCCGCCGCGCAGGCGTTCGATACAAATAGCGACATAACAGACATGGACGGAGCTGAATAATGGCAACGCTACAAAATTTACTTCACGCCTGTGCGGTTGATGAAAAGTCGCTGCTGCAACAGACCCACACGTACCGTGAGATCCCGGGGCGCTGGCTTGCACCTCTCAGTGATGACTCACCGGTGGGAATAGATCCCATTTATGACGATGATTTCCAGCGTATCCGCGATGAAGTCAATAAACTGACCGGCGTTGATACCGCGCTGATTTGCACCCTGAGCGAGAAATTACTGACGACGGTCAGTAAAGATCTGCGGGTGATAACGTTTTATACCTGGGCACGTCTGCATCAGGATGGAGAAACCGGGCTGGCAGAAGGGCTGGAACTGCTGGCCGACATGCTACAACGCTTCGGGGCGCAGTTGCACCCTCAACGCGATCGTAGCCGCAAATCTGCTCTCGAATGGCTCGGCAGCCGGCGGGTTATCGACAGTCTTTCGCTGTATCCTGAGGTCAATATTGCCGTCATGCAACGAATTGCTGCGGCACTCCTGCTTGCAGAGAAGGCAACAGGCGAGCCGGGTAACGTATCACGCCCGCAGTTTTCAACGCTGTATCAGGCGCTGGAGAATCGGCTGATACAGAACGGTGGACCTGACAGCCTGGTCCCGCAAACCAGCCGGGAAGAGACGGCGGAAAACGCGCTGTCAACGTCTACTGTGCCTGCGCTAACCACCATCACCTCCGGACGCGATTTGCTCGATCAGGCCAGGGTGCTGGCAAATTATCTGCGCGATCAGCCTGGCGGCTGGCTGGCGGCACATCATCTGATGAAAAGCATCCGCTGGGATACGTTAACCGTTCTGCCCCCGCTGGATGCCAGCGGTCAAACCCGACTTGCCCCGCCCAAACCGGATCACCGCGCTCATCTCAAACGTTTATATCTCCAGCAAAGCTGGTCAGAACTGCTGGAGCACGCTGACACGCTGCTCCAGCAGGGCGTAAACCATCTATGGCTGGATGTGCAATGGTACATATGGCAGGCGCTGAGCAGACTCGATAACGACACTGTGCGTGCAGATATCATTTGCCGTGACCTCAAAGGCCTGTTGAACCGTTTACCTGGTCTTGAATCGCTGGCGTTTAATGACGGCACACCGTTTGCCGATGAGGCGACGCTGAACTGGATTAGTGAAAAAGTCCATGACGATAGTAGCGTCTGGAATGAAGAGCCTGTCAGTACCGTCGTGTCAACAGGGGACGATATTCTTGCGCTGGAAGCGGAGGTTCTGACCCAGGCGGACAGTGAAGGTATTGAGGCGGCATTCAGCTGGCTACAACAGCGCCCTGGATTTACCTCATCCCGAAACCAGTGGCTGATGCGCCTGTTAATGGCGCGAGTCGCCGAGCAATACGGTAAAAACGAAATGGCATTACATCTGCTGAGTGAACTTGATCATCGGGCACGCTCGCTCACGTTACCGCAATGGATGCCGGAACTGATGTTTGAGGTCAACGCGCGTCGGCTGAAATTGCTGCGCGCCAGGGTGGGCCGTAACGAAATAGATAAAACCCGTCTGCAACCTGAAATGGATAACCTGCTTTCGGCACTTATCACACTCGATCCTGCCCGCGCAGCCGTGCTGTGCAACTGATTTGTCTGACGATAAGGGAACGTGAAAATGACAAAAGGCTTCTATCTGGTACTGGGCGATATGACCACATGCGGTGGAAGAATTCTTGAAGCCGATCCGACCAGTACGCTTCTGGGCATTCCCATGGCACGTGAAGGTGATGCCGTTACCTGCGGTAAATTTGCCGGAAAGTTTGTGATTGTGGGGCATATACCGCTTAACACGCTGAACGGCCGCAAATATGCAGGAACGCTAAATAGTATTAGCAGCTGTCCCTGCGGGGCCAGACTCGTCGCGTCCCGGCAACAGCGCACCTACGGTGTCTGATCTGCCCATCTTTTACCAGGCACTAACGTGCCGGGTCTCGATAAAAACAAGGTGTACGCGCTGGTAGCGTACTGCCAATAACATTTCTCAGGTTTTATATGGACGATTTAACCCTGCGTTATTACGACGCTGAAATGCGCTACCTGCTTGAAGCAGGAGAAGAATTTGCCCAGGCTCATCCGGACAGGGCGGCGATGCTTAATCTCGATAAAGCAGGCGCCAGAGATCCTTACGTCGAACGCCTGCTTGAAGGCTTTGCGTTCCTGATGGGGCGTCTGCGTGAAAAACTTGACGATGACCTGCCGGAGTTAACCGAAGGTATGGTTAGTCTGCTATGGCCGCACTATCTGCGTACTATCCCATCGATGTCGATCGTGGAGTTCTCTCCGGACTGGCGCGAAATGAAAGAGCAGATGTGCATCACTAAGGGGTTTGAAGTGAATTCCCGCCCTATCGGCGAGAAGAATACCCGCTGTCGATATACGACGACTCAGCCCATTAATCTCCAGCCGCTGTCGTTGCAAACCGCAATACTCACCACCGATCCACAAGGTCGTTCCGTCGTACAGATGCGTTTTGATTGCAGTCAACTGGCCGACTGGAGCCGGATTGACCTCAGTCATATTCCGTTCTATCTCAACGCCGATGCCCCGCTGGCCTGTGCCATGCATGAAGCATTCACCATGAAGGTCGCGCACACGTTTCTGCGCCTGCCGGGCGATATGGACAGGCGTTCATTCGACGGATATTTTACCGCCCTCGGTTTTGGCGACAATGATAGCTTGTGGCCAAAAGGAAGCAGCAGCTTCAGCGGTTATCAGCTGTTGCTGGAGTATTTTACGTTCCGTGAAAAGTTTATGTTCACCGGCTTGCGGGGTCTGGAAAAGGTGGTTTTCCCCGCAACACTTCCGTGGTTTGAAATCGAGATCGTGCTGGCTGAACGCTGGGAGCACGACTTCAGTTTTACCCAAAAGAACCTGCGGCTGAACTGTGTCCCGGTGATTAACCTTTTCCCGCTGGAGTCCGATCCGCTGACGCTCAACTCGCTGCAAACAGAATACATGCTGCGTCCGATGCGTGTGCAGGATGGGCACACTGAAATTTATGCTGTCGATTCCGTAGTATCGTCCAGCCAGCACCGCTACGTGCCATTCTCCAGCTTTCGCCACAAAGGCGGCATGATGCGTCACGACGCGCCAGAGTATTACTACCACACTCGCGTACGCCGCGGTCCCTCCGGCCTGCACAATACCTGGCTTATTCTTGGCGGCGAAGCCTTTGATAATCACACCGTCCCGCAAGATGAAAGCCTGTCATTGACGCTGACAGGTACCAATGGTCAATTACCGCGCCGGGCGCTACAGAGTACGATCCTTGATACGGTGATGAAAACCACATCGGCCAATATTGCCGTACGCAATCTCTGTGCCCCTACTCTGCCCTGCTATCCGCCTGCGCAAGATCGTTTTCACTGGCGCGTACTTAGTCATCTTGGCAGCGGCTTTCTTTCAATGATGGATAACGCTGAGGTGCTGCGCGGCACGCTGGCGCTGTACGAGTGGACAAACAGTGAAATGAACCGTCGCCGTCTGGGAGCCATTCTTGATGTGAAGCACAGCGAAATTGAGCGTTTTGAGCAGGGCTACCTGGTACGTGGTGTGCAAATAGACGTGACGCTGGACAGCCACGGTTTTGCCGGGCGCGGCGACATCTGCCTGTTTGGCGAAATGCTAAGCCGCTTCTTTGCGCTTTACACCGACATCTACCTGTTTAACCGCCTGATTATTATTCTGCAACCGACCGGAGAACGTCTGCAATGGGAAGAGAAACACAACCGCCGTATTCCCGGCTGATTCCGAGGCTGGAAGCCGATCTTCAGCGCATAAACTTCTATCGTTTTTGCCAACTGCTGGAAAAGCGCCGACCGGGTAAGCCGTTGACCGGAGCAACCAGCCATCCTTCAGACGATCCGGTACGGTTTTGTCCGCATCCCGGCATGGGATTTCCGGCCAGTGAACTGCATAGCGTTGAGTATGACGAGGACGATGACAATAAGCCGCCGGTAGTCCGCACCACATTTATGGGCCTTTATGGCATTGATTCACCGTTACCGACTGTCTATCTCGATGATATCGCTCAGCGTCGTGAAGGACATGAAGCGCTACAGGGATTCCTCGATATTTTCAGCCATCGCATCCTGACACAGTTTTACCGGATCTGGCGTAAATACTCTTATCCGGCATCATTTGAGCCAGGCGGTACAGACGGTATCTCCCGGTCACTGCTGGGACTGGTAGGGCTGGGGATCCCCGGCACGGCAAACCACATTGCTACCCCCGTATCGCGCTTTCTGGCATTACTTGAAGTACTGCGCCAGCCGGGCAAAACCCAGGAGGGGATACAGGCCCTGGTCAGTCTGCTGGCACCAGAGACAACAGTGCAGGTCAGCCCGTATTGCCTGCGCCCCGTGGACGTCAGCCAACCTGTCGGATTTTACGGTGAAGACGATTTTCTGCTGGATGGCAATATGCCTCTGGGTGACGAAGCCATGGACGCCAGCAGCCAGCTGCTGATTGCGCTTTCTACCCATAATGAACAGGAAGCGCAGGGCTGGAAACCGGATGGTCAGCTGTATCAGGATTTTTGGGTGATGCTGCGGGTCTATCTGGGCTGGCGCTTCAAGGCCAAAATTACGCTGACCACGCTTACGCGCCTGTTGACGGCTCCGCCACTGGGTGACGGCCCTTTCTGGCTCGGCATGAATGGCGTATTGGGCGCTGAGAATGACACATTATCGGATGATATCCCCCCCACGTTTACAACAGAACTGGGGTATTACCGCGGCATGAAGCCCGCCACACGACAACAAGGAAACTGCCGTGTCACATATCAATTTGACTAGAACCGTACGCGGATCGCTTGCACTACTGGCATTCAGCCTGGCAGGCTGCGGGTTGACTCAGCGCGCTATCGACAGTACTCAATCAGCCTATGACGCTGTTTTCCACAAGAAAATCAAAGTACTGCACCTGGATTTCTCTGCCCGCGAAGCGCTGAATACCGATGCAAGCGAGAGCAATTCTCTGTCAGAGCCGCTGGTAGTGCGTATCTATCAACTGAAAGATGAAAAGATCTTTAGCAAATCGGTCTATCAACAGCTATTAAAACACGGCGATACCCTCCTCGAAGCGGATCGCCTGTCAACGCGAGACGTCGTGATCAAACCTGGTGGTGATGTCAGTCTGGATATGCCAATGGAAATCGATACGAAGTTTGTCGCCGTAGTGGGCTTATTCCGCCACCCGGATGTGATGAATAACAGCTGGAAACTGCTCCTCAACCGTGAAGAGCTGGACCCGGATGAGCCGCGTATCATTGAGGCCAGAAGCAATCATCTGGTATTACAACCTGTTAAGGACGATTAATGCCGCAACAACACAGTAGTCCCTCACTGTATGAAATGCTGACCGGTAATTTTACCGGCGGCCTTGACCTGCACCAGGTTAGTGAACAAAACCAGGTGATCCTGTCGGTACTGGATAATATGCAGCGCGTTCTTAACTGCCGCGCCGGGACACTGGCGCATCTGCCAGATTACGGTTTGCCGGATATGACCCGGGTTCTACAGGGTATGCCTGGCACCGCGCATGAGCTGATGGGAATACTGTCGGCTGTTCTGCTCAAATACGAGCCGAGACTAAAAAAAATTAACGTTGTCCTGCTGGATCAAAACATCCCCGGCGAGCTGCGTTATGCCATTGACGCCGAGCTAAGGGGTATAGGCCTGGTGCGTTATGGCACTGAATTTATGCCGGAAGGGCGTGTATTAATCCGCCATCTCAAACAACAAAATTACATCGATAAAACCACCCGCCTGTAGGGATAGGCGAACAGGAAAGATATGTCAGCAAAAGCGCGATTCATGAAAAAATTACAGGAACAACAGCCATGCCATAACGGATTTGCCAACAAAGGCGAGGCCGATATTGCTGAATTCTGCCAGCGGATGGACCAGCTTCAGGCGCAAATGACAGAATGGCTTGACCAAACAAACATCCGTATCGAAAGTTCTCCGGCATTATTAAGTGAGTGCTTGATTGGTGGAAAAACATTCAACGTGCCGGCGATAAGCCTCTTTTACGAAGAGCGGAAAATCAAATTTACACCGGTATTTTTATATGCCCAGGGCGTTACTGGCGGCGTAGATGTCACCTTCTGTCCCGAAGGACGAGCGATCCCTCTACGGCGCCTGTTTATGCGTTCTGCGGAGGACAGTAAAAACTGGACCTGTAACCCGGCGGACAGACCCGCAGCTAGCAGATCTCCATTCAATGAAGATACCTTCTTTGAGACGATCGACTGCCTGCTGCCAGACGAATAACTGCCTGCATCATGGATAAATTAGTAATGGAAAAACGCGATAACGGTGGCTAGTTTTGTTGACCACTACATGACTAAGAGCACTACCAATAACTGGAGTTATTCATCGACGAGGAGCATGATGACGCTACTAACTGGCGATGTGGCTTCCAAATCATTTGGCCGCATGTATCGCCAGTTCCAGCTTTTCAGGCTTTGCACCGTCCTCGGGGTCATTTATTTTCAATCAGATACTTAACCGTCGCCACGTATTGCTGAACAAAAATATCAAGCGAGCTTGTGTCCATACCCTGCGAGTTGAGTTGATATTTACCTTTGACGAACATCGCAGGAACCCCTCTGAGTTTAACATCCATAGCCGCTTTCTCCTGCCTGGCCACTAATGCCTTCACTGCGAAGCTATTCCACGCACCATCGACGTCTTCTGCTTTGATACCGGCATCAATAAAAACTCTACGGATATCATCAATATTCTTGATGCTGAGTTCCTTTTGCACCGCTTCGAACATAGGGGAAATGATTTTGTCTTCAACGCCTAACGCGATTGCTACTGCCCAGGCTTGCGTCAGTTCTTTGCCTAACGGCGGAAGAAAGTCGACGTGATACTTAACGATCTTCGTATTTGCCGGTAGTTTTTCAGCCACGTTGTCTGAGACGTGAATGACCTGTTCAAACTGGTAGCAATGCGGACAGTTGAAGGAAAAGAACTCCAGCACCTCCGGGGCATCAGGCACCGGTTTGCTTAAAGAAATGTACTGTTTTCCTTCATTAAACTGCGCTGCATTAACGCCAGTTGTGAGAAAAATGCAGGCGAAAGCTGCTAATAAAATCTTCATGAGCCGTAACCTCATCTACTGCACTAAGCGATAAGAAAATATTTTTTCACGTAATTTCGGCTACTTAGAGATCAATTCAGAACCAGGAAACGTTAGCGCTTCATAAAACGCTTTCTTTTTTCAATCCCGTAGAATTATGATCATAATATAAAGAGGCCCACTGATGCAAACTATGTCCAGTCCTGGGTTTTCTGCCTGATCGAACATTCTGGAGATTTAAATGAAACCTGACAGTCGCGAGGCGGCCAAATTAGCCCGGCAGGAAGCGATTCTGAACGGGCCAGTCTTTAGCACAATGATGCAGCTCGCTGTTCCTACGATCCTCGTTCTGATTGCGCAAACGTTAGTCAGCGTAGCTGAAACGTATTACGTATCATTTTTAGGAACATCGGCGCTGATTGGCGTCGCACTCGTTTTCCCGGTATGGATGCTGATGACCATGATGGCTGCCGGTGGAATTGGTGGCGGTGTAGCCTCAGCTGTAGCCCGCGCAACGGGTGCCGGGAAACATGATGATGTTAATGCGCTCATCCTGCATTCGGTAGTAGTAGCCATTGTCTTTGGTCTTGCTTTTACAGCCTTCTTTATCGGGCTGGGCGAACATATTTATGCGGCAATGGGCGGGTCTGGCGAGGCACTCAGTGCCGCACATGAATATTCTGTCTATGTATTTTTTGCATCTGTGCCGATCTGGATCGTTAATCTTCTTTCTGCCGTATTACGCGGTATTGGTAACGTGAAAATACCTGCGGCCGTCACGTTGATTGGAGCCGTAGTGCTGATCCCGCTGTCACCTTTACTGATTTTTGGTCTCGGGCCGATTAAGGGCTTTGGGTTAGCGGGGGCAGGTATGGCAATCAATATTTTCTACTGGGTCGCAGCAATAGCTATGTTGCGTTACATGGCCAGTGGTCGTGCCGGTATCCGGATAACGTTGGTATGTTTACGCTGGCCTCTTTTCCGTGAAATTCTTAATGTAGGCCTGATTGCTGCGCTGGGGACTATTCAGCTCAATATAATGGTTTTACTGGTTACCGGCGCTGTGGGCGTGTTTGGTGTCGATGCAATTGGTGGATTTGGCACAGCATCCCGTCTCGACTATGTCCTGATCCCGGTGCTATTCGGGATCGGCACGGCCATTGTGACGATGGTCGGGATTAACGTAGGCGCGCGTCAGATAGACAGAGCGAAACGAATTACTTGGGTCGGTGTCGCTGTCAGCGTGGTATTCACCGAGGTCGTGGGCCTGTTAGTGGCAGTATTTCCGGGCGTCTGGCTTGGCCTGTTCACGCATGATGAAAGTGTTCTGGTTACTGGCAAACTGTACCTGCAGATTGTTGCTCCCTTCTACGCAGCCAACGGCATTTTGTTTGCACTCGGGTTTGCTGCGCAGGGCAGCGGTTATATGTGGAAAATGTTCCTGGTCGGTACCGTTCGTTTAATCCTCGCCGCCGGTGGCGGATGGATTGCAGTCGAGTACTTCAATGTGGGTCAGGCCGGACTGTTTGTTATCGTCATGGGATCTATGGTGATAGCCGCTCTTATGAGTGTAGTGATCGACCGCTCGGGGACGATGTGGCCCAAATACAATAAACAGAGCTCGTCCGCGCTCAGGACGGTCCGGTCTTAAGCGGTACTGGTTACCGGGTAAAGTTATAGATAGTAGTCTTTGCCCTGAATAGCATTATCGTCATAATGCTATTCAGATAATGCAGGATGAGGAACGTAGCATGAGATATTCCAAAGACCACAAAGAAGAAACGCATAAAAAAATCGTTGAATCTGCCTCAAAGAGGTTCCGTACGGAAGGTATCGAAAAGGTAGGTGTAGCAGGCCTCATGGCTGATGTTCATCTTACGGTGGGCGGTTTTTATAGCCACTTTAAGTCGAAGGAAGAGCTGGTCAAAGAGGCGGTTTGTCTTGCTGCAGATGAAACATTTTGCGCAGCGTTTGGCGCTCCGGAAAATAATGAAAAACTCACTATTCAGCTGATACTGGACCGCTATCTCAGTATGGGTCATCGGGACTCGCCAGAATCTGGATGCGTAATAGCGGCACTCGCGTCTGAACTGAAGAACCGACCAACAGACACGCGTGACATGATGTCAGACAAGATAACCCGGATAATTGAGCGTATATCAGAATGCCTTCCTCAGCAGACAGACTCAGCAACCCTCATGCGAGTTGCCAGTGCTATCTGGGCTGTAATGATCGGAACGCTGCAGCTGGCGCGCATTATTCCTGATAAGGAATTATCAGATCAATTACTGCTTGATGGTAAAAAAACTGCATTAATGCTTGCAGGGAAAATAGCCACAGAATAATGCACATAAGTGCATTACTATATCAACACTTCATTCGTTGGGAATTGACTAGCTGACAGCAAATAATATGAACATTCAGGGAAAGGAAATTTTAGTGACAGGTTCAGAATGCGGGCCAGACAGCGGAAATGAGTTATGCTTTCACCTGGAATGATGAGGTGAAAATTAATGTCGCCACAGGGAAATGGATAACTTACCGAAATCCACCGATAAAATGGCCGCCGTCTGAGTTAAAGTGTATCTGGCCCTCCCTTGCCGCTTACGCGAATAAAAATATATTTTTGGAGGACATTAAAATAAAAAACCACTAACAGTGGCGCTAGTGGTTAAAAGGCATTTTTGCCTATGCAGCATTAGATTTATAGTAATTTTAAACGGTGAATGACAATATACTTTACTGTTTAAGAAAAAATTATCCATTAATGCTGGTTTTCTTTGCTCTTATTCTGTACTGGTGGGGTGGAATACCGTATTTTTTCGTAAATATTCGGGTTAAGGATTGCTGCGATTCAAAACCATACTTCAATGCCAGATTTAAGATTGTTTCATCGGTCACCAGCAACTCTTCAGTCATACAGGCAAGTCTTCTATCCCGCATGAATTTCCCCAGGCTCTTACCGGTTTCTTTCAGGAAAATTCGCTGCAGGTGCCATTTCGAATATCCGGACTTTTTTGCAACATCATCAAGGCTTAGCCTGTTCTCTTTATTGGAATCAATCCACAGTATCAGATGAGATATAAAGTTCCTTTTATCAATCATTTTATCCTCCTTGCGCAGGTGTAAATGCTCTGAAAAGTAAATGAATTAGCGGTTCGTTGTCATGTGATGTTTTAGATTAATAGGGATGCTACCATCCAACTCCCAGCGCTTTGTATATTGAAACGGTAGCGAGAGTGCTCTGAAACTGTGCCCGTATCCTGCAGCGTCAGAATAAGAGACTTAACGTTGTAAAAGTTATCTTCCGCCTGACTGACATGGTAATCAGAGGCGAGTCCCTTGTCCTTAAGTAAGGATATTTTCTCCAGCAGTTCCTGCCGTGTACGACGCTGCTTTTCCGCTACCGCTATTCGCGCCTGTAGTCCACGTATTTTGATGTATGTCTCCGCAGTTCTTGAGGTAATACCCAGGCGAGTCGCTGAAGCCTGAGCCACGGTTGACGCATAGAGTGAGACGGCTGATTCACGGTTTCGCTGTAAACCGCCAAATATGTCAATCTCCCACTGAGCCGCGACATTACCGTCGTAGCTGCTACCATATCGGTCATAGTCGGGGCTGTTTACCATCAACCGGCCCTCAGGTGTCTCAGTGGACTGATAATTACGGCTGATCTGAGCAGAAGCGCTGCCCGAAGGCATCAGGGCTGCTGTGGCATAATCTGAACCTGCCTCCGCCTCACTGATACGCGCTCTGGCTTGTTCCAGCTCTAGATTTTGTGCGAGTGCGTGTTCGATGAGTTGGTTCAGTATGGGATCTTTAAAATTCATCCACCACGCTGCAAGGCTGGTAAGATCAGGATTCTGAACCGCTGAAGAGGCGGCGTCAGTGGTCACATAGCGATCGGGCAAACCTGAGGATGGTCTGGAATAGTCTGGCCCGACGGTGCAGCGAGCGATGAGCAGAGAACTCATTATTCCGGCTATGTTTCGTTTAGATACCATTTCGCACTCTTGATTTAAGAAATACACTCACTAACTTGTGACCATATTGTATAATGGTCACAAGATTGTCAATTAAGTTTACTGTTTACACAGAGAGGATGTTTTCATGCCGACACAGGACGAAACCAGAGGACCTGCAGAACACAGCGTCAGGGACCAGATTGTACAGTCTGCTACCGAATATTTCGGCCACTATGGATACGAAAAAACCACCGTTGCCGAACTGGCAAAATCAATTGGTTTTTCAAAAGCCTATATCTATAAGTTCTTTAACTCTAAACAGGCAATTGGAGAGGTCATCTGCACCAACAGACTGCGAATGATCATGGATATTGTTGAAGCCAAAATTGCAGATTCGACCTCATCGTCAGAAAAATTAAGACTGCTGTTCAAAGCGCTGATTGATGCAAACAGCGACCTGTTTTTCCATGACAGAAAACTGTATGACATTGCCGCAGCGGCAAGCGTGGAGCAGTGGTCTTCTACCGTTAACCATACGAATCACTTAAAGAAAATACTTGCAGAAATTATTAACGAAGGACGCCTGAACGGGGAATTTGAAAGGCGTTCACCACTGGATGAAACTGTTGATGCCGTCTTTCTGGTTCTTCTCCCGTATATCAATCCTGTCCAACTGCAATACAATCTGGATGTCGCCCCTCAGGCTGCACAGCAACTTCCGTCCCTCATACTCAGAAGTCTGATGCCATAATGTGACCATTGACTAAATTGGTCACTTGAACGAATATTAGGTTTTCTACCTTTCCTAAAAGGGAACCTATGTTTCGGGTAAAGTTACTTTCAGTCGCTGTGGGTCTGATGAGCCTGTTCATTACCGCCTGCGGCGATTCAGCGCAGACTGAAGATCCCAGAACACAGCCGCCATTAGTCAGAGTGGCCAGTGTCCAGAGCACCTCAAATACCTCGCTAACTTTTACGGGCACTGTCGCATCACGCGTTGAAAGTGATTTAGGCTTCCGTGTAGCCGGGAAAATTCAGGAACGTCTCGTCGATAAGGGACAAAACGTAAAAGCGGGACAACCGCTTATGCTGATTGATTCTGAAGATTTAAGTCTGCAGGCCAGGGCTCAGGAGCAGGCTGTAGCTGCTGCTAAAGCTCGAGCAAATCAAACTGCTGAAGATGAAAGACGCTACAGAGGCCTCGTGGAAACCGGCGCGATCTCGGCTTCAGCATATGACCAGGTTAAAGCTCAGGCTGCAACGGCACAGGCTGATTTAAAAGCGGCGATTGCGCAGGCTAATGTTGCCAGAAATGCCACGAACTATGCGGTACTTAAGGCTGATGCAGACGGAACAGTGATGGACACCCTGGCTGAACCCGGTCAGGTAGTATCTGCGGGGCAAACGGTCGTCAGGCTTGCCCGCGCCGGTCAGAGAGAAGCGGTAATCAATTTACCTGAAACCCTGCGCCCGAGAACTGGCAGTGAAGCAATGGCAAGTCTGTATGGTGACCCCCGTACGTCAGTAAACGCGATCCTCAGACAGTTGTCTGATTCTGCTGATCCTCTCACCCGGACTTTTGAAGCGCGTTATGTACTTGATTCTCCACTTTCACTGGCGCCTCTGGGCAGTACTGTTTCTGTCAAAATTCATGAAGAAGATTCTGTTCGGGGAATAATTGTTCCGGCCGGAGCTATTCATGATGCAGGCAAAGGGCCAGGTGTATGGCGGGTTGTGGGTAAACCAGCGAAAGTCTTATGGACCCCGGTAAAAATTATCAGTCTTGGCAGTGAGTCCGTTGTGGTAAATGGTGATGTGGGAACGAATAATCAGATAGTTGCGCTGGGCGCACATCTTTTACATGACGGTGAGCAGGTTCGCCCATTACTCATGTCAGCTCCGGGCGTGAAGGAAACGGAAAATGAGTGAAAACCGCTTCAATCTTTCCGCTCTGGCCGTTCGTGAAAAGTCAGTGACCTTGTTCCTGATCCTGCTTATTACCGTTGCTGGAATTATTGCTTTTCTCAAGCTGGGGAGAGCTGAGGATCCGCCGTTCACTGTAAAACAGTTTACGGTCATTACCGCATGGCCGGGTGCAACTGCACAGGAAATGCAGGATCTGGTTGCTGAGCCCATTGAAAAGCGTATGCAGGAGCTCAACTGGTACGATCGTACTGAAACCTATACCAGGCCAGGCCTGGCATTCAGCATGGTTTCCCTCAAGGACAACGCTCCACCTTCCGTGGTACAGGAGGAGTTTTACCAGGCACGCAAGAAAATCGGCGATGAAACAAGGAATCTTCCTGCCGGTGTAATTGGGCCGATGGTCAATGATGAATTCTCTGATGTCACGTTTGCGATCTTTGCATTTAAAGCGCGAGGGGAGCCTGAACGCTTGCTGGTCCGTGATGCAGAAAAACTACGCCAGCAGCTATTACACGTTCCAGGGGTAAAGAAAGTCAACATAATCGGGGAGCAGTCCGAGCGCATATTTGTTTCCTTCTCACATGAAAGGCTGGCCACGCTTGGCATATCCCCGGAGGCAATCTTCTCAGTACTGAACAACCAGAACGTACTAACGCCTGCCGGCTCTATTGATACATCAGGCTCGCAGGTTTTTTTGCGTCTTGAAGGAGCGTTTGACGAGCTGTCCAAAATCCGCGAAACCCCGGTTGTCGTAAAAGGTAAAACACTTCGATTAGCGGATATCGCTGAAGTTGAACGCGGATACGAAGATCCTGCTACCTTCCAGGTCCGTAATAACGGCGAACCCGCGTTACTGTTGGGTGTGATCATGAAAGATGGCTGGAACGGGCTCGATCTCGGCAAAGCGCTTGATGATGAATCCCAAAAAATTAGCGAAAAACTCCCATTAGGAATGACCTTCACCAAAGTGACGGATCAGTCGGTGAATATCAGCGCAGCTGTTAATGAATTCATGCTGAAATTTTTCGCAGCATTACTCGTCGTTATGGTTGTGTGCTTTGTCAGTATGGGATGGCGTGTCGGTATTGTCGTCGCCGCTGCAGTACCGCTGACACTTGCTATCGTTTTTATCATTATGGCTTCGACAGGGAAGAATTTTGACCGTATTACCCTGGGCTCCCTCATCCTTGCACTGGGTTTGTTGGTGGATGATGCCATCATCGCAATAGAGATTATGGTCGTAAAAATGGAGGAAGGATACAGTCGCGTAAAAGCCTCTGCCTATGCCTGGAGCCATACCGCCGCACCGATGTTATCCGGGACGTTGGTCACTGCCATCGGTTTCATGCCAAATGGTTTCGCACCTTCTACCGCGGGTGAGTACACCAGTAATATGTTCTGGATTGTCGGTATCGCCCTGATTGCATCATGGGTGGTAGCCGTAGTGTTCACGCCATACCTGGGCGTCAAACTTTTGCCGGAATTAAAAAAGGTAGAAGGGGGACATGCGGCAATCTACAACACCAAAAATTACAACCGTTTCAGAAATATTCTGAGAAACGTAATTACCAGAAAATGGGCCGTCGCCGGGGTTGTGATGGGTTCATTTGCCTTAGCTGTCGTCGGTATGGGGTTAGTTAATAAACAATTCTTCCCGATATCTGACAGACCGGAAGTCCTTGTTGAAATCCAGATGCCTTACGGAACATCTATCGAAAGTACCTCCCGGACCGCGGTTAACGTTGAAAGCTGGCTAAGGGAACAAAAAGAAAGTCGTGAAGTGACATCTTACGTCGGGCAGGGCGCAGCACGTTTTTATCTGGCGATGGCGCCAGAGTTACCCGATCCTTCCTTTGCTAAAATCGTTGTCCTGACAGCAGATCCAACAGAGCGGGAAGAGCTCAAGTTCCGTTTACGACAAGCTATCAGTGACGGTCTCGCTCCCGAAGCGCAAGTACGTGTTACGCAGTTGGTGTTTGGCCCGTATACGCCTTATCCCGTCGCTTTCAGGGTCATGGGGCCCGATCCTGCCGTTCTCCGTGATATATCAGCGAAAGTTAAGGGCATCATGGAGAAAAATCCAATGATGAGAACCGTTAATACCGACTGGGGTACCCGGGTTCCGTCATTACGATTTGTGCTCGACCAGAACCGCCTCAATGCCGTCGACTTAAGCACCGCGGCTGTTTCTCAGCAACTCCAGTTCCTGCTCTCTGGCGCACCGATTACCGATGTGCGGGAAGATATCCGTTCTGTTCAGATAACAGGCCGAGCGCTGGGTAACGTACGTACCGATCCCGCGCAGATTTCATCATTAACCCTCACCGGCGCTCAGGGGCAACGCATTCCGTTATCTCAGGTCGGAAAAGTTGAGGTTACGATGGAAGATCCTCTAATCCGGCGTCGTGACAGAACGCCGGTCATTACTGTTCGCGGTGATACTGCTGAAGGGCTTCAGCCACCGGATGTTTCTGTAGTACTCATGAAAGACCTACAGCCTGTAATTGATAAACTGCCTGCCGGGTACCGGATTGAGCTGGCGGGTTCCATTGAGGAATCCGCTAAAGCCAGCGATGCCATGTTACCGCTGTTCCCGATAATGATTGCGCTGACGCTCCTTATCATCATCCTGCAGGTCAGATCTATTGCCGCGATGATCATGGTCTTTGCTACCAGCCCACTGGGGCTTATCGGTGTGGTGCCAACGTTACTCCTGTTTAATCAGCCATTCGGTATAAATGCGCTTGTCGGTCTGGTCGCATTATCAGGAATACTGATGCGTAATACGCTGATACTGATCGGGCAAATACATCACAACGAAAAGGAAGGCCTTGATCCCTACCATGCAGTGATAGAAGCGACAGTACAGCGCTCACGTCCGGTGTTACTGACTGCACTTGCTGCCGTTCTGGCGTTCATGCCTCTTACCCATTCTGTTTTCTGGGGGACACTGGCATACACGCTTATTGGTGGAACAATAGGTGGAACAGTGATGACACTGGTCTTCTTGCCTGCAATGTACTCAATCTGGTTCAAAATCAAACCGCGTCCTGATGAAGGTAATGTCGGGCAAATGGAATAACGTTCCTGATAAAGGCGGGGCGGACTGATTCCGCCCCGCCTTAAACGAATCGCACATATCTTCATGAGGTGCACATGAAAGAAACCACACGCAAAAGAATTGTTATTAC
Organism: Klebsiella sp. RIT-PI-d; assembly: GCF_001187865.1. Lineage (NCBI taxonomy): Bacteria > Pseudomonadati > Pseudomonadota > Gammaproteobacteria > Enterobacterales > Enterobacteriaceae > Klebsiella > Klebsiella sp. RIT-PI-d. Next base: position 201,394 of record NZ_LGIT01000004.1, read on the forward strand.
CGGTATGGGTATTGTTAGTCCGCTTGGATGCGGTGTTGATCATGTCTGGAAGGGACTCATAAACGGCTGTTCGGGTATCAGGCTTCTTCCTGAAGACATTACTGATGGTACCGGGGTCGCTATCGGTGGACTGGTACCATCGGACGAAGATGATGAAGCAGGACTCAACTCTGCAGCACTGATAACAGCTAAAGAAAGAAAAAAAATCGATCGCTTTACTGAATATGCTCTGGTAGCGGCAGAAGAAGCCCTCGCTCAGGCAAACTGGTACCCACAGGAAGAAGAACAACGTATTCGCACCGCAACTGTAATCGCAACAGGTATAGGGGGATTCAGCTCAATGGTGGATGCTGTACGGATCACGGATTCGAGAGGCCCCGGGAGATTATCGCCTTTTACCGTGCCGTCATTTTTACCCAATATGGCTGCTGGCAATATCTCCATTCATTATGGATTTAAGGGGCCGCTGGGCGCCCCCGTAACGGCCTGTGCTGCGAGTGTCCAGGCAATAGGTGATGCAGCAAGGATGATAATAAGCGATGAGGCCGATATTGCCGTATGCGGTGGGACTGAAGCAGCACTGAACAGGGTGACCCTGGGAGGGTTTGCCGCCGCCAGAGCACTTTCGACGCGCTTTAATGTAGCGCCTCATTCAGCCTCACGTCCTTTCGACGCTGACAGAGACGGATTTGTCATGGCAGACGGGGCTGGCATTCTCGTCATCGAATCTCTGGACCATGCTTTAGCAAGGGGAGCTATACCTATCGCAGAGCTGACAGGATATGGCACTAGTGCTGACGCATATCATCTGACGGCAGGCCCGGCAGATGGAAATGGTGCGAAGAGAGCAATGATAAAGGCCCTTAAACACGCTGGCCTCAGCCCTGACGATATTCAGTATATCAATGCCCACGCAACATCCACCCCAACCGGCGATCGATGTGAAATTGCGGCGATTAAAGGCCTGTTTGGCGCCAGCAATTCCGTGGCGGTCAGCTCAACGAAATCGGCCACAGGACACATGCTAGGTGCAGCCGGAGGTGTAGAGGCTATTTTCACGGTGCTCTCGCTGCTTAACCAGATAGCACCGCCAACGCTAAACCTGTTTAATCCCGATCCTGATGCTGATGGCATCGACTTTATCAGGCATTCGGCGCGGAATATGGCAATAGATAATGCCATGTCAAATGGGTTTGGATTTGGCGGGGTCAATGCGAGTGTTATTTTCAGGCGCTGGATAGAATTATGAGACATTAGAAGATCATCATTAGGTTGCTTTACCGTGCATTAACGAAGACCTGATCACTAAATCATCATCGACGGTTTGGCTCAGGTCTGAAGCGAAAATATGACGTGAATATGGGAAAAGGCTAAATTCAACCGCCATTACATGATAGTTTTCATAGATATTGCAACATTGCAAATGACTCACAAAGATCTTCTGAACGATATTTATTTCCAGAAGAGGAATTCCTTTTTTGGAATCCCATTTAATGGAAAATATTCACCAGGAGTACACAAGGTTATTACGACAATAGCGTCAATCCAATGTTCAAATACAAACAATTTGTCTCAAACTACAAGCTTTGTTGTCAGTTCACCGCATAATGCCTGCGCGCACGCCCATGCGCTTGCCCATGCCCACTGGAAGTTATAGCCTCCGAGCCAGCCGGTCACATCAACGACTTCCCCGATAAAATAGAGGCCGGGTGCGTTGCGAGCCTCCATGGTGCGTGATGACAATTCGCGGGTATCGACGCCGCCGAGGGTTACCTCTGCGGTACGGTAGCCTTCCGTGCCGTTCGGCTGAACGCGCCAGGCCGTTAACGTCTCAACCAGCGTCTGCCGATCGCGGATGTTAAGCTGTTTCAGCGTGACGTCGGGTATGTGGCCTAACTGCTGTAGACATTCAACCAGACGCCTGGGAAGCTGCATCGCCAGCGTGTTTTTCAGGCTCTGATTAGGATGTGTGGTGCGTTGTTCATTGAGGAACGTATCCAGAGAACAATCCGGCAGCAAGTTGATGCTGACAAACTCGCCCGCCTGCCAGTAGCTGGAAATTTGCAGGACTGCCGGGCCAGACAGTCCACGATGGGTAAACAGCACACTTTCGCGAAACACCGTGCCGTCTTCGGCCGTAATGACTGACGGAACAGAAACGCCAGACAGCGTTTGTAACGGTTCCAGCAGCGGTTTGTGCAGCGTAAACGGTACCAGACCTGCGCGCGTGGGCAGTACCTTTAGACCAAATTGTTCAGCAATCTTATAGCCGAAAGGTGACGCCCCAAGCCCCGGCATTGAAAGGCCGCCGCTGGCGATCACCAGTTTTTTTGCCGTAACCGTATCGCCATTAAGCTGCACAACATAGCCGTCGTCATTGCGCTCGACGCTTAAAACCTCGCTGCGTAGCCGTAGCGTGACCTGGCCTTTATCACACTCGTTGACCAGCATGTCGACGATCTGTTGCGCTGAGTCGTCGCAAAAAAGCTGGCCCAGCGCTTTTTCATGCCACGCAATGCCGTGCTTCCCGACCAGGTCGATAAAATCCCACTGGGTATAGCGAGCCAGCGCCGACTTGCAGAAATGCGGGTTCTGACTCAGATAGGCGGCCGGCTCCACGTACAGATTGGTAAAATTACAGCGCCCGCCTCCAGACATCAGGATCTTACGGCCCGGTTTTTTACCGTTATCGACTAACAGTACGCGGCATCCCGCCTGGCCTGCCGTCGCCGCACAAAACATTCCTGCGGCACCCGCGCCGATAACAATGGCATCAAACCTTTCCACAATACGTTCCTCGCTAAAATCAGGGGACAAATTGTAAAGATTACACAGTGGTCGCACCAGCAAAAAGATAGCTTAAATAAACTATCTTGTTGAAATATATAGTTTAAATAGATGACGCTGCTGAATTAAGTACGACTAATATCAAAAAAAGGCGATATTTCACTTTGCCCGCGCCGCTAAAGTCACTGATAATGCGCCGCGTTCATGTCCTCAAAATGGCGTAACGTCCTATGCTACATTTATTTGCTGGCCTCGACTTCCATACTGGCCTGTTATTATTGCTTGCTCTGGTTTTTGTGCTGTTTTACGAAGCTATTAACGGCTTCCACGACACTGCAAATGCTGTCGCAACCGTGATTTATACCCGTGCAATGCGTTCACAGCTCGCGGTTATCATGGCTGCAGTGTTTAACTTTCTTGGCGTTCTCCTTGGTGGATTGAGCGTAGCCTATGCCATTGTGCATATGTTACCGACCGATTTGCTGCTGAATGTCAGTTCCGCTCACGGTCTGGCGATGGTTTTCTCCATGCTGCTGGCGGCAATCATCTGGAACCTCGGTACCTGGTATTTCGGTTTACCAGCATCCAGTTCCCACACCCTTATTGGCGCGATCATCGGCATTGGTTTAACCAACGCATTGATGAGCGGTACGTCAGTAGTCGATGCGCTCAACATTCCAAAAGTGATCAATATTTTTGGCTCGCTGATCGTCTCTCCTATTGTCGGCCTGATCTTCGCCGGCGGGCTGGTGTTTATTTTGCGTCGCTACTGGAGCGGCACCAAAAAACGCGCCCGTATCCACCTGACGCCAGCAGAGCGTGAAAAGAAAGACGGTAAGAAAAAACCGCCGTTCTGGACGCGTATTGCGCTGATCCTGTCCGCTATTGGCGTGAGTTTTTCTCACGGCGCAAACGACGGTCAGAAAGGCATCGGTCTGATTATGCTGGTACTGATTGGCGTTGCGCCTGCGGGCTTCGTGGTAAACATGAATGCTTCTGGCTATGACATTACTCGTACTCGAGACGCGATCAATAACGTAGAAGTCTATTTCCAGCAGCATCCGGACTTCCTGCAAAAAGCGATTGCAAAAGAGCCGACAATTCCGACGCCAGAACAAACGGGTAGCAATCCGGCAGAATTTCATTGTCATCCAGGCCAGGCGATTAACGCGCTGACGCGTGCCAGAACCATGCTGGCTGATATAGACAGCTACGACAAGCTGCCGGTAGAACAGCGCAGCCAGCTACGCCGTATCATGCTCTGTATCGCCGATACCACGGACAAAGTCGCTAAGATGCCGGAAGTCAGCGCTGACGATCAGCGTCTGCTTAAAAAGCTGAAAGGCGATATGCTCAGTACCATTGAGTATGCCCCTATCTGGATCATCATGGCCGTCGCGCTGGCGCTGGGCATTGGGACCATGATCGGCTGGCGTCGTGTTGCCACCACTATCGGTGAAAAAATCGGTAAGAAAGGCATGACCTACGCACAGGGCATGGCCGCTCAGATGACAGCAGCCGTCTCTATCGGGCTTGCAAGTTATACCGGTATGCCGGTTTCAACCACTCACGTTCTCTCCTCCTCTGTGGCGGGAACCATGATTGTGGACGGCGGCGGCCTGCAACGGAAAACCGTTACCAGCATTTTAATGGCGTGGATATTTACACTTCCCGCCTCGATCTTGCTGTCAGGTGGCCTGTACTGGCTTGCACTGAAAATTATCTAACGCAGGCGGGTCAGAAGAGATAAGCGGGTCAGGAAACTGGCCCGTTTTTTTTGCCTAGTGCCAGATCATTAATGCGATCAGACTTACCACCACTAACCCGCATAAAAAGCTGGTTAAAATAAACTGCCCGCGTACGCGTTCACAGCGGCGAATAAATTCATCGTCATGATGATCCAGATAACGCTGCGCGTAGATATACCACACCAGACGCACCTGCTTGCCGGGCTGGCCGTGAGACGTAAAGAAGCCGCTTCCGTCAACGTATTGATAAAGAAGAGGATCACAGCCCCGTAATACCACTAATAGCGCACGCAGGGATGAAAAATAACGTGCCATATTAACAACACAAACAACACATAATGCCCAAAAAAGCGCGATGGTGCTGATCATACCGCCTCCCCGGCAATTACCCACCGCTATACACTGCGGGCAACTGCTCCCCGACACACGGACAAAAGAATTCATTAAAGAGTGAGAAACCGATCACATTTCTTTATCCGATCGGCTTAGTAAACAGTGTAGGAGATCAGTTAATTTTTTTACCAGAAGGTTAATCATTATCAATGCAATTATCTGAAAATTTTGTTCAACTCATTGATGAACACGTGACATTGACGAAGAACCTGGGGCGCTATAAGGTAGATGTATCCGCTATACCAGGCTTTTAAGGCAGGGCTGCTTCATCCCGCGTAAACCGTTTGTCGTACGCAGGATGCGGAAAAAGCGACAGTCGGTCAGCACAGGCTGTCAGGCCAACTGGTCATCGACAACTTATGGAAGGAGTAACACTATGGCTTATAAACATATCCTTATCGCGGTTGACTTGTCTCCGGAAAGCAAATTGCTGGTCGACAAGGCGGTATCAATGGCGCGCCCTTACAATGCGAAAATCTCAATCATTCATGTTGATGTTAACTACTCAGATCTGTACACCGGCCTGATCGACGTTAACCTCGGCGACATGCAAAAACGTATCTCTGAAGAAACGCACCACGCCCTGACTGAACTGTCTACGGGAGCCGGTTATCCGGTGACGGAAACTCTGAGCGGCAGCGGCGATCTGGGTCAGGTGCTGGTCGATGCGATTAAAAAATATGACATGGACCTGGTGGTCTGCGGCCATCATCAGGATTTCTGGAGCAAGCTGATGTCCTCTGCTCGCCAGCTGATCAACACCGTACATGTGGATATGCTGATTGTTCCGCTGCATGACGAAGAAGACCAATAACACTTTTCTTCGCGAATAAAAAAACTGCGCCAGGTGCGCAGTTTTTTTATGCCCGTTCAGGCCGTTCCGGGGTAGATATCAAATCGATGCCCTTTAGTGACAATCGCGTTTTGCGTCGCGATGCCGGCCAGCGGCGGCGCATAGTCTGGCCGTTTAACGACCACCCGTTTTGTCGCCAGCTGACAGGCGGGCTCCAGCAAACCATCGGCATCCAGATCGGGTCCCACCAGCGACTGAAATACCCGCATCTCTTTTTTGACCAGCGCGCTTTTCTGTTTATGCGGAAACATCGGATCGAGATAGACCACGTGCGGACGCGGCGTAATGTCGGCCAGCCCGGTCAGGCTGGATGCGTGGATGAGCTGTAGGCGTTCCTGCAGCCAGCCGCCGATTTCCGCATCGGCGTAGCCGCGTGCCAGTCCATCGTCCAGCAGTGCCGCGACGACCGGGTTACGCTCCAGCATCCGTACCCGGCAACCAACACAGGCCAGTACGAACGCATCACGGCCTAATCCCGCCGTAGCATCGACCACATCCGGTAGATAGCCACTTTTAATACCGACCGCTTTTGCTACCGCCTCACCGCGACCACCGCCGAATTTGCGCCGGTGCGCCATTGCGCCGCCGACGAAATCAACAAAAATGCCGCCAAGCTTTGGTTCATCACGCTTACGTAATTCCAGACGATCAGGTGTTAATACCAGCGCCATCAGATTACCGTCATCCGGTTCCAGCCCCCAGCGGGCGGCAAGAACCGATAAGGCACCGTCTCCGGTGCCTGTTTCATCGATTAAGCCAATTTTCACCGACCGATTAGTCCTTGATGCCGTAGTGATCCAGCATGGCATCAAGCTGAGGTTCACGGCCACGGAAGCGTTTAAACAGTTCCATTGGCTCCTCAGAACCGCCACGGGTCAGGATGTTATCGAGGAACGACTGACCGGTTTCACGGTTAAAAATACCCTCTTCTTCAAAGCGCGAGTAGGCATCTGCCGCCAGCACGTCAGCCCACAGATAGCTGTAATACCCGGCAGCGTATCCGCCTGCGAAGATATGGCTGAACGCGTGCGGGAAACGGCCCCAGGCCGGAGACGGTACCACGGCAACCTGTTTTTTGATTTCAGCCAGCGTTTCAAGAATTTTCGCCCCCTGCTCAGGGCTAAATTCCGCATGCAGACGGAAATCAAACAGACCAAACTCCAGCTGACGCAGGATAAACAGCGCCGCCTGATAGTTTTTTGCGGCCAGCATTTTATCCAGCAGTTCCTTCGGCAGCGGCTCGCCGGTTTCATAATGGCCGGAAATAAAGGCCAGCGCTTCCGGCTCCCAGCACCAGTTTTCCATAAACTGGCTCGGCAGTTCGACCGCATCCCACGGCACGCCGCTGATGCCGGACACCCCTGCGGTTTCGATTTGAGTCAGCATGTGATGCAGACCGTGGCCGAATTCGTGGAACAGGGTGATCACTTCATCATGGGTAAACAGCGCCGGTTTGCCGCTTACCGGGCGGTTAAAGTTGCAGGTCAGGTAAGCCACCGGTTTTTGTAGCGAACCGTCAGCCTTACGCATCTGACCAACGCAGTCATCCATCCATGCGCCGCCGCGCTTGTGTTCACGGGCGTAAAGATCGAGATAGAAGCTGCCGCGCAGTTCGTTATTGTCGTCATACAGTTCAAAGAAACGGACATCAGGATGCCAGACATCGATATCGTTGCGCTCTTTTGCCGTAATGCCGTAAATGCGTTTTACTACCTCAAACAGACCGTTAACCGCTTTTTCTTCCGGGAAGTAAGGACGCAGTTGCTCATCGCTGATGCTGTACAGATGCTGTTTTTGTTTTTCGCTGTAATAGGCGATATCCCACGGCTGTAATTCCTCTACGCCAAATTCAGTTTTGGCGAAGGCGCGCAGCTGGGCCAGCTCTTTCTCACCCTGCGGACGGGCGCGTTTCGCCAGATCGGTCAGGAAGTCCAGCACCTGCTGCGGGTTTTCCGCCATTTTGGTCGCCAGCGATTTATCCGCGTAGTTTTCAAAGCCCAGCAGTTGTGCCAGTTCGTGACGCAGCGCGAGGATCTCGGCCATAATCGGACCGTTATCCCATTTACCGGCATTCGGCCCCTGATCGGACGCGCGGGTCCCGTAAGCGCGGTACATCTCCTCACGCAGCGCCTGGTTATCGCAATAAGTCAGCACCGGCAGATAGCTCGGGATGTCCAGGGTTAACAGATATCCTTCCTGCTCTTTCGCTTCAGCCTGCGCTTTTGCTGCGGCCAGCGCGCTCTCCGGCATACCGGCAAGCTCGGATTCGTCGGTGATAAGCTTCGTCCAGCCCATCGTCGCATCCAGCACATTATTGCTGTAAATATTGCCCAGTTCGGATTTGCGCGTGGCGATTTCACCGTAGCGCTGCTGTTTCTCTTTCGGCAGACCAATACCGGAAAGCTCGAAATCGCGCAGCGCGTTATCAACCGCTTTTTTCTCCGGTGCCGTTAGCGAAGCATAATGCGCGCCTTCACGCAGATCGCGATACGCCTGATACAGGCCTTCATGCTGCCCAACCCAGGTACTGTATTCAGAGAGCAGCGGCAGCGTCTGTTCGTAAGCTTCACGCAGTTCCGGACTGTTTTTTACCGAGTTCAGGTGGCTGACCGGCGAGAAAATTCGCCCCAGTACGTCGTCCGTCTCTGCCAGCGGCTGACACAAATTCGCCCACGTATACGGTGCACCCTGCGCCACAACGCGCTCAACCGAGGCCCGGCAGTCGTCCAGTGCTTTAGTAACAGCAGGAACAACATGTTCAGGTTTGATGGCAGAAAAAGGTGGGAGGTCGAAAGGCGTCAGTAAAGGATTGGTCATAAGCGCGGTCCTGTTGGATAGGGTAAAATGAAGCGCACGTTCCGGCGCTTATCTGTTAAATCTAGGATGGGGTTAAGTGTAGAGAATTTCAATGGCGGGTGCCCCGGGGATATCATTATAATAAAACCTGCACACTAAGAGGCAGGGGTTACTGATGACCGCATTTTTACCGCTGATTGGCCTTATTGTTCTATGTTATCTGTTGGCCAAAACGTTCTCGCGCATTCGTCCGGCGGATATACCCAACGGTCCTGGCGATCGCAAACGTATCTCCTCAGATTCCTTCTTCTTGCGCACATTCGGCAGCAGTCACAGCTATAAAGCGCAGTTCTATTTCGATACCGAAAACCTCTATGAGGTCATGAATGACACGACTACCGCTATTCCGCTGGCGGATATTACCGTGGTAAAGCGAGAATCGACGAAGGTTAATAATCGATCCGTCTGGTCAATAAGCTGGACCACTCAGGGCCAGCAAAAGTACGTTCGCTTTCTGCACAACTACACGTTATTTAATCGTAGCTTTGCGGCATTTTTAACCGCTGTAAAACAGGCCAATCCGAATGCCAGCGTCGGCACCCTGACGTTATTTACCCTCTGATCGCGCGTTAGCAGAATAAAAAGCGGGAAAGCGGTAATCGGGGAGGATCTACGGTAGACTAGCGCTAATTGTATTCACTTCCCGGAATTCGTGTTTTTATGCTCAGTTATCGCCACAGCTTTCACGCAGGCAACCATGCCGACGTCCTCAAACATATTGTTCAGAGCCTGATCATCGAAGCCCTGAAAGAGAAAGATAAACCCTTTCTTTATCTGGACACGCACGCCGGCGCGGGCCGCTATCAGCTGAGCGGTGAGCACGCAGAGCGTACCGGAGAATACCTCGAAGGCATCGCGCGTATCTGGCAGCAGGACGATCTGCCTGCCGAGCTGGCACCGTATATCAACGTGGTTAAGCATTTTAATCGTACTGAACAGCTGCGCTATTATCCTGGTTCGCCGTTAATCGCCCGCCAGCTTCTGCGCGAGCAGGACAGCCTGCAAATGACTGAACTGCATCCGAGCGATTTCCCGCTGCTGCGTTCTGAATTTCAGAAAGACAGCCGCGCCCGCGTAGAGCGCGCCGACGGCTATCAGCAGTTAAAATCCAAACTGCCGCCCGCCTCTCGCCGTGGCCTGATCCTGATTGACCCACCGTATGAAATTAAATCGGATTACCAGGCGGTAGTCACCGGAATTAACGAAGCGTACAAACGTTTTGCCACCGGAACGTACGCATTGTGGTACCCGGTGGTACTGCGCCAGCAAGTCAAACGGATGCTCAAAGAACTGGAAGCCACCGGCATTCGTCGGATCCTGCAAATCGAACTGGCGGTTCGTCCGGACAGCGATCGTCACGGCATGACAGCTTCCGGCATGATCGTTATTAATCCGCCGTGGAAACTGGAGCAGCAGATGAAAAATATTCTGCCGTGGCTGCACAAGAAACTGGTGCCTACCGGGACGGGCAGTACAACCGTTAACTGGGTAGTACCGGAGTAATCACAGCCATCGGTGGACGCTGCCCTATCACACGCTACAATCCTGTTATTCGGCGGATATCTCTGCACATCCGCCCTCCCTTCAGTTTTTAAGGAACGGCCATGACAAAACATTATGATTACGTTGCTATTGGCGGCGGCAGCGGCGGTATTGCCTCTATTAATCGTGCCGCTATGTACGGCCAGAAATGCGCGCTGATTGAAGCGAAAGAACTCGGCGGCACCTGCGTAAATGTCGGCTGTGTTCCGAAGAAAGTCATGTGGCACGCGGCACAAATCCGTGAGGCCATTCACCTGTACGGCCCGGATTATGGCTTTGATACCACGCTCAACCATTTTGACTGGGACAAACTGATCGCCAGCCGCACCGCGTACATCGATCGTATTCACTCCTCTTATGACAACGTGCTGGAAAAAAATCAGGTCGATGTGATCAGAGGTTTTGCCCGCTTTATCGATGCCAATACGCTGGAAGTGAATGGCGAAACCATTACCGCCGATCACTTTCTGATCGCCACCGGCGGTCGTCCGGTACATCCGGATATTCCGGGCGCGGAATACGGAATTGATTCCGATGGTTTCTTTGAGCTGCCTGCGCTGCCTGCGCGCGTAGCGGTGGTGGGCGCAGGTTACATCGCAGTTGAACTGGCTGGCGTAATTAACGGCCTCGGTGCCGAAGCGCACCTGTTCGTGCGTAAACATGCGCCGCTGCGCAGTTTTGACACTCTGCTGTCCGAAACTCTGGTAGAGGTCATGAATGCCGAAGGCCCGTCGCTGCATACTCATGCGGTGCCGAAAGCGGTGGTAAAAAATGCCGACGATAGCCTGACGCTTGAGCTGGAAGATGGCCGCACGCAGACTGTGGACTGCCTGATTTGGGCGGTGGGCCGTGAGCCTGCGACCGACAATTTCAATCTGGCCGTTACCGGCGTACGCACCACTGAAAAAGGCTATATTGAGGTCGATAAGTATCAGAATACCAGCGTAGAAGGTATCTACGCGGTCGGTGACGTCACCGGCGCGATTGAACTGACGCCTGTTGCCGTTGCCGCGGGCCGTCGTCTCTCCGAGCGCCTGTTCAACAATAAGCCCAATGAGCATCTCGACTACAACAATGTCCCGACCGTGGTCTTTAGCCATCCTCCGATTGGCACCGTCGGCCTGAGCGAAGAAAAAGCGCGGGAAGAGTACGGCGATGCGGTAAAAGTCTATAAATCGTCGTTTACCGCCATGTACACGGCTGTAACCTCGCACCGTCAGCCGTGCCGGATGAAACTGGTGTGCGTCGGTCCGGAAGAGAAAATCGTCGGCATTCACGGCATCGGTTACGGGATGGACGAAATGCTTCAGGGCTTTGCCGTAGCGTTAAAAATGGGCGCGACGAAGAAAGACTTTGATAACACCGTTGCCATTCATCCGACCGGGGCAGAAGAGTTTGTGACCATGCGCTAAAACGCCTGTGATACGGTGTGCGTCGGTATATACGGCGCGCACCGGTTCTGGCGTAAACCCTCGCATATTGCCCCCTTCACGATGGCAAAGTAACTCAACTTTACACTCCCTTTAGCCGCCCCTGGTTTCATCCTCGCATGGCAGACGTTATAATAGCTTCTTGTCTTTTCACCCGGCCAACCGCCGTAACGTAAAAACTCTGAAAGTGAAAAGGCTCAGACAATACGGTTTCTCCTGTTTCCTGTTATTTAACAGCGCCCTGACTATTTTTCGCTCTTTACACCCTGAATCAGAAGTGTGATCTATCGCACATTTTGCCGATCAACGATCGCGGCAAATGTCTACGCTTATAGATAAACCGGGCAAAACCCGTGTATCAAGACGACGCTATCCGGAGGTTTTTATCATTATGCTCAACCAGAAAATGCGCAGTATGGAGGAAGAATTGATGATCCATAACGATCTCAATTATCAAAACGATCCATGCGAATTAAAACTGGATGAAATGATGGAAGTCGAGCCGGAGCCGGAGATGATCGAGGGGCTACCGGCCTCCGATGCCCTGACTCCTGCTGACCGCTATCTCGAATTATTTGAGCATGTGCAGTCAACGCGTATCTTTGCTGATAGCAAAACGTTTCCGGACTGCGCACCCAAAATCGATCCGCTGGATATTCTTATCCGCTATCGTCGGGTTAAACGTCGGCCGGGCTTTGACCTGCGCGAGTTTGTCCAGGCGCACTTCTGGCTACCGGAAGATTACAGTAAGGAGTATATCTCTAATCCAGATCACTCCCTTAAAGAACATATTGATAATCTCTGGCCTACGCTGACCCGTGAACCGCAGGATCATATCCCGTGGTCGTCGCTGCTCGCCCTGCCGCAGGCCTATATGGTGCCGGGCGGACGTTTTAGCGAGACGTACTACTGGGATTCCTATTTTACCATGCTGGGGCTGGCAGAAAGTGGCCGTGGCGATCTGCTGAAATGTATGGCGGACAACTTTGCCTGGATGATCGAAATTTACGGTCATATTCCTAACGGTAACCGCACGTACTACCTGAGCCGTTCTCAGCCGCCGGTATTTGCACTAATGGTTGAGCTATTTGAAGAGGATGGCGTACGCGGCGCTCGCCGTTATCTTGATCATCTGCTGATGGAATACAATTTCTGGATGGATGGTTCAGAATCGCTGATGCTTAACCAGGCCTATCGCCACGTCGTCCGAATGCCTAACGGTGCGCTGCTTAACCGCTACTGGGACGATCGCGACACGCCTCGCGATGAATCCTGGCTGGAAGATGTAGAAACCGCGAAGCACTCCAGTCGTCCGGCAAACGAAGTGTATCGTGACCTGCGGGCCGGAGCAGCGTCCGGCTGGGACTACTCGTCGCGCTGGCTACGTGATACCCATCGTCTGGCCAGTATTCGCACGACACAGTTTATCCCTATCGACCTGAATGCGTTTCTGTTCAAGCTTGAGAGCGCTATCGCCAATATTTCCGGGGTGAAAGGCGACCGGGAAACGGAAGTAAAATTCCGGCAGAAAGCCGCCGATCGTCGGGCTGCGGTGACGCACTACTTGTGGGATAACGACGATGGCTGTTTCCGCGACTATGACTGGCGACGTGAGCAGCTGGCGCGATTCTCCGCGGCCAGTATCGTCCCGCTTTATACCGGTATGGCTACGCATGAGCAGGCCGATCGGCTGGCGGCAGTGGTCAGGAAGCGCCTGCTGACGCCCGGCGGGATAATGGCCAGCGATCACGAAAGCGGTGAACAGTGGGATAAACCTAACGGCTGGGCACCTTTACAGTGGATGGCAATCCAGGGCTTCAAGCTCTACGGTAATGACGCGCTGGGTGATGAAATCGCGCACTGCTGGCTGAAAACGGTGAATCACGTTTATCAGCAGCATCATAAACTGGTGGAGAAATACCATATTGCCGACAGTACGCCACAGGAAGGTGGCGGCGGTGAGTATCCACTCCAGGACGGCTTTGGCTGGACGAACGGCGTGGTACGCCGTTTGATTGCCCTGTATGGTGAACCGCCGCGCAGCTAGCGAACTTCGTCGTAAATCGCAGTCTGGATCGCCAGCCATTTTTTAGTGTGTGGATCCGGCTGCGCCTTCGCCCGCAGCGCCGCCTGCCCGGTATCGTAGCGTTGACGCTCAACAACCGGCGGCGCGGTGCAGAAGGTACGAAGATACTCTTTGCGCAGCGACGTCAGGGCCTCTCCCTGCAACATCGCGGACCCGAGCGTGGTCATAAAACGGCGACATGGCCTTTTTTCATCCATTTGCAGACGGTAACGGAGCAACAGCGACAGTACCTTGTCATTTCCGGCAGCGTGTGCAGACTCGGTCCACGACAATTTCCAGTTCATTCCGCCGCGTAAAAAAAGCTGGGTGACCTGCGCGTCATTACGGTCGATGGCCGAGCGCAGGTTGTTAGTATCCCAGGTGATACCCATACTGGTGAGCTGTTCACGCGGCGACGCCGGCTCGCGCTCCACCTTAGCGCTGCTTGCAGGCGATGCCACACGAGTTGCAGAAGCCGTAGCCTGGCTTTGATTAATCATCCACAATCCACCGCCGCACATGCACAATATGGTGATACCCACCATTCCCCATAACATCACCGAAATGAGACGATCGCGCTCTTGTGCCGTGCGTTTTCTGCGGGTTTCAGGCCGTTCGATACTGTCGCTTATTTCCGTATTATCGCCTCCTGAGAGCCGGTCTTTTTTACGCGCGTTCTCCCAGAATGCCTCTTGTTCACTTTGCTGGCGGGTGATCAGTGCTGCCGGGTCAACCCGCGTCTTTCCATGCGCAAACGCCTGCTGGATCGGGCCAAGAATTTGCTGGCTGTAGCGCTCAAGCAGTGCACACTGCGCGAGGCTTAGCGGCTTTTCAGCAATCACCGTATTGCGGATCTGTCGACAATCTTCGAGAAAATGCTGTAGCGTTGCGCGCGGTTCAACAAATAAGTTAAGTGTGGAAGGATCGTTGAAAATCGAGGCGTAATGCCGGGCGAACTCTTTTTTATCGACCACCATCAGGGCCAGTTCACTAAAGCGCATTCCACTCAGAACATCGTTACGCTCGCCCACTTTCAACCAGTGGCGAACTTTATCGGCACCAAACTGAATTTTTAACTGATTATTGAGACGAACCGGGTCCGGCCATGCCTGACCAATCAGCGCCTTCAGCGTTAATTCCAGAATGCGTAACTGCTCCCGTGCCTGCGGTTGTGCGGCGATGGCGCTATCCTCCGGCGAGGAAAATGTCAGTAATGGCTGCTTCTGGCGCAGGTATTCCAGTTCCGTGACAAACCGCAGCGCGACAATAAGCTGATGATGACTGACATCCTGACCACTTTCGTACTGCGGCACCCACTGCTGAAGGTGGCGTAAGTGCAGGGTAAAGCGGCTCATTTGCGCATCATTCAGATTCAGTTTCTGTGCAACGTTCGCCCAGCCACCAAGGCTCAGACGCGCCTGATCCAGCAATTCGAGGAATCCACGCGGGTCCTTACCTTCTGAAATTTTAACGTTAAGCAGCAGTAAAATCTCAAGCGACGCTTGTCGAATGATCGCAAGGCAGCGTTCAAACTGCTCGCGGACCTGATGTGAAGCACTGATAGCCATACTTTCTCTCGCGCCGCGCAATGTTAGAGCACGTTATATAATTTTTTTAAAATATATAACAAATTCTGTTTCAATACAGTGATCTATGCAGCTCAAGCGCATTTCATTTTTTATCCGTGGATTTCCCCTGGGCCATCTGGCAAGTATTTCTGCTAAATGCTTTACCGTAGACTTCTTCTCCTGGAAACGAGAGGAATTGATTATGGCGCAGCAACCATTAACCATTAGCCCGGCAGGGATTGAACTGATAAAGCACTATCAGGGGCTTAATCTGGAACAGTATCAGGACGAAAGTGGACTCTGGGTGATTGGTTACGGACATATGATTGCCTGCTATGAAAATTTTGCAGGCCCGTTAACCCCGGAAACAGCCGAAGCATTATTGCTACTGGATATTCAACGTTGCCAGTGTCTGCTCCAGCAGTGCATGGAAATTAGTTTGAATCAGCCACAATACGATGCCATGGTTTCTCTGGCACTCAGCTGTGGAAATGAAGCATTTTATCAGTCAGCTATCGTTAAGCATATTAACAGGAAGGAATTTGATGAGGCGTTAGCGGAATGGAAAAACGCGATTGTGCTGAATGGGAAGACAATATCCAGCCTGACGTCTCAGCGTCAGGCTGAATGTGCTCTATTCCTTCAGGGTGGTGAAGTAGAGCAGATTTAGTGGCAGCTTGTTTCGTTGAACATCATCGCGGCCTGAGTACGATTTTTAACATCCAGGCGACGATAAATAGACTCAAGGTGCGCTTTAACCGTACCTGCACTGATATTTAGCGTACGGCTAATTTGTTTATTGGAATCACCGGCAGCCAGCAACTTGAGTATTTCACGTTGTCGGCTGCTGAGGTGCTGTAGCTCCTGCACGTTTGTACTTTCATCATGTGATATCATCCAGTCACCCGGCAGACACATCAGGCCCATCGCTACGCTACTGATCGCGATTGAGAACTTATCCGGGCTTGAATCACGCTGTACAACGGCCAGAACGTTATAGCGCAATGCATCCTGTAACCACTCTTTTGTACAATCAGAGGCGACCAGTAATACCCGGCATTGTGGGAAACGGTCGGTTTTCTCCTGAAGTATCCACTGGCAAAACTCGCTATCCATATCGCCGTCCAGGATAAGAATAGCCTCAGGGTGCATTTCAAGACGCCCCCACAGATCTTCTGCCTGACTGAGTCCCTGGATATCTATGTCCGGAATCAACTGCTGTAAACTTATCTTCATCCCATGAATAAATATTGACTGCCTGTCAAACATTATTATCTGCATTACTCTTTCTCCATCGAAAAGCTATTGACCCATAAGAACGGTGGAAGGGTATTATTAGCAAGCGAAAATAAATACTCGCTACTTAGCCTGGGGCATTTTACCGATAATGAAGAGAAGGGAAAGATAGTATTAGTGAATAATTACCAGCATATCATAATTATTACAAATTAGTGATTTACATCAAACTTTTACTCAGGATTTCCTTAAACAGTTAAGCAAAGTAAATATAAATAATATTAATTCATGAGGATATTAGCGATCCGGCGATGAAAGGGGAAGTCTAATTTTCAAAGATTTTGTTAGCAAATAATAATTAGCATTAAAGATCAAAAAATATTCTTTTAAACATTAATTAAAATTAAGCCAGATTTTACTGGCAGAAAATCAGGCTCTTATAGTATTTATATTATATTGTCAGCAGTACTCTTTGTGCCTTCAAAAACTGCTCTAACTCACTGTTGGTAAAGACCACCTGTCAGATAATGTTTCGGGAACGAGTATAATCTTACTCGCCTGGCGAGCACTTACGTCATACGCCAGAACGGTTTTGTTTAAACGCTATAGAAGCTGTTCATTAAATGAACGCGCTGTGATGTATCCTGCCATTGTCATACCGGGCCAGTGGTTTAACACTGTATTGAGGTCATTAGTATTCTCACCCGTACAGCCCGTCAGCGCCGCCATTTCCGCCTCGTTCCAGCAGACTATTGCACCCTCACGCGTATACAACCTGCAAAACCTCTACCCGTACACGGCGTCAGTAACAGCAAGTATTAGCTTCTTTTTTCCCCATGGTTGGCAATAATAACGTGTTTTTTATCACTTATTCTGTCTTTTACTAAATTCAGTGATTGAGGGAAGCCTGATTCACTGCTACAAGATCAATAATCAGCGCCATTAACGCTTTACTGTTCCAGTAAATACAACAATGGGAAGTTGTAATGGATAAAATTTATGCAATGCAATTATTCATTCAGGTAGCAGAGCGGGAAAGTTTTTCCCGGGCCGCCGATGCGCTTAACCTGCCGAAAGGAAGCGTCTCGCGACATATACAGGCGCTGGAAACGCATCTGAACACGCAGTTACTTCATCGCACTACCCGACGCGTTCAGCTCACTCAGGACGGCATGGTGTATTACGAGCGGGCTAAAGACCTGCTTAGCAATCTGGAAGAGCTGGACAGCCTGTTCCAGCGCGATACGGGAAGCCTGAGCGGAATACTGCGGATAGATATGCCGGTGACGATGGCAAAGAACCTGCTTATCCCACATCTTCCCGACTTTGTGCAACAGTATCCGGGTATTGAAATTGAACTCAGCAGCAGCGAGCGTCTGGTGGATGTGATCCGCGAAGGCTTCGACTGCGCAGTGCGGATCGGACCCTTACAGGACACTGGCCTGATTGTGCGCCCGCTCGGCAAACTGTCATTAATAAACTGCGCCAGCCCGGATTATCTGGCGCGTTTCGGCTATCCGGAGACGCCAGAAGATTTGGTCCATCACGCGTTAGTGCACTACGCAGCAAATACTGCTATACGCCCACGCGGCTTCGACATTTTCAGCGATAACACCATACGCCAGGTGAAAGCGGGCGGCATTCTGACGGTTAACAGTACCGAAACCTGGCACGCCGCCTGTCTGGCGGGGCTGGGCATTATTCAGGTGCCGAGGGCGGATGTTAAGAATGCTTTGCGCAGTAAAAAGCTAATAGACATTCTGCCTCAATACCGGGCACAACCGCTGTCGGTATCGCTGGTTTATCCGCCACGACGCAACCTTTCGCGTCGTATCTATCTGTTTATGGAGTGGTTAACCGACGTAATGAAATCCTGGGTTGATTAACCGTGACTATAATTGCCTTATACGTCACATATTCACAAAAAAGGATCGTACGCTAATGACGCTGGAAAATGATGAAAAGCGCCCCGTACCAGAACTGGATTACCAGCCGATCAAGCGGGTAATAACTGACGATTCACCTGCGGCAACGGCGGAAGCAGGGGATAAGGCGACCGGGGAAAATGCAGAGACCCCAGAGAGCGGTAAATCCGCGCCGGAAAAGAAGGACTCTGACGGCGGTGTTATCGCGACGGTGACGGAGACGGCCGAGAAAATTCAGCGCCGCCCAATGGTTGCACATATTATCCGCGCGGCTGAACGTTTTAATGATCGACTCGGCAATCAGTTTGGTGCCGCGATCACTTATTTCTCTTTCTTATCAATGATCCCTATCCTGATGGTCTGTTTTGCCGCAGCCGGGTTTATCCTCGCCTCTCATCCCACGCTCTTACAGGATATTTTCAATAAAATCCTTGATAGCGTAAATGACCCGACGACAGCCTCTACCCTGAAAAGTACGATCAGTACCGCCGTACAGCAGCGTACGACGGTCGGTATTGTTGGCCTGCTGGTAGCGCTCTATTCCGGGGTAAACTGGGTGGGCAACCTGCGCGAGGCCATCCGTGCTCAGTCGCGTGATGTCTGGGAGAGTAAAACGCAGGAAGATGAAAAATTCTGGGTAAAATACCTCCGCGACTTTATTTCGCTGATTGGTCTGCTGATTGCGCTGGTGATCACGCTGTCGATTACCTCTATTGCCGGGGCTGCGCAGGAAAAAATCATCTCCTGGCTCTATCTTGATTACATCGACTGGCTGAAACCGGTATGGCAGCTGATTGGCCTGGCAATCTCGATTTTTGCCAACTACCTGCTGTTCTTCTGGATTTTCTGGCGTCTGCCGCGTCACCGCCCGCGTCGCAAAGCATTAATGCGCGGCACCCTGATTGCAGCAATTGGCTTTGAGGTTATTAAAATCATTATGACCTGGACCCTGCCTTCACTGGCCTCCTCGCCGTCAGGTGCCGCATTTGGCTCCGTGCTGGGCGTCATGGCGTTCTTCTACTTCTTCGCCCGTCTGACCCTGTTCTGCGCGGCGTGGATCGCGACAGCAGAGTATAAAGACGACCCTCACATGCCGGGAAAATCGCATAAATAAAAGCCGCGGCGGGCTGAATTAAAAGCAAAACTTCAGCCCGCAGCGCCATTTCAGTAGATAAAACTAACCTGTAACTTTTATTTAACCAAAAACTGGTTTTAAATGCTAAGTTTCAAATTCTGTGAAGCATTTCATAGACGATTTTTTACAGTGATAAACATTATTCTCTTTTTGCCTTTTTTTTGACCTTTCTGCGCGACGTCTGCACATTGAAATGTCGCTTTTGCTGTGCGTAATATGGCCGTTCGTTCGCCATAAAATAAGAAATAATTATGCCAGCAACCGCCACAACTACGCTCGACACCGCCGCAGATATCGCACCGGTCAACTCCCGTAATAAGGTCGTCGTTGCCTCTCTCATTGGTACTGCCATTGAGTTTTTCGACTTCTATATTTACGCCACCGCTGCGGTCATTGTATTTCCGCATATCTTTTTCCCGCAGGGCGATCCGACGGCGGCGACGCTACAGTCGCTGGCAACCTTTGCTATTGCCTTTATTGCCCGTCCTATCGGTTCAGCGGTATTTGGCCACTTTGGCGATCGCGTGGGCCGTAAAGTCACGCTGGTTGCTTCATTGCTGACGATGGGGATCTCAACGGTTGCCATCGGCCTGTTACCGACCTATGAAACCATCGGCATCCTGGCACCGCTGCTGCTGGCGCTGGCGCGTTTTGGCCAGGGTCTTGGCCTGGGCGGTGAATGGGGAGGTGCGGCGCTTCTGGCGACTGAAAATGCCCCGCCGCGCAAACGTGCGCTGTATGGCTCCTTTCCGCAACTCGGTGCGCCGATTGGTTTCTTCTTCGCTAACGGCACGTTCCTGCTGCTCTCCTGGCTGCTAACCGATGA
Organism: Klebsiella sp. RIT-PI-d; assembly: GCF_001187865.1. Lineage (NCBI taxonomy): Bacteria > Pseudomonadati > Pseudomonadota > Gammaproteobacteria > Enterobacterales > Enterobacteriaceae > Klebsiella > Klebsiella sp. RIT-PI-d. The sequence goes on from NZ_LGIT01000004.1 coordinate 221,758, forward strand.
GCAGTTCATGAGCTGGGGCTGGCGTATTCCGTTTATCTTCTCGGCAGTACTGGTGCTTATCGGCCTGTACGTGCGCGTATCACTTCATGAAACGCCAGTATTTGCTAAGGTTGCCGCGGCGAAGAAGCAGGTGAAAATCCCGATGGGAACACTGCTGACTAAACATCTGCGGGTCACCGTCCTGGGCACCTTTATCATGCTGGCGACCTATACGCTGTTTTACATCATGACCGTTTATTCAATGACCTTCAGCACCGCAGCAGCACCGCAAGGGCTGGGTCTGCCGCGCAATGACGTGCTGTGGATGTTGATGATGGCGGTAATTGGCTTTGGCGTGATGGTGCCGATTGCGGGCCTGCTGGCAGACCGTTTTGGTCGCCGCGCCAGCATGATTGTCATTACCTCGCTGATTATTCTGTTCGCGCTGTTCGTCTTCCCGCCGCTGCTTGGCTCAGGTGAACCGATGCTGGTGATGGCCTATTTATTGATTGGCCTGAGTCTGATGGGGCTGACCTTTGGCCCGATGGGCGCGCTGCTGCCAGAATTATTCCCGACCGAGGTACGTTATACCGGCGCATCTTTCTCGTATAACGTTTCGTCGATCCTGGGCGCATCGGTGGCACCATACATTGCAACCTGGCTACAGGCGAATTATGGTCTGGTCTATGTCGGGATTTATCTGGCTGCCATGGCCGCTCTGACCTTGATTGCTCTGCTGTTGACCCACGAAACCCGCAATCAATTGCTGTGATGTTATGAGGCCGGACGGCGCTGCGCTTGCCCCGGCCTACCGTTGAGCGTCCAGTCTGTACATCCACAATTGAATAACAACCCAAAAAAAAGCCCGGTACGCGCAGCGTCACCGGGCTTTTCTCATACGGACTTACTTTTTCATTTGCGCCAGGATATTCCGGCACTGATTTTCATCACCTTCGGACGGCGAAATTAATGCCACCAGCGCTGCCGCCGGGGCGACCAGAGTGGCCAGCGCAGCAGCGACCGCACCACGTGCAATCAGCGGACCCGCTTTCACACCTGCCTGCGGATTTTTAAAGGTTCCACGCACGTACAGCGGCGAGCGCAGCGTAACAATGCGGATGCCTTTACTCTCCGGGTCAATCGTCAAATCCAGCTGCTCGGAGGCGAAACTGGCGGTGCCGGTAACGTTAATCAGCGCATTCTCGGTATCGAAGGCGAAGATTTGTGGCCGCGCTACGCCGTTCTTAATGTCCAGATTAGCTGCCGCGCAGTTCACCCGCACTTCTTCATCGCCAAACAGTTGCCCGACCACAAAGTTACCTACGTTAAGCCCGACAATCTCCATCAGATTACGACTGATTAGCCCGTCGTTCATCAGCAATTTGAGATTACCGTTACTGTTGCCCAGCAGTGCCGCAACCGAATTACCGGTGCCGCGGAACTCCGCATCGCCGTTCATTTCACCCAGCGTTTTTTGCATCATTTCTGAATCAGGCATCAGCTCTTTGAGCTTCAGACGGCGAGCCTGAATATCGGCCACGCCGCGCATCGGTTTTTTATCACCTTCGAGATGAATATTGGAAGAGATGGTCCCGCCCGCCATGCCAAACTTCAGCGGTTGTAAACGCAAATCGGCATTTTTCAGCGTCAGATGCGTCGTCAGATTACTGATCGGCAGGCTGCTGCCATGTTCAATACGGCGACCTTTGAAGCGAACATCCGCGTCCATTACGTCCCACTTGTCCGTCTCAAAACGGTCATAAGGCAGGACTTTATCCGCAGGCTGTACGCTTTTCTCTCCTTTCTTCTGCTCGGATTTCTTCGACTTCTCAGCCCCTTTGCCCGAATCAACGCCAATCAGCGGCCCGAGGTCTGCCAGACGTAGCTGGCGTGATTCGAGATCGCCTTCCAGCTTAGGCCGCGGCTTACCGGTGGTATAGGTTAGCGAGCCATGAATATCGCTGTCGCCGATACGCCCGTTAAAGTTACGGTAATTGAAGACCGAGGATTTCTCGCTGTCGATTTTAGCAACCAGCCGGCCGTCGGTTTCAAACGGCGGCGTATCCGGCAATAACACGCCGGTTAAATCATACAGTTCGCCCAGTGAATCGCCGGAGAACTTAAGACGCAGATCGACGCCGCCCATATTCATCGGATCGTTAACCGTACCGTCCAGGGCCACGCGAGTATTGCCCGAACGGAAATCGGCCTGTACCGGGAACGGCGTGCCTTCACTGCGCAATGCCAGCATTCCGCCGATTTTTCCGGTACCGGTCAGGGGCTGATCGTTATAACGCCCTTTTGCCTTCAGGCCGAAAACATAATCGCCAACCTTCCCGTTATCATCCTTACCTTTACTGCCGGTCACTTCACTAAAAGGCAGTGGTTTACCTAACGGATCAATCAGAATTTCGATATCAGCACGGCTGACTTTATCGTCAATCGCCACGCGCCCGCGGTCAAAAAGAATATTGTCGAGACGGAATGACCAGGCTGATGGCTGGGCGTTCTCTTTTTCTTTGTCATCGGCGGCGAGATCGAACGTCCAGTTATCGTTCTTCTCGGAAAGACGGATCAGACGAGCGTCAGGCCGCACCAGTTTGATCCACGGTAAATAAACGGTTTTACTGAGAAGCGCCAGCGGAGCCAGCGTGGCTTCTACGCGCGGCAGATGCACCATAGTGACTTCCGGGATATCCGGCGGGTTGCCGAGGATAATATCTTCCGCATGGACATGCGGCCACGGAACCCAGCTTCGCCAGCCCGTTTCCTGCTTTTGCCGTTCCCACACCACGCCCAAATCACCACGAATAGCGAACGGACGATTAAGCTCGGTAGAGACTTTCTCGTTAATGGTCGGCTTCAGGCGATTCCAGTCAAAGGTCGCAATAATAATGATGGCGACGACGATGAGCAGCACCAGCGTCCCAAAGATAATGGCAAGTATTTTACTTGTTTTAGACATGCCCTACTCCGCTTTCTGATTACTCTACTGTCCTAAAGATAGTTGAGGCTGACAGAAAAGGGAGCGGTAGATCCCTTATTTATGAAAGAGTAACCCGCAAAAACGGATTTTTAAGGCAGATCTTTCTTGATCCCATACTACGGCGCAAACTGTATTACGACATCGTCAAGCGTGGCCATCGGTACCGGCCTTGCAAGGAAATAGCCCTGTGCGGCAAAGGCCGGAGACTGCTGAACATCAAGCCACTCTTCCAGCGTCTCGACGCCTTCTACAATGACGCCCTGACAGTAGCGATTCATCAACTCGAGCAGCAGAGTGAACAAATTGCGCCCCTCCGGCGTGGTACGCAGCATGATAAACAGATCGCGTGCGACTTTAATGTAGTCGTAACGTACTTCGCTAAGCGCGGAGAAATTCGCCATGCCGGTGCCAAAATCGTCCAGCCACAGCGGGCCAAATTCGCAAAATGAGGCAAAAGATGAATCAACCGGTAGCCGCACATGCTCAACCAGCTCCAGCCGTAACCACGGCAGACTGTTGATCGTTGCCATCAACGCTTTGTCCTGACGTATCGCCAGTAGCGTTGGGCCATCAACGTTTACCGATGCCAGCACCTGATTTTGCTCAAAAAATGCCTCTCTTTGCTTGAGCGCAGCAAGTTGATCCCTCACAACATCCATCCGCTGACGTACCGCAACTTCGGCAAAATAACGATCGGGAGGAATACGCTGCCCAGGATTATCAGGATGGGTCACCATCGTCAGAACTTCGATCGCCATCAGGCGACCATCCGTTCTGTAGATCGGCTGATAGGTCCAGGCAAGCTGACACTGTAGCCAATAGCGTCGCTCCTGAAGGCTTTCAATCTCTGCCTCAGGCATATTCAGCTGCTGGATAACCTGCTTTAACTTCATCTCAGATGTCCTGTACAAAGGGGATGATCTGTCGGAACTCGTCAAAGAGTTATCGGCGCAGACGTTGAGAACTTTATGTTCAACGAAGGGCAAAATGAAAATCTGTAAGACAAAATCGACACATAACGCGCGCCAGCTCAAAAAATTAATGGAACGTTGTTTTAATATAGTTGACCGGAAAATGTCTACAGAGCAGACTACCCCTATTTCCCGCTTCAGATCAGGTTAACTGTATGTCTAAGAAAATTGCCGTTATCGGCGAATGTATGATTGAGATGTCAGAAAAAGGAGCAGAAGTGAAGCGCGGCTTCGGCGGCGATACGCTTAATACCTCCGTTTATATTGCGCGCCAGGTGCCGGCAGACCAACTGAGCGTGGAATACGTTACCGCGCTGGGTAATGATAATTTCAGCCAGCAGATGCTGGATGCATGGCAGGGTGAAAATGTCGGCACCGGGCTGATCCAACGGATGGCAGACCGTCTGCCTGGCCTGTATTACATCGAAACTGATGATACCGGCGAGCGTACTTTTCGCTACTGGCGTAATGAAGCCGCAGCAAAATTTTGGCTCGAAACGTCAGAGTCTGCGGCTATCTGCGAGAAGCTGGCGACCTTTGATTACCTTTATTTGAGCGGCATCAGCCTGGCGATCCTGAGTCCGTCCAGCCGTGAAAAACTGTTCACCCTACTGCGTGAATGCCGGGCCAACGGCGGCAAGATCATTTTCGACAACAACTACCGTCCGCGCCTGTGGGCAAGTCAGCAGGAGACGCAGCAGGTTTATCAGCAGATGCTGGCGTGTACTGATATCGCCTTCCTGACGCTGGACGATGAAGACGCATTGTGGGGCGAGAAACCGATTGATGAGGTGATCACCCGCACTCAGGCAGCTGGCGTGCAAGAAATCATTATCAAGCGCGGTGCGGACTCCTGCCTGGTCGCCGTGGATAACGAGCCGGTGATTGAGGTTGCGGCGGTAAAACTGCCGAAAGAAAGCGTCGTTGATACCACGGCCGCAGGGGATTCCTTCAGCGCCGGCTATCTGGCGGTACGTCTGGCCGGTGGCGACGCAGCGCAAGCCGCTAAACGCGGACATCTCACCGCCAGCACCGTGATTCAGTACCGCGGGGCCATTATTCCTCGTGAGGCCATGCCGGCGTAAATTCGCCCTCACCCTAACCCTCTCCCCCAGGAGAGGGAACTGTCCGGCGGGCGGGATTAAAAGCGGGTACGATTTACTCCCTCTCCCTCAGGGAGAGGGCTGGGGTGAGGGTGGAACAACGTCAGCCCAGCCCATTCACCCCTGGAAAGCATAAATATCGCGGGCTTCGCTATGCATCGCCACACAGCCCACCGCCCCCAAATCCACACTCATGATTTCATCATCTGCGGAATGCTTTTCGACCCGCACAAAATAGCCGATATCGCCATCCTGACCAATCATAAAGTAGTCCGGTGCGGCCTGGTGAATCTGGTACGTTTCGTTACGCTCATTAAGATCGAAAATATTATAAAAACAGACGTAACAATCATTTATAGCCAGGATTTCATAAAGCTCACTGTCTTTAATCTCTTCTGACAGAAACTGTCTATACCGCGGTGGAAAAGCAATTCCTCGTTCACGTTCAAGGGTTAAAATGGCATCTGCGCAACTGTTCATCGTCGTCCCACCATGACGGGCGGCCTCACGCTGAGGCCGCGACTGAAGAAAGGCTTACTGTGCCGGAGGAATATCGGATACTTCCTGATGTATGTCTTCCTGAGCGATGGCCGGTGCAACAGCTTCAGACGGCTGCATGATCTCATTCCAGCTCGCCTGTAAGGCTTTCATATCGTATTCCGGTTCGCCTTTGGGTTGCAGCAGCACCAGTGACATATCCTGAGACAGCTGCTGGCGAAGATCCTGATTGAGCATCTCCAGCGTCAGGCTATCAAGGAAGCTCTGACGCAGCTTCTGATACTGCTCAGGCGCGATATCGACTACCTGATTTTGCAGAGCGCGCATACGCTGGCTGATCAGCACGTCAGTATCCGTGCGGGCATAGGTGGCGAACAGCTTTTGCAGCTCCAGCTTCTTCTGCGCCACCAGCGCATTAAATTCCTCTTCGGTCAGCCCTTTTTCACGCAGCGTGGCCAGTTCACGAGCCACCGTCACCAGACTGGTGTTCAGCTTCTCATTAGAAGAGTCAATATTGATTCCGCACTGGGCGCGCTGATAAAGCACGCGGCAATCAAAGCTCATAGCGATATCTTTGGCGTTACTTTTGCTCAGATTCTGCTGAACGTGCCAGTACAGTGCTTCACGCGCTAAATCCGCACGCCAGTAGCGCTGAAGCAATGCCGATTCACGGATAGGTTGCCACGGGTTATCCCACATCACCGACAGACGATCCTGCTGCACCGTATCAGTCATAATGCTGACCGCATTCCGCGGCATCGGCGATAGCGTTGCCATTGGAGCAGGCGTCTCGCGTTTTCCTTTTAGCTCGCCGAAGGTTTTGCTGATTTGCTCTGAGACCGAGCGACTATCGACGTTACCGACCACAATCAGCGTCATGGCATCCGGGGTATACCATTTTTGATAGAAAGACTTCACCTGCTCAGCGTCGACCGGTTTTTTCAGCGGATCGGCGGGATCGTGGCCAAGCATGGTCGATCCTTTCAGCCGGTAGCGCCACCAGCCTTCTTTGGTATCAACAGGCCAGGTCATGATCTTGTTATCATTTTCTGGCGTGGCGTTAATAGTCTCAGGTGTTATGTTCAGCCTGCCCGAGCTGTCCGCAAGCCACGTCAGCGCTTCTTTCAGCAAGTCGTTACGGTTATTTGGCAAGCTCAGATTAAACAGCGTGTGGTCATAGGAAACAATGACTGGCGGCAGGGGGCGATCCGGGTTCGAACCCTGCTGCCATAACGATTGCGCCTGCACCGGCTGTAAGCTGCCATGCTGCGAAAGCGCAATTTGCGGAATAAAATGGCTAAAGCCGATTTGCTGCGTATTTTCAGCCAGTGAACCGGTATTGATCAGCAGGCGAAGCTCGATGCGATCGCTGGGGCGCTGCGGCGTCGATAATACCTGCCATTGAAAACCATTTGCCAGCGTCCCTTGTTGCCAGGCCGGGTCGGGCTGGAGCGCTTCTGCCTGCACATAACCAGCCGTTGCTATTAACAATAAACTACCGGCTAAGAGTCGAATTTTTGTGCCCTGCATGTAAACCCCTGATCAACATTCCTGGTAATAAAGACAAGACCATCCTGCAATGAGGACTATTTTGAGTATGGAAAATCATTTTCTAAGACCACGCAAAGCGGAAAATGTCGCGTGGATTTCAGAAAATAATCGTCAATTATGCTCAGGAGGCCGTAGCCCATCAAGGGACTACGGCAATAACGGGGGAATTAAGAGGATATTTCGTGCGATTTGCCGCCTGGCGCACGATTATTCAGCGTATCGGTGAGTTGTTTATGATCGAGTTCCTTCACGCGCTTAGCGACCACGATGGTGGCGACGCCGTTACCAATCAGATTGGTCAGCGCGCGGGCCTCTGACATAAAGCGGTCAATGCCCAGAATCAGCGCCAGCCCGGCGACAGGCAGGTGGCCGACAGCTGAAATGGTCGCTGCAAGAACGATAAATCCGCTGCCGGTGACGCCTGCCGCCCCTTTTGATGACAGCAGCAGTACCACCAGCAGCGTGATCTGGTGGAAAATATCCATGTGCGTATTGGTAGCCTGAGCAATAAACACCGCAGCCATGGTCAGATAGATAGAGGTTCCGTCCAGGTTAAAGGAGTATCCCGTCGGGATCACCAGCCCTACTACCGATTTACGGCAGCCCAGCTTCTCCATCTTATCCAGCATTCTCGGTAGCGCTGATTCTGAGGAAGATGTGCCCAGAACAATGAGTAACTCTTCACGGATGTAGCGGATAAACTTAAAGATGCTGAAGCCGTTTGCGCGGGCAATGGAGCCGAGCACCACCACCACGAAGAGAATGCAGGTGGCGTAGAAGCACAGGATCAGCTGCCCCAGTTGTACCAGCGTCCCGACGCCGTATTTACCGATGGTAAACGCCATCGCGCCAAATGCGCCGATGGGTGCCAGGCGCATGATCATATTGATGATGCCGAAAATGACCTGCGAGAAGCTTTCAATCACGTTGAAAATCAGCTGGCCTTTGCTGCCGAGACGATGCAGGGCAAAACCAAACAGTACAGCAAACATCAGGACCTGCAGGATGTTACCGCTGGCGAACGCACCGATCACGCTTGCCGGAATAATATCCATCAGGAAGGCCACAATTCCCTGGTCTTTCGCCTGTTCGGCGTAAACGGCGACGGCCTGAGCGTCCAGCGTAGCTGGATCGACATTCATTCCGGCTCCCGGCTGCACCACGTTGACGATAATCAAACCGATAATCAGCGCAATGGTACTCACGACTTCAAAATAGAGCAGTGCGACGGCTCCGGTCCGGCCAACCGCTTTCATGCTCTCCATGCCAGCGATGCCCGTGACGACGGTACAGAAAATAACCGGAGCAATAACCATTTTGATGAGCTTCACAAACGCATCGCCCAGCGGCTTCATTTGTGCGCCCAGTTCAGGGTAGAAGTGCCCCAGCAAAATACCGACGGCGATGGCCGTCAGAACCTGAAAATAGAGGCTTTTAAACAATGAGGTTTTCATTAGGATGTCCTTAAGATAAAACCACAGGGAGTGTAGGGTTAGTGCCCCTGCGGTTTTAAAATAACACTCAAGAAACATTCCAGACATGAACCAAGTTCAACTTTGAAACATTTTTGTTAAAAAATTTGAGCTGACTCGCACAAGCGCAATAAACTCACTGGCCTTCCTTAACATGCTGCGCGGTAAACCAGGTCTGCTCAAACTGTTCAGGCGACAGGGCGCTGGCGAACAGGAACCCCTGAACGTAATCGACGCCTGCCGCTTTCAGCCACTCATACTGGGCCTGTTCTTCCACCCCTTCCGCCACAATGCTCAGGTTGAGACTTTGCGCCATCTGTACAATGGCCGACACCATACTGGTATCTTCAGGAATGCCATCAACAAAAATTTTGTCGATTTTGAGCATATCTACCGGCAGCGATTTCATATGTTGCAATTGTCGCAGCCCGGCGTAGCCCATGCCAAAGTCGTCCAGGGCAATACTGACCCCCGCGTTGCGCAGCGGACGCAGAATGGCAATAGCCGCCTGCGGATCGTCAATGCGGCGGCTTTCAGTGACCTCGAGGATCAGCGAACCAGGCTCAATGCGATAACGGTTCAATAGCTCCAGCAGGTCGGGAACCATATCGTGATGTAGCAGTTGCAGCGCGGAAATATTGACGGATAGCGGCATACGCAGTCCTTTTGCGCGCCACGCGGCAAGCTGACGACAAGCTTCTTCAAGTACCCAATACCCGACGGTGACCATCAGTCCGCAGGACTCAATGGTATCAATGAGATCGTGGGGAAGTTCCCACTGTCCGTTAGGCTGAAGCTGACGCAGTAAAACTTCTGCACTACAGATTTTGCCGCTGTGCGTATCAATCTGCGGCTGGAACCAGATGGCAAACTGTTGATTATCCAGCGCATGGAGAATATCGCTCTCTTCCGTTAGCCGCCGCTGCGCTTTTTCCATCTGCTCGGGATCGAAAAATTCAATCTGATTTTTACCTTTGCGACGTGCGGTAAAAGCAGCAGAAAACGCCCGGCGATAAAGCTGCTCGGCAGAGAGATCGCGGGCAAACATGGCAATGCCGATACTGGCGCTTGGGCGAAGCTGAATGCTCTGGACCGGCAGGCGCTCATTCACAGAAGTAAGGACTTGCTGACCTAATGTAATCGCGTGCCACGGCTCTTTGACGCCGTGCGCAATGACTGCAAAGTCGTAGCCGCTGACCTGGGTCAGCACCATTTTAGGCGACAGGACGGATTTCAGCCTCTCCACCAGCGTCAGCAGCAGCATTTCACGCTGATTTTCCTGCAATACACCGGCGGTATCCTGCAACGTTTCACAGGCGATTACCATCAGCGCCGGGCCGCTACTGTGCGCGATGTTTTGATCCAACAGGGCCAGCAGGAAGCTTTTATTCGGCAGTCCGGAAACCGGGAAGCGGGTCGAATGGTTATTCAACTCTTCATAATGACGCAGCAGCACCTGCTGATGGCGATTATAACTGCGCGCCAGCATACCAATTTCATCATCGTGATGCAGAGGCGGCAAGGTGAGCTGATGTCCCGGCACTTCATGAAGCGACGTTTCATTGAGTTCCCGGGCCATCTGCCGCAGCGGGCGCACAATCAGGCGGCTGCTACACCAGGTAATCGCCACGGTCATTACCAGCACGAGAAGTAAGTAAGCAGTTACTAACGTAGAAAGCGCACTCATGACGAAACGGTACATGCGCCAGGAGTCAGCCTGTAATACGAGATAGGCCAGCGGCTGGGGATTTGCCGGCCTCTCCAGGGAATAAATCGGCAGTGAGATCTGCACCGGCAATTCGAAAATGCGCGTGATCGTAACCGGCACCGGTCTTTCGGTAATAAAGCTCATCCGTAGCGCCTGAAACTGATTAGGCAGGACGACATCAGCACGGCTGACAATTCCCGCAGGCTGAATGCGCTGCAGAATAGTTTCGGCCTCCGGAATATCGCCTTTCAAAATGGTATAAGAAAGCGGCTCGCGGACTGATCGGGCAATGCTTTCAAGCTGAGACGCGGTGTCATAGCGACTCTGTTGCACAAAGTGAAAGAGTAAAATGAAGCAAAAAATGAACAAGAAAAACATGGCAACGACACAAATCATTGCCATTTGTTTTATGGTTAGAGAACGGCTGACGCGCAAATTAACTCTCCACTAGTACAGACTCAGACATCCGCTCAGGAACATTCTCCTGAGCGGATTCCGATTATACCCGATCGTAAGGCAATGAGAGAGAGAACGCGACGAATCCGCATTTGCCGGTACGCAAATACGCTACAGTGCCCCCTTTTCAGGCAAATTAATTCCCTTTAGCAGCCATCCAGGCCAGCATTTTAAGGCTTGCGGAATAGTAATCGTCCTGGGCGGTGATCTGCGGCTCTGACTGATTCTCTCCCATCGTCAAATCACGTACGGCCAGTAATCCTTCGTTCATGTTATAGGGCGCTCGCTCACCGTTGACCACGTTGATCCACGCGGGCGTTTGCTGACGCGGGAACGTTTTCCACCACTGTCGCCACGGGGTAAGCAGCGGGCTTTGTGGATCCTGCCAGCGAATATAGAGAGGAATGCGGATCGCATCATAACTCATACGCGCTGGCCACTCTTTTGCCGGGCTGAGCGTGCCATCGGCAGCCAGCGCCACCCAGTCCGTAGGTAGCTGAGCTTCACCCCATGCCATTTTACCGACCAGCGTCTGGCCGTCACGAATCAACTCCTGCCAGACCTTAAGATAGCTGCGGCGGGCAAAATCCTGCCATGCGGGAAAAATGAAATAAGAGGGGTTCAGATTGACCCGCGTATTGAGGTTAAAGCCGTTTTGCCCCGGAAGCATGACACGATAACCGGCAAACTCGATCACCGTGTATTTGATGAGCGCCTGGGTAATAGCATCCGAGGCCGCACCATAGCGATTATCCTGCCAGCGCTGTTGCGCTTTCAACAGTGCCCAGGCAATTAATGCATCACCGTCGGTAGCATCGTTTTTATCCGCCACTGGATCGGGCGCGACCGGGTTATAACGCCAGTAAAACAGCCCGGTGTCTTTATTTTTTAAATGGCTGTCAGTCCACTGCCACAGTTTATCAAACGCCGGACGATCATTATTCGCCACCGCCATCAGCATGGCAAAGCCCTGCCCCTCGGTATGCGAGACATTACCGTTGCCGGTATCGACAATACGGCCGTCCGGCATTAAAAAGCGGCCTTTATAACTCTCCCAGGCGGTACTGGCCTGTGCCAGAGAGGTAAACAACAGCATGGTCATAACAACCGTGGCAGACAACATTCGCAAAAGCATAATTCACTCATCATTACGGATTGAAATAACGGAACTGCACGTCGTCGACGGAGAAAAGATGTTCCCGCTGGAACAGCAGGTGTTCCTCTCCGCCCTGCCCCTGAAGCCAGCGCGCATAAAGTCCTTCCAGTATTGCACAAAACGCGTTACACCAGCGGACCTGCCCCTCTTCATCACGGCTGACAGGCAGCGCCTGATGGCGGACCACCAGCCCCATTTCTCCTACACTCACGTCCACTCTGCCCCAGTTGAAGGCGGCAAGCCGATGATTAATATTCTGTTCCAGATCGCCCAGCGTTTCGGCATCCGGCAGCGGATAGAGATCGGCCAGCGTTTCCCCCATTTGTTGCAGGAACGGCTGACTGTCTCGCTCACCGGCATTGCGGATCATGCCATCCACCATAATGGTCAGAAGATCAAACCACCCGGCAGGCGTTTGCTGATGCTGGAAATAAGCCTTTAGCGCAGTAGTGTTATCCATTATTCATTCCCTAACATATAGCGGAACCACAGTCCGGCCGTGCTTTCGTTGTAATCACCAAAGGTGTCATAGCCGACCTGGCCGCCAATACTCATCTGCTTATTCACTTTATAATCTGCACCCGCGCGTACCGTATAACCCAGTCCGCTTTCCGAGGTGGATTTATACTGTGCTTCTTTGGCAAATCCATTGGCGACGGCCGTTTCAAGTTGCTGCTGCCAGCCAGCCTGGGTCGGGAAGTAGTCACTGCTGTCCTGCGTATAAGACTGATATCCCACCGAGCCGCCGACTTTCAGGGTCCAGCTATCGTATTTCTGGGTTAAATCAACCGGCAGCGACACGCTGACGTAGTTCTGCGGACTGAAATACCCGCCCTGACCAAAGGTGAACTGACTCAGGTTTTTCGAGTAGTCCATAAAACTCATGCTTAATCCGGTCTGGAGCTGACTGTAATCATCATGGAAAGGCCGCAGATAAACCCCGGCGTTAGCATTTACGCTGGTGTTACTGGCGACGTTTTCTCCGAGGTAGCTGTAGCCGCCCCCGCCAATGTAAAAACCGGCATCCCCGTCGTCATAACTGAGCTGAACCGTCCCACCATTTTTGGTCACCTGCCCCCAGCGCTTGCCGGAGTAGGAGTCGTTAATTCCGACATACGACAGCAGGCTGTCGGTCAACGCCCGCCGCTCACCGGTCAGGATCAGCGACAGATAATTGGTCAGCTTAGGCGACCATTTGACGCCGCCGACCAGGGTATTGAGATCCTGCCCCAGCGGCGTGGTGCCCACATCAAGGCGATACTGATTGCCACTGAGCGCCATACTCAGCTCAACGCCGTTAGCTTTCTGTGAATCGGTGGACGAATCTCCTGGCTCATTAACATTAGGCTTAAGGCTCGAGGAAGCAAGATAGCCCGCCACCTGGCCAGAATCGACATTACGCAACCGCGCCAGATTTTCAAGACCGGTACTGGTTGTTGGATTCAGCGTTGCGGCATCGATCGTACCGAGCGTGCTTAATGCCCGGGCGCCAGGATTACTGGCAAAATAGGTTTCACGCTGAGTCTCAGTCATGGCAGCGATAGCCTGCTGCTCGCTGGCGGCCGTAGCGGCGATGTTGGACACCGCGCTGGACAGCGGATTCGATCCGTAACGCCGCCAGGCATCGCCGGACGCGCTCCCGGCATTCAGGGTAATTGGCGTGGCGGTAAATTCAAAACGCGACTCGCCAAACGGTGAGGAAGACCAGGTCAGCGGCGCTTTTACTTCCGTCAGTTTGCTGGTGCCCGATTCACCATCGCGGCTACGCACTTCTACCCCGCCCTGTAACCAGGTTCCGGTTTTCTCTTCCAGCTGCTCCATCATGGTATCAATTTGGCGCAGGGTTCGATTCTGCGCGGTTTCAACCGGCAGGTCGGTGCGCTGACTGCCCGGCATCGCCATATCCGGTTCACCGGCAGAGACTGCACCTACCTGCCACGGCAAGGTGCGGCCATAGGTTGAGGCGGTACGCGCCTGCGGTTCAAGCCGTGACGTGCCGACAAACGGGTTATCTGCGGCCAGCAATCCTCCCACGTTCGGCGTGGCTGAATTATTGCTGGTCTGCAACCCAAGCACGCGACCGCGGGCGCTACGCAGGTAGGTGAGCGCGCGTTGATGATTGCCCTGCGCCTCTTCCACCCGTGAAAGCAGGATCAGACGGTCCGGGGTATTGTCATTACGCAGTCCACGCGCCAGTTGCGTCGCCCGCTCGGTATTGCCGTCAGACAGCGCGACATCAATAGCGCCCGCCCGCACTGCCTGATCGGGTGAATCACGGGTAATTAAATAGTCGTACACCACTCCGGCTTCTTTGTTCATTTTGCCGCTTTGATACAGCCGCGCCATCGCGAACATTAAATCGGTATTCTGCGGCTCCTGTTGCAGCGCCCGGATGAGCTTATCGTATGCCGCCGCATAATTGCCCTGCTCACGCAGCCGATCAGCATCGTTGACGATATAGCCATTTTGCAGACTGGCGAGCTGGCTCGGCGTGCTTTCCGCACGCAGGGTTGGATTCGCCAGCAGCGCCTGCGCTTCACTGGTCAATCCGGCCTGATTCAGCACCGTCACTTGATCCGCATAGTCACCGGCCCCGCCCTGAATACCCGAGCTGATATTGTTACGCACCAGCGCGACGGCAGTGGTGATATCGCCGCTTTGCGCCAGCAGACGCGCCAGTTTACCGACGTCAGCCGGATCTTTCGGCGGCTGCGACGACAGCGCCTTCAGGGTATTCATGGCCGCCACGGTGTTGCCCTGCGCCAGGTAGTTCTGCGCCATGGCAATCTGCAAGTTGTAGTTTACCCGCTGGCGAAGATCGCGCATCTGCGTATTCTGGCTGGCGGTCGGAATGCGCGAGAGTAAAGTTTGTGCCTGCTGCCAGGCCCCATTTTCGCTGGAAAACAGCGCGGCGGCGTACAGCGCATTGGCGCCGGCACCGGCACGGTAAGCCGGTGCCATCACGGCAGCCGCTTCATTTTCGCCGCCGGATTTTTGTAGCAGGCGCGCCAGATCCAGACGCAGCCAGAAATCGTCCGGATTGCGCGCTACGCCCTGGCGCAGCGTGGCGATCGCCTGCGGAACGTTACCGCTGGCCGCCTGCTGTTGCGCCTGGCGACGAATGCTGTCACCCGGCACGCCGGTCACGACGCGCGGCTGAAGCCGCGACTGTAGATTCTGCGGCAGAGTGCGCAGGACCGTTTGTGCCTCCGCGGTTTTATTTTGCTCGCGCAGCACATAGTAGAGATTTTCCCGCGCTGCCGCGTTCTGCGGCTGGTCATTCAGCACCGCCCGCAGCGTTTGCTCGGCCTGAGCGTAATCCTTGCTTTGGCGCAGGATATCGGCGCGGAACAGCTTGCCGGCAATGCCGCGATCGCCGCTCTGCTGAGCCAGTGGCGCAGAGAGCGCCAGCGCCTGGCTGATGTTACCCTGCTTATACGCCTGTTGAGCCTGGGCCAGCCGGCCATAAAATTCGGCGTCATCGGCCTGATTTTTACGCTCGTCCGCCGCCTCGCCACCCTGACTGGCGGCACGGTTGAGATACTGCGCCGCCGCCTGATAATCGCCACTGCGCTGAGCAATGTAACCCATCCCGGCCAGCGCGTCGGCATCCGCCGGGTTGGCTTGCAGAACCTGTTCAAAATCCTGCTTTGCCGCCGCGGTATCGCCGCTGTTCAGGGAGGTAAAACCTTCACCTTTAGCAATGCCGCCAATCCGCTCACGATAATATTTTTGCACCTCGGTATCCTGAGGATGCCGCTGTAGCCAGCTATCGTAATAGCGCCGATCGCCCTGCGTCACGCTTAACCACAGCAGCGACTGGCGTAGCCCGCTGTCTGCCTCTTTGTCTGTGCTGGCTAACGGCTCCAGCATCTCTATCCCTTCCCGGCGCGTATCTTCCCGCCAGGTCAGCGCTTTGCCCAGCGCCACGCGGATCGCGCTATCCTGCGGTCGTTGCGCCACATAACGGCGCAGTTCACTCACCGCCTGGGGATAGAGCGACTTATCGCTCGCCATGGTCAGATAATACTCAGCAGCAATACCTTGCGGCGGCATATCGCCGTTAAACATGCTTTTCCAGGTTGCCAGCGCAGCGGGAATATTGCCGCTGCGCGCCTGCTGACGAGCAAGATTAAGTTGCCCCTGCGGCACCGCAGACAGCTGACGCGCGTTAGATAATGCTTCCAGACCGGCGTCACCCGGCGATGCTTTTTCCAGCCGCGCCCGCCATTGAGCGGAGGCCTGAGTATCGCCATTCTGCTGCGTCCACAGCGCCATTAAATACAGCGCCTGAGGATTATTGGCATCGACCAGCAGCACTTTCCTGAGCGATTCCATCGCCAGTTCGTCGTGCGATTTCTCATGCCAGTATTTCGCCTGCTCGAACAGCGCATTCAGCGCCGCATCGTTGGGCGCAGCCAGCACATCACTCATCGTTCCCAGTGTCAGCATGCCCGTCAGGCACAGCGTAGACAAACGACGACCCGGATCATGTTTCATCATTATTATCGCTCCCTGAAGAGAGGCGCTTGCGGGCGTGCCGTCTGAACATGGCGGTGAGCGCCACACCCAGAATTGAGGCAGCAATTAATCCGACGATTGCCAGCAGCGCTGAATACTGGTTCGCATACCAGATAGCCATCATGTAGCCCGGCATCTGGCCGCTCGGGAACTGATTGCTGACCCGAAAACTGCGCACGCCATTTTCATCGGTGATAATTGATGTATCGCCCCGGATCCCGGCATTAATGCGCGAAGAACTTAAGTCGTCCGGCAGCCTGGCAAGCTGATCGTCATTGCTGCCCACGGCAGCAACCACCAGGCGTTCGGCATCCCACGGTGAGCGATAGCTGACAAAGCCACGCCACGCCTCGTTAGATGAAAAATAGCGGTCGGCGTCAATGTTGTCCGTGGACCAGTCGCCAAGCAGCCAGCGCTGTATTTTCTGCCACGGCGTCTGTGGTCGTACGCTCAGTGTGTTATCGCCGACGATGTAAGGCGATTGTGACAGCAGCCCCTGGATAAATGCTTTCTGATCCAGACCGCCTACCGCCAGCACATCGCGCTGGCGCAGATATTCCAGACTGGTCCCGCCACCGGGAATACCCAGCACGACACGGTTATTTGCCAGCGGCATTCCCGTCGCATTGCCTGAACGTGCAGCAAGATTCAGCAGCGTCGCAACCTGCGTTTCAGACGGCGTTTCCGGCAGTAACAGGACCGTCTGCGAATAGTCTGCCAGACGAGTAAACGGGAAAGAGGCACCGACAAAGTAAGAGAGATTCGGCAGCATTGAGAAATGCTGAGTATGGCTCAAATCGATCCACGAATCGTCGTTGAGACGGCTCTTAATGTTGTTATTCAGCAGTACGCTACACGGCGCGGTTTGCTTCGGTACAACGTTAAAATAGAGCGAAAGCTGGTTATCGCCGTAGATCAAATACGGCTCCAGCGGAATAGTCACTTTCTCCTGCCGCGCGTCGCCGCCCGCCTTACGCCACAGCATTTCGAGAAAGCCCTGTTTATTCATCGGCAAATTGCTGAGAAACGTGTTGTTGAGCGTAACGCTAAGGCGCGATTTCTCCTCATCAATCCAGGTTTCAGACGGAAAACGATAGCCAATGTGCAGCGGGATCGTCTCGCCATCCCACAAATAGAGATCCGGCGCGGCGCGGAAAGCCACCTGCAGCGGCGCGTGCCAGACGCCCGATACGGTGGTGCTTTGATCTTTACGAATAAGCTCCGACAATTTTACCGGGCGCGAGGTCGGGATCCAGCGCGGTGCGTCATAGGGCTTGCTGGTTGGGATCGCCTGGGCTTCAACATCGGCGCTCGCCATCTGGCCAGGGAAGTCGCCTTTCGTCAGACGCCAGGCAGCGGCCCGTAAGGCGGCATCATCTTTGCCGACGATCAGCAGCAGTTTATACACCGGGTTAACCGGGTTATTAATGATCTGCAGCAGCGGGCCGTTGCTTTGCGGCAGCGTTAATCCGCCGATGCGCTCCCCGGGATGACCGATCACAATACCGTGCTGCTCCGGCAGACGGTTGCTTAATGCGTCAAATGAAATGCCGCGGTAGTCTGCCTGCATTCCCATCCACGACGACACCAGCGCCGCCGCGCTGACGGTGTCCGCCGTGAGTTTTTCCGGGAAGCTAAACGTCAGATTAACCGGCGTCATCTGCTGACTATCGAAAAATGGCTTCGGAAAATGGCTGAGATCGGAGCCAATATCCAGCTGCTGGCCTTCAAGCTGAAAGCGCGAGGTCGGCATGATAACGACCCGGGATTTTTCGTTCTCATCGCGCAGGCACAGCAGGGCGTCGCCGTCGTTGACTCTGAAATTCAGGTTATTACTGGACACCATCAGCGCAGCCGGGATCTCCAGTTCAAAATGTGAAACGTTGTTGTCCGAGGCGCTTAGCGGCACATTGCCCAACGACTGGCCGTTAAGCTGAAGTTGCAGCGTCGTACCGCGGGCGGCCATCTCAGGCGACACTTCCACATCCAGCGCCAGCTGCGCGCTGGTGATCACCCGATCGCCCGGCAGGGTAAAATCGATGCCGCCCTGGAACTGGCCGCCGCTTAATGCTATCCCCTGCGCTGCGCCCATTTGAGCAAAACTGAGGCTGCTGTCAGCGGGCGGCATAAAACCCGACGCCGCAGGGGTTACAGGCGGCATGGCTGGGAGCGCGTCGGAAACGTCCTGCGTTTGCGGGGTGGCTGACGGCGCAGTTGTGGTGGCCGGTGCCGCCGTCTGTTGGGACGGTTGCGCGGCAGGGCTGTTTTCAGTGGCCGGAGTATCAGAGGCCGTATTGTCTGGCGTCGCCGGAGCGTCCGTTGTCGACAACGGGAACGTCAGCGGCGGCGTTGCGTCGCCTTGTGCCGTCGACTCCTCTGCGTGGAGTGCAGGCACAAATAGCGTCCCTATCAACAATGCCAGCGTGGTTAATCCCTTCATACGCGACTATCCTCCTTCGTCGCAGTTGCCGAAGCCGTCCGGGGACGCTGACGACTGCGGCGCGATTTCCATGTCAGCCAGAACAGTTCAAATACGCAGCGCAGGATGGTGACGAACGAACGGAACGGATTATCCTGCTGACGCGGCGGATTAATCCACGCATCGGCGCGGGAAAGTACCACGCGCACCAGTTCACGACGGCGTGAGAGCGGAATATCTTCATCAAACATAACCCGGATGAATTGATTATCGACTGCCACCAGTTTTGCCGGAATGGTAATGGCCCCGGACTCGAGGATTAGCTCGACTTCTTCGATTTCATCAAACGTATGCCGATCGTCAACAATTGACATCCGGCAGCCGCCCATTGAGAGATCGGCCGTCTGGCTGCGGGTAACAAACCCGCTGGCATAGTGAATTAGCACCGGGATAGTCACATCAATACGGATGGTTTTACGCGTCTGCCGCGTCTCACGTGCTACGGCAATCGCCGCCAGCAGGAAGATCAGGCTGTAAACGCCCCAGCCGATATTGAGCGCGATAACGCTGGGGTCGGCGGTAAAGAAGTCGTGGGCAAAGGCGCGCACAATACCGGCAACCACCGCGATCGCCAGCAGGGATGCCACCACCAGATGCGGTCTGACGACGCTGAAATCGAAGTACCCTACATCCAGCAGTCCGCCTTTATCGGTTACGTTAAATTTTCCGCGCTTCGGGAAGATCATGGTCACGAGCGTTGGCAGGATCAGATGGAAAGCCAGCACGATGTCGTAAATCTCGCCCCAGAAACTGTAGCGATAGCGGCCGTTCATTCGCGATCCGACATAAATGGCGAGGAACAAATGCGGCAGCGCGTAGCCGAGGATCAGGCTGGCGGAAGAGTGGATAATATTGAGGTTAAACAGCAGATACGCCAGCGGCGCGGTCACAAAGACCACGCGTGGAATAGCAAACTGATAATACAGCATGGCGCTGAGGTAGCACAGCCGTTGCTGAAAGGTCAGGCCGCGACCGAACAGCGGGTTATCAAGACGGAAAATCTGCGTCATCCCGCGCGCCCAGCGGGTACGCTGGATCACGTGCAGCACCAGACGTTCAGTGGCAAGACCGGCGGCCAGGGGAATATCGACAAACGCGGATTTCCAGCCGCGACGCTGCATCTTCAGCGCGGTATGCGCATCTTCGGTCACGGTTTCAACGGCAAAACCGCCGATTTCTTCCAGCGCACTGCGGCGGATCACCGCACATGAGCCGCAGAAAAAGGTCGCGTTCCAGTTGTCGTTACCCTGCTGGATCGGACCGTAAAACAGCATTCCCTCATTGGGAATGTTGCGTCCCACGGAGAGGTTACGCTCGAACGGATCCGGCGAGTAGAAGTAGTGCGGCGTTTGTACCAGGGCAAGCATCGGATCTTTCAGGAAACCGCCAACGGTGGCCTGCAGGAAAATACGCGTTGCGACGTGGTCACAGTCAAATACGCAAATTAGCTCACCCTGGGTGATAGTCATCGCATGATTCAGGTTGCCTGCTTTCGCATGATTATGCTCAGTACGGGTGATATAGCCGACGCCAACATCCTGAGCAAATACCGCAAACTCCCGGCGACTCCCGTCATCAAGCAGATAGATTTTTATCTTATCTCTTGGGTAATCAATACATTGTGCCGCAAGCACGGTATCACGCACCACTTCCAGCGGTTCGTTATAGGTCGGAATATAAACGTCAACTGTCGGCCACAAGGACATATCATCCGGCAGCGGAACAATTTCACGTTTAAGCGGCCAGACCGTTTGCAGATAATTCAGCAGCAGCATGACCCAGATATAGACTTCTGCCAGAAATAAGCCCATCCCGAGGATGGCTTCTATCTCAGAATTAAAATGCAGGGTTTGCGTTAAGCGGAAATACATATAGCGGGTAGACATCAGCAATGACATCACCACCATAATGACCGAAATGCTTCGCCGTTTACTGAATCCCATCAGAAAGAGGATGCCGATACTCATAAAGCCGAAAATATACTGCTTCTGGCTGTCCATAGGCGTCACGATAATCAATAACGCGATTGGCGCTAACACCAGCACCAGCATATAAAACAGGAACTTTTTCATAGGTCGTCCTGAGATAAATTAAAGCCCGGATTTACGTGACGCGTTATGTACCGTGCCATCACCCACGTTGATCCCTAATTTGGCAACAATTTTTCTGGCAATGATTTCGATATCAAATGCCGCCGCCGAGGAAGGGCTTACGTCGAAAATAGATTTTTGCGAGGCGTTAGCTTCGCAGACGCTTTCATCGCGGTGAACGATACCTAATAGCCTGTCGCCCAATCTCTCTTCAAGAAATCCCGTCACGTCGCGGCTGATCTGGCGGCGCGTATCGCTCTGGTTAACCACAAAAAAATGACCATGACGATCGTTCAGCTCACTTCCCGTTAAGCGATTATTTTCAACGTGTGGAAGCAAAGACATAGAGGCAGTATCGGCCAGCAGTGCCACCAGATGCATATCGGCAAATGGCGTAATAGCTTTAAGCGCCGCAGAAGGGCCTGGCGGAAAATCGGCCACAATGACCAGACCTGGATAATTCAACAGCGAACCCAGCCCGCGCGCCAGAAAATGCTCGTCGCTGGCAAGATTACGCTCGAAGGTCAGCCGCTGTTCTTCGCTAACATCACCATACGGCAGAACAAAAATATTGCCGCCGGCAGTCAGAACATCCTGGCCCCAGTCATAAGATTCTGCAGATTTAGCGACATAGCCACGCTCGTCGGACAACGGTACACCAAAGTGCAAACGCAGCGCGTTCTGCACATCAAAATCAATGGCCAGTACCTTGCTCCCCGAGCGCGCCAGCGCATAAGTCAGGTTCGCCGCAAGGGTTGTTTTCCCTACGCCCCCTTTGGGTGAACACACACAGATCAGCGGCATGAAGCAATCCTTTCTAACAGTGATTTGAGAGGCAACGTTTTCTCTTCATTCGTTTTTTCGTCCGGAGCAGATGGCTCAACGACTTTCGGCGCAAACAGACGGGAGTAGTTAACCGCTTCAGGCGGTGGCGTCACCACGCGCGACCGGGCAACAGGCGGTGCCTGTGGAGGTTCTTCTGCAACGGGTAATGGGTGAACCGCAGACGGCAGCGGGCTGAAAAATGTGTGCGTTGCAGACGGCGGCGTAACGGTTGTTTTCGTTATGGAAACAAACGACAACGGGGCCTCGACGCCGTGTGATTCCGGCGCGGGGGTTATATCGGGTTGAACCGGCGTCGGCGGCAGCATGGCTACACTCTGCATCAGCGGTGGAAGCGTATGTGGCGGACTGGCTGGCGCAGATACAGGCACCGACGCGGTGGACGGCTGACTAAAAATATGGGGAGCCACGGTTTTGGGCACTGGCGATGAGACGTGTCCGCCCATTGCCAGGTCAGATTCCTGACGGCCAGGCGACAACTGGTTGATGAGCGCCCAGTCTCCCCGCTCCTCGGCAGACGACTGCGCAGACAGATCTTTATAATTCTTTAATTGCGAACGGGTTTTATCCTTAAACCGCTGCAAATCATCATAATGATTCATCGCTAACACCATGACTTAAATACATTAATTTATTCCCGCTTCTTTTATGGCGCATCCATTCATTTACAGCATAGATTATTTTACTGTTTTAGGAATACTTCGCACGCTAAAATTCTTACTAACAACATAATTAATAAGCGCAATCACTTTTTAGATATCAGTAAGTTACTTGATGCATCATTAACATATTAGCCGTAACGCTGGCAAATCATTCGGTGAAAAACCGAAGAAGATATCTGATAAAAAAGGCGTATATAAAGAGGATGAGTGCGAATTTACTTAGGGCGCTATTAATAGCCAGCTGTACAGATAGTATTTCGCATCGAAGCCAGGTCGCTTCATGAGGGTTATTGTTGCGTGTTCATTTTCTGCAAGATGGGAAAAGTCATCAGGTGAAGGCTTGAGGAAAGAATGGGAACCCGCAGGTTCCCGGTAAAGATTATGCCACCGGCTTTTCGCCGTTAATATCCTGATCAACGGCGAAGCAGGCGACCAGCTGGCCGTTGTATTCCTTGAGCTGCGGCTGCAACTGCGTGCAGGGACCAAAGCGACGACGGCAGCGGGCGTTAAACGCGCATCCTGGCGGCGGGTTCAGCGGGCTGGGCAGCTCGCCGGTCAACTTAATACGCTCGCGACGGTCGTCCGGGTTCAGACGTGGCGTGGCGGAGAGCAGCGCCTGGGTATACGGATGCAGCGGGTTTGAGAAAATCTGATCTTTACTCCCCTTCTCCACACAGCGGCCCAGATACATCACCATGACTTCATCGGCAATATGCTCAACGACGGAGAGATCGTGCGAAATAAAGACGTAGGAAAGCCCTAAATCCTGTTGCAGATCCATCATCAGGTTTAGCACCTGCGCGCGAACGGACACGTCGAGAGCGGAAACCGGTTCATCGGCAATTACCACGTCGGGATCGAGCATCAGACCACGGGCGATCGCAATACGCTGGCGCTGGCCGCCGGAAAACATATGCGGATAGCGATCGTAATGCTCGGTTTTTAACCCGACTTTCGCCATCATTGCCAGCGCTTTTTCACGGCGTTCGGCTTTGCTTAACGGGCTGTTAATCATCAGCGGCTCTTCCAGAATCTGCCCCACTTTTTTGCGTGGGTTCAGTGAGCCGTACGGGTTCTGGAAAACGATCTGAATTTTCTGCCGACGCAGTTTCTGCGCCTGCGGATCGTGCTTGAGCAGATCCTGACCCTGAAAGTAAAGCTCACCGCCGGTTGGTGTTTCAATCATCGTCAGCAGGCGGCCCAGGGTGGATTTCCCGCAGCCGGATTCACCCACCACCGCCAGCGTTTTACCGCGCTCAAGGTTAAATGACACGCCGTCCAGCGCCTTGACCAGCCGCTCAGGGGCGAACAGCCCCTTTTTCACCGGATAGTGTTTCTTCAGGTCGATAGCCTGCAACAATGGCTGTTGCGGGATGGCCTCTTGCGTACTCATAGTGTGGGCCTCCCGGCATCATCAAGTGGATAGTGGCATTTCGACTGGCGACCGTTATCAACCGTATTCAGCGCAGGTTCTTCTGAACGGCAACGATCGGTCGCATACGGGCAGCGCGGGTTGAGCAGGCAGCCATTGGGACGGTCGTATTTCCCCGGCACCACGCCCGGCAGCGAGGCCAGACGCGCTTTGTCCTGTGCAAACTCCGGCAGAGCACGTAGTAAGGCCTGGGTGTAAGGATGACGCGGCGCGCGGAAAATCTCCGTCGATGCGCCCGTTTCCACCACCTGACCGGCATACATCACGATAATCTTATGCGCCGCTTCTGCCACCAGCGCCAGGTCGTGAGTGATCAGGATCAGCGCCATGTTCTCTTTCTGCTGCAGTTCCAGCAGCAGTTCGATAATCTGCGCCTGAATGGTGACATCCAGCGCCGTCGTTGGCTCATCGGCAATCAGCAATTTAGGCCGACAGGCGATCGCCATGGCAATCATGACACGCTGGCTCATCCCACCGGAAAGCTGATGTGGATAGACGTCAAGGCGCGAGGCCGGATCGGGAATACCGACCAGGTTCAGCAAATCAATAGCCCGCTGGCGACGCGTTTTCTTATTGCCGCCCTGATGCACTTTAATCGCTTCCATAATCTGGAAACCGACGGTATAGCACGGATTAAGACTGGTCATCGGGTCCTGGAAAATCATCGCCACTTCCGAGCCCACCAGATTACGTCGGGCTTTTTCGGATATGCGCTTTAAATCCTGACCGTTGAACTCCAGATTATCCGCCATTACCCGGCCGGGATAATCAATCAGCCCCATAATCGCCAGTGAACTGACGGATTTACCCGAGCCAGATTCGCCGACAATCCCGACAACTTCGCCCTGGTTTACGCTATAGCTCACGCGGTCTACCGCGCGAAACGGTGTTCCTTCGTCACCGAAGTGCACCGATAATTTATCTACATTTAATAACGCCATCTCGAACCTCTTACTGCTTGAGTTTGGGATCGAGCGCGTCACGCAGACCGTCACCCATCAGGTTAAATGCCAGCACCGTCAGCAGGATCGCCAGACCCGGGAAGGTCACGACCCACCAGGCACTTTGTGCGAACTGCAACACGTCGGAGAGCATGGTGCCCCACTCCGGTGTTGGCGGCTGCGCACCCATGCCAAGGAAGCCAAGGGCGGCCATATCGAGAATGGCGTTAGAGAAGCCGAGCGACGCCTGAACGATAAGCGGCGCAAGACAGTTGGGAAGAATATTAACGAACATTTGACGCAGTGCGCCGGCTCCCGCAACGCGCGACGCGGTAACGTAATCGCGGTTTACTTCCACCAGCACGGCAGCACGTGTCAGACGCACATAGTGCGGAAGCGCGACAAACGTCAGCGCCAGCGAGGCGTTGACTATCGACGGTCCGAATATCGCCACCAGCACCAGCGCTAACAGCAGGCTTGGCAATGCCAGCATGATGTCAACGATACGCATGATGATATTGTCGATAAACCCGCCGAAATATCCCGCCACCAGGCCCAGAACAACACCCATGATCAGTGACAGAACGACGACCAGACAGCCGACCAGCAATGACAGACGCGCGCCGTACATCAGACGCGACAGCGTATCGCGACCCACGTCGTCTGTACCGAGGATATGTGCCCAGCTGCCGCCTTCCTGCCATACTGGCGGCGCAAGTAGCGCATCGCGGAACTGCTCCGCCGGATTATGCGGCGCAACGACGTTGGCGAAGATGGCAATTAACACCACTACAACGACATAAACCAGGCCGACAACCGCGCCTTTATTGCGCTTAAAGTAGTGCCAGAACTCCTGGAACGGCGTCATCGGTACGGGTGCGACGATAACTTTATTTTCAGTAACCTGTGACATGACGGCCCCTTACTTCTTATGACGAATACGCGGGTTCACCACGCCGTACAGCAAATCGACCAGCAGGTTAACGAGGATAATCATCGTCGCCACCAGCAATACGCCACCCTGCACTACCGGATAATCACGACGCTGTAGCGCGTCGATCAGCCAGCGACCCAGGCCAGGCCAGGAGAAGATAGTTTCCGTCAGGATCGCCCCTGCCAGCATCGTACCGACCTGCAAACCGATCACCGTGACTACCGGCAGCATCGCGTTACGCAGCGCATGAACGATGATCACCCGCATCCGCGTCAGACCTTTCGCCCGCGCGGTACGAATATAATCCTCACCCAGCACTTCCAGCATGGAGGAGCGCGTCATACGCACAATCACCGCCAGTGGAATGGTACCGAGCACCATCGCAGGCAGGATCATATGCGCCAGCGCATCGATAAAGTTGCCCTCTTCGCCCCAGATCGCGGTATCAATAAGCATAAAACCGGTGAGCGGATTGGAGTCGTCAAGGAACACCATGTCGCTCACACGCCCGGACACCGGCGTCAGGTTCCACTGTACCGAAACCAGCATAATCAGCATCATGCCCCACCAGAAAATCGGCATGGAGTAGCCGGTCAGCGCAAGGCCTACGGCAGTATGATCGAAGATGGAACCGCGTTTTACTGCAGCCAGCACGCCCACGGGAATACCGACGGCGACAGCAAAAATCATCGCGCAGACGCCGAGTTCCAGCGTCGCCTGGAAGCGCGGCACGAACTCTTCCCACACCGGGAGGCGGCTTTTAAGCGAGATGCCTAAATCACCGTGCATCACGCCCCAGATATAGTTGACATACTGCTGCCACAACGGCTTATTCAGGCCGAGTTCAGCCAGCAGTTGCGCATGGCGCTCAGGGGAAATACCACGCTCGCCTGCCATGATCATCACCGGATCGCCGGGGATCATATGGACAAAGGCAAAGGTGAGAAGGGTAATACCGATAAATGTCGGGATCACAAGTCCCAGACGTCGGAGGATGAACTGCAACATAACCCGGATTCTCTCTAATGACGTCTTACCTGGAGATGAGACGTCTGTATTGCTCACAAATCTCTTTCCGCCCAATATGGCGATACGGAAAGCACTGCGCCGGATGACGCTACGTTTACCCGCCTGCATCAGCAGGGGAATAAGCGCAGCGCCGTCAGGCATGGGGACTTACGCCCCCTCACTTTTTTAATTATTCAACAGACACGTTTTCGAAGTGGTGTTTGCCCAGCGGATCGACAACATAGCCTTTCACTTCCTTACGCACTGGCTCATACACAGTAGAGTGCGCCACGATCAGTGCCGGAGCCTGTTCGTTCATCACCACCTGAGCCTGTTTGTAAAGTTCGATACGCTTGTTGTGATCTTCGGTAGCACGCGCCGGCTGGATCAGATCTTCAAACGGCTTGTAGCACCATTTGGAGTAGTTTGAACCTTGTTTTGCCGCGTCACAGCTAAACAGGGTCGCGAAGAAGTTATCCGGGTCCCCATTGTCGCCGGTCCAGCCCATCATCACGGTCTGGTGTTCGCCCGACTTCGCACGCTTCAGATACTCACCCCATTCGTAGGTGACGATCTTCGCCTGCACGCCCACTTTTGCCCAGTCAGCCTGAATCATCTCGGCCATACGGCGAGCGTTCGGGTTGTACGGACGCTGCACCGGCATTGCCCACAGATCGATGCTAAAACCATTTTCCATACCGGCTTCTTTCAGCAGCGCTTTTGCTTTTTCCGGATCGTAGGTGTAATCCTTAACGTCGTCGTTATAGCTCCACATCGTTGGCGGGATCAGGTTTTTCGCTGCCACGCCTGCGCCCTGATAAACCGCTTTGATGATTGCGTCTTTGTTGACCGCGTAGTTCAGCGCCTGACGCACTTTCACATTATCCAGCGGCTTTTTCTCAACGTTGTAAGAGAGATAGCCCACGTTCAGGCCAGCCTGCTCCATCAGGTTGATGTTTTTATCCTGTTTCATGCGCGCGATGTCTGCCGGATTAGGGAATGGCATGACCTGGCACTCATTTTTCTGCAACTTGGCGTAACGCACGGAAGCGTCAGGCGTGATGGAGAAAACCAGACGGTCGATCTGCGGTTTGGTGCCCCAGAAGCCATCGAACGCTTTATACAGAATACGGGAGTCTTTCTGATACTGCTGAAGCTGGAACGGACCGGTGCCGATAGGGTTCAGATCCACTTTATCCGGGGTGCCGGCTTTCAGCATGTTGTCCGCATATTCTTTCGACAGAATAGAGGCAAAGTCCATTGCCAGGTCGGCCAGGAACGGTGCTTCCGGACGGGTCAGGATGAACTGAATCGTATTGTCATCGACTTTTTTCACTTCGCTAATCAGCTCCGGCAGGCCCATGCCTTCGAAGTATTCATAGCTGCCGCCCGATACTTTATGGTACGGGTTGCTTTCGTTTTTCTGACGATCGAATGTGAACACGACGTCATCAGCATTGAACTCACGCGTCGGTTTGAAATCTTTGTTGTCCTGCCACTTCACGCCTTTACGCAGGTGGAAAGTGTAGGTTTTGCCGTCTTCGCTGACTTCCCATTTTTCCGCCAGACCAGGAATGACCTCGGTGGTGCCGATTTTGAATTCGACCAGACGGTTATAAATCGGTACAGAGCTGGCATCGTACGTTGTGCCAGAGGTAAACAACTGCGGGTTAAAGCCTTCAGGAGAACCTTCTGAGCAATACACCAGCGTCTTCGCCTGAACGCTTGCTGCGATAGTCATAGCCAGCAGGCTTAAACCAAGCTTCAGCATCCCTGACTTCTTCAAGGAAATACTCATTCTTCTGCTCCAATGTGATGGGTGTTGTGTTTACCCCTGCAACGGGGTCATACCGCCAGCCTTTATTTATAATTTCACCGGTCTGGTCGGTAGCAATGGGGACGGGAGAATCCGTGCAATCGATTGATTGAGTAGCAGTACAGATCGTCCGTGAAATGCCCCTCATGGCCTACAATCTGTCAACAGAATGTCAAAACGTCAATACAGGTAACCAGGTTTTACACCCGGGATGAGAATCACCAAACAAAGATTAAAAAAAGTTCAAGCCACTATTTTCAGCAGGGAAATTTATGCTAGCGGCATGCAGCCAGAGGATTATGCTGGTTATGACTTGTAAAGCAGTTGTTAACTTTTGAACATATTATGAAAAATTTCTTGCATAATGGCGATTATCTGAGCGATTAATACCGCGAACGTTAAAACGCACAGCGGAAAATGCTGGCGTATCCATAAGTAACGCGAAAAAAAGTTGATGTATATATAAAAAAATACAATGGATTATGTCACAAAATGGGCACAAGGCAGCGAGAGACTCGCCATAAGGATTGTTACTCATATCTGCATGCCACCAGGACGAAAAATCACGTTAAATGGTAGAAAGTCCCTTTGCCGGGTGAATCGAAAGATGGAAGACATCATTCTGTCCTTGTGGTTATTATGGATTTTATTATCAATACAAATCAAAAAAGAGAGGATGAGTCATCTAATATGCCAGTAATTTCCAATAACTTTATCCCTCCGCAATCTAATCGGGAACTCACCGATAATGTCAGTGAAAAAAGTCAAATATCCGGCGCCAGGGGTTCAGATTTACGTTTCGTAGATAACCCCTCTCCCCGGCATGTAAAAGATTTTGCCGCGCTAAGTGCGCTTAATATCAAGGCAAATGTCTTGTTAAATAGCGATGACCACTCAGTGCCGATCCATATGAAAGATCCCTCTGCGTTAATAGACGCTATTGATAATAATATCTCTCAGATGGCAAAGGAGTGGGGAGTTTCAATTCAGGATGTTGAAGCCGTGATAGGCACAAGTAAGGGTATAACAGAACCCGTTTGCGGGATTACGGCAAATACCATTATGAAATTGTTCCTGGACAACGATAATTTTAGCTACCGCTTTGAAAATGGACACTCGCTGTCACTTTCTCAACTTCAGGAACAACTAACGTCTTTACCATCTGATAAGAATTTTATTTTACGGGTGACTGACGGGGCACTGGGACATGCATACGTTATCGATTTGCCTGCCAGCCCCAGTCCATGCCGTGAAGTTTTCTTGTACCAGTCAGATTTAGGTGATGGTGTAACCCGGACGCTGCGGTTTAAAGACTGGATGAATCAAAAAGGTTCGCGCCCTATTTCGCTGGACGACATCAACGCGCATTTCACCGGCATGGTACAAAACCACAACGATCTGGCCCGGATCGCAACATTATTTGATGTCGATGGCGACGTCAAAATGATGCGTGCAGAACATCTTATTTCACATAAACAGGGTGAGTTTAACTTTCAGCTATTCGAATACGATCTCAAGAATCTTGAGAACAATATGTCGATTATTAAATCCCACTGTCATTAGCTGATTCAATGGCTATCCGTTCGAACCTCCCTGCCCCCGGAGGTTCTCATCCTGTTGGCTTCAGATGTAAAAAAGCCTGCTCGTGAGCAGGCTTTTCAAATTTGGTCGGTGCCAGAGGATGACTCGCCACTGCGTGGCTCGCCCTGCGGGTCGTTGCTGGCGCAACGTTCTCTCGCTGCGCTCGGGTCGAACCTCCCTGCCCCCGGAGGTTCTCATCCTGTTGGCTTCAGATGCAAAAAAGCCTGCTCGTGAGCAGGCTTTTCAAATTTGGTCGGTGATAGAGGATGACTCGCCACTGCGTGGCTCGCCCTGCGGGTCGTTGCTGTCGCAACGTTCTCTCGCTGCGCTCGGGTCGAACCTCCCTGCCCCCGGAGGTTCTCATCCTGTTGGCTTCAGATGTAAAAAAGCCTGCTCGTGAGCAGGCTTTTCAAATTTGGTCGGTGATAGAGGATTCGAACCTCCGACCCCTTCGTCCCGAACGAAGTGCGCTACCAGGCTGCGCCAATCACCGAATGCGGGCGCATCTTACTGCGCGGTCAGGCACCCGTCAATCCTTTACCTTAAAAAAGCGATTCGATCGGCGAGAAACTCACCGGACCGGTGACGTATTCGCTGTTGCAGGTAAACGACACCAGTTATTGTTCTGGTTAATCCCGCCGTCCGGAGAGGTATAGCCCAGGCACCCCATAATGGTGTCGAACAGTTCAACATGATGGCGCGGAACTTTCATCTGCGCCTGAGCCTTCATATGCGCCATCGCCTGTGCGTGATCCGGGTTCTCCAGATACTTATCAGACATCCATACCATCATCGGCACACGGAACTGTTCAGGCGGAGCCATGTTGCGCGGCGTGCCGTGCAGATGCTCTTTCTCGTTGATCGATTCTCCGTGGTCCGCAGCGTAAAATACAATCGCTTTTTTATCGCGAACCTGGTCGATAACGTTGCTGATAAAGTAATCAACATAGCTGACCGAGTTATCGAAGGAGTTGATCATCTGCGCTTTTGAACAGCCGCCGTCAACACCCATACATTCTGGCGTCCACTGGGCAAAACTACGCGGATAACGCTGCGTGTAGTTAAAGTGTGAACCCTTGGTATGCAGGATAATCAGGTGTTTGCCGTCAACATTATCCTGAAGTGAGCGCTGCATTTCATCCACCAGCAGCATATCGTCGACAGGCTTGCCGCGATTACGCGGTTCCGCGCCAATCTGTTCACGATAAGAGATGTTGTCTGCCATGGTATTACTGTAAAACCACATCTCGCTCTGCATCGCGTAAAGGTCGGAACTGAAACCAAGCTGCTTCAGGACGGCAAAAATATTCTGCTCTTTTAGCGTGCGCTGGGGATTATCTTCCGCACCGCCCGGTCTTACAAACATGCAGCGTAAAGAGAGCTTGGTCGCCGTATCGCAGGAATAGCCGCGGAAGGCCGCGAGGTTTTTCTCCTGAGACAGTCGCGGCGTGGTATTACGCTCGTAGCCGAAAATCCCCATGTGATCCCAGCGGGTGGTTTCCCCGATGATAAATACGACATACGTATCATCCAGATCTTTTGGCGCTTGCCAGGTGAATTTCTTCGCCGGATTCATCAGGGATTTATTATCCGCAGATTCATCGACCTGTGCCCAGGCATACAATCCTAATGCAGATATCCAGTTAGAAGGCAGATAAGAGTTCGCCACCACGCCGCCATAGCTGGGAAGATCGACGCCCGTCCGGTGCTCCACTTTCTTCTGCTGCATATCCAGCAGACGAATCGGTGCCCAGACCAGCACGCCGGCTATCAGCACCGCCGCAATGCTGCCAAGGCGCTGACCCGGCGTGCGTAGCTGACGCATCAGCGTATAAGGACTGCGATTACCCCAGATAAACACCAGCGGCAGGATACTGACGCCGATCATCCACAGAATAAAATGCAGGCCTACGACTTCTTTAGAGAGGTCGATATCAGTGGTCATTACCGATGCAATAATACCGTAACCGATAACGACATTAAGGAAGGTCATATAGTAGCTTGCCGCGGCAGAACAGAGCACCAGCAGGGTAACTAAAATACGCCAGACCCGGCGGCCGAGAAGTGATAAAAGTCGGAGCAGGAAAAAAGTGACCAGCACAGTCGCAATCAGTTCAACCGTCGCGGCAATGCCTTTCCAGAGGGTAAAATCTTGCGCGTAACTGTCGAACCGACGAATAAAAACAGCGCAATTCATAAAGAGACCAATATAGATGGCCAGTAGAAGACTCAGCGTCTGCTGAGACATCCCTTTAATATATTTCATGCAACAACCTGGAGAAAAGGACTTATAAATCAGCCAGCATCCGCGTGCAGGCTAAAGAAGGCGCATCATCGCTGTTTTTAGAAACGTTCAGGCGCGGATAAGTAGACCACAGGAAAAGTGAAAAGTGTCCAGGAGAAATGTGATCTGACCAATTATTTTTGTAAATAATCGGTCAGATAGAGGCAGGAAAATTAGCAGGCTAATGAAAGCGTTATATTACGACCTTTAATATGAGGCATGTGCTTCATGGTAAACCTCGCGCTGCGGCTGACGAATAGTCGTAGAAAGCGCCAGCGAAAGAATAAGCAGGGCGAATATAACGCAGAAGGTCACATAGAAACCGCCAAACAGCGAAGCGATGATAGATCCGCAGATGCTGCCGATACCGAAGCCCAGATAAATTACACCGTAGTTTTTCGCCAGGTTGTTAAGGCCGAAGAATTCGCTGACCAGTGACGGGAAGACGGTAATAGTGCCGCCGAAGTTGAACGCCACACAGGCGATAGCGGCAAAGAAAGTGACTTCGTTTAATGGCGCAAAAAGGAGCGCTGCCATCCCGACTAATGAAATGACCTGACCGATGGTGATAACACGGATTCGGGCGATTTTGTCTGACAGGATCCCAAGAACCAGACGGCCGCTCAGGTTAGCAATAGAGATAATAGTGACAGCGTTAGCGGCGGTTGCCACATCCAGATGCACCATACCCTGAGCGATATCTTTCGCCACACCAATGACATACAGACCGCTCATACAGGCCGTCAGGAACATGACGGCCAGCATCCAGTACTGCGGTTTCCGCATCGACTCTGCCAGCGTAAAGTCGCTTTCTACTGCACCGTTGACCGTTTTTACTTCCTGCTGTGGGGCATCTTTCATCAACGTCGAACCGGCAACAATCATCACCAGAACAATTGCGCCCCAGATCATAAACGTTTTCTCGAGTCCGACGGTTTCCAGAAGATGGCTGTCGATAAATTTAAAACCGAGGCTGCCAAGGCCGTAAGAACCAATCGCCAGTGCAGAGATCACGCCTTTACGTTCCGGAAACCATTTTACGCAGTTGGAGAGCGTCAGCAGATAACCAGCTCCATCTGCAAGGCCCACCAGCAGTCCGGCGCTCAGCCACAGCATCATCAGGTTATTGGCATGTGCCGTCAGAAAAAAGCCAACGCCGAGCATAATTCCCGACGCCATGGTGACGCGTTTAACGCCAAAGCGTTCCTGAAGTTTACCGGCAACAGAAGAGGAAAGTGCCAGGCCGAGACTCAGCAAACCAAACGAAAAAGCAACCTGGCTTATTGGCTCGTCCAGTTTAGTGGACAGTGCGCCGTTGAACAGGCTCCAGGTATACACTGAACCCAGCGCAAACTGAGTAATAATAGTGCCGAATAGCGTTAACCAGCGGGTACGATTGTAGGTTGATGTGTTCATGGCGGGTGTCCAGGTCATCAAAATTAAAGGATTTCACTGCCAGCAACGATAGCGAAATCCTTTAAATACCTGGGGGAAAACGGCATGAAGTGCAGCAGAGACGGAATGAACTGCATCTAATACAGAATGAATAGCATTGCATTCAGGTCATGCCGCGTCAGAATCGTGCGCTTACACCCATCGAATAAAGGTAGTTTGCCCCCACATTGGTATTTTCTGCCTGCGAGAGCGCGGCATAGGCTGCCAAATGAGGATTGAGCAGGACATCTGCGCCAATCGTGACGTCCATCCAGTTGCCTTCCTGATCGTACGCGCTCATTCGGGTAAGACCAGACTGCGATTTCCATAGATTATCGCCAAATTGCTGGTTATAACGAATTTGCGCCCACGGGCGAAGATCGCCCATACGCGAGTCCACGCGCCAGCCGAGCGAACTAACACTGGCATGCCAAAGCGGATCAAGCCCCTGATTGACTACGCTGTCGCCAAACTCGTTATAGATGGAGGCCGACGATCCATCGTAATGCCATGCGGCTACCGGCCCGGTGGTCACATTCTTGCGCAACGCAATATTCCAGCCCAGACTCATTGAGCTGGTCGCATCCAGTGGGGTACTGTCCGGCATATTCAGCGCCAGACCGGGAATGTTTTGCGCAGACCGTATCCGCTCTGCGAGGATGTCATTGTAGTCAGGTTGGTGATCGTTATCCCATGTATAACGTTCCGGCGTATTACTTTGTCGCTCATCAACGATATATTCCTGTTGCCAGGCTTGTGCGGTATTTACCCAGAGCAAACAAACGGACATCGCGGTAAGGAGCATTACGCCCCTGCGATTACTTCGCTTTTTTATGATCATCAAAGCGACTCCTGAAAAGAGCCAAATTTGGCAATTTTTTTACTTATGTTTGTGGGAAAAAGGACCTCATGTCATTCGAGTTGGACGAACGCAATCACCCGTCTACAACGTGAAGGATAATGAACTTAACCCTGTATTAAATATTGTCTTTTTAACAGACACGTCAAGCCCACTGACTGATATTTTTTAGCAAAATATACCGGGAGATGACCATGCAACGTTGCGGTTGGGTAACTCAGGAACCACTTTACATCGCCTATCATGATAAGGAATGGGGCGTACCGCAAACTGACGGTAAAAAACTGTTTGAAATGATCTGCCTTGAAGGCCAACAGGCCGGGCTGTCATGGATCACCGTGCTTAAGAAGCGGGAAAATTATCGCCAGAATTTTTATCACTTCGATCCTGAACGCGTTGCTGCGATGCAGGAAGCTGATGTCGAAAGGCTGATGCTGGATGCCGGAATTATCCGCCACCGCGGGAAGATTCAGGCCATTATTGCTAACGCCCGCGCCTATCTTGAAATGGAGAAAAAAGGAGAGCCTTTTGCGGCGTTTGTCTGGTCGTTTGTGGATAATCATCCCATCGTGCACCGGGCTGGTACTATTCCGGCGTCAACACCGATTTCCGATGCGCTGGCAAAAGCATTAAAGAAGCGCGGTTTTAAATTTGTCGGCACGACCATTTGCTATTCATTCATGCAGGCCTGCGGCCTGGTCAACGACCATGTTATTGACTGTTTTTGCCATCCAGGAGGTCAGCATGATCCGCGCCTGGCATAATAAAGACACGACTAAGCTATTAAATTTGTGGCTGGCGAGTACCCGCTACGGTCATCCGTTCATCAATGAACGTTACTGGTATGAAAGCGAAGCCATTGTCCGTGATGTCTATTTGCCCGCCGCGCAGACGTGGGTGTGGGAAGAGAAAGGCGTACCGGGCGGGTTTGTCAGCGTCATGGAACAGCGCTTTGTCGGCGCACTGTTCGTTTCTCCGGTGCTTATTGGCCGGGGGATCGGCAGGGCGCTGCTACAGCATGTGCAGCAGCGTTTTCCGTCCCTCAGCCTTGAGGTCTATCAGAAGAATATCCGGGCGGTCAATTTCTATCACTCACAGGGCTTTCGCATCGAAGACAGCGCCTGGCAGGAAGAAACTCAGCACCCAACGTGGATTATGAGCTGGGAGGCGGATCGAATGCCGTCAGCGTAAGCGCCGGGCCGGTATACTTCTCCACCCATGCCAGCGCCGTATTCCCCGCACAGCCATTCCCCAGCCGCGAGCTGGGGAGATCTTTTGTCAGCACGTTGACCGCACCATTTTTACAGATACCACCGGCGTCTGGATCGAGATCCGGCCAGCCGCCCTCATGAATGCATAACACGCCGGGTCGGATACCGTCGGTAATAACTGCGCCTGCTAAAACCTGACCGCGTTGATTCCATACGCGCACCACATCCCCCGCCATAATCCCGCGTGCGGCGGCATCCTGCGGATGCAGGGTAATTGGCTCGCGTCCGGCTACCGCATACTGTTCACGCAGATGTGAATAGCTAAGCTGGCTGTGCAAGCGGTGCGCCGGATGGGCTGACAGGACCTGAAGCTGTTCAGGTTGGGCATTGCCGTGCCATTCGTCCGGCTCCAGCCACATCGGATGCGGCGGGCAGTCCGCGTAGCCAAAGCTGGCAATGCGCGCGCAATAAATCTCAATTCTTCCACTGGCCGTTTTCAACGGGTGCGCCTGCGGATCGCGACGGAAATCGGCGAAACGAACAAATTTCGCATTTTGCTCGCTTTCCGGCATCTCAATAAGCTGGTTTGCCTGCCAGAACGACCCGAACGGTGGCAGAACGACCTGCTGGCTGGCTCCGCGCTGTGCCGCGATGTCATAAAATGTCTCCAGCCACTGGAGATCGCTTTTGCCTTCGGTAAAGCGTTCCCGACCGCCCTTTTCCCAGCGCTCGCTAAGATCGGCAAACACCGTAAAATCATCGCGGGCTTCATCGCGTGGGGTAACCACCTGTTTCATCGGCACCAGATGCTGATTGCTATAGTCGCCGGTCATGGTCAGATCGTTACGTTCAAACGATGTCGTGGCAGGCAGGACAATATCAGCGTGCTTCGCCGCCGCCGTCCAGAAGCATTCGGAAATCACCACCAGCTCCGGCTTTTGCCAGGCGCGGATCAGCCGGTTGGTATCCTGATGGTGAGTAAAGTTTGCGCCGCCCGCCCACCACACAAAACGGATATCCGGGAAATGGCGATCCATCCCATTGTGCTGATAAGGCGCACCGGGATTTTCCAGCGCCTCGACAATGCGCGCGACCGGAATTTTGTCCACCGCATCGGTTCCGCCCTGTACGCTGCCCTGCATTGACGCCAGCACCGCAGCACGCCGCGTCGGATTGCCGCCGTTGGCAAAATGGTAGGAAAGACCAAAACCGCCGCCCGGCGTGCCAATCTGCCCCAGCATGGCGGCCAGCGTTACCAGCATCCAGTGCTTTTGCTCCCCGAACTGCTGGCGCTGCATTCCCCAGCCGCCCATTATCATTGTGGTGTTATGATGGAATAATGCCGCCAGTTCACGGATTTTCGCTGCTGAAACGCCGCAGATCTCCGCAGCCCACTCAGCGGTTTTGGCGATACCATCGCTCTCACCGGTCAGATACGCGGCAAAAACCGCATAGCCTTCAGTACAACGGGTCAGAAACTCGCTATCCTGCCAGCCATTTTCCATCAGCGTGTGAGCAATACCGAGCATTAGCGCCACGTCCGTGCCCATGTGCGGTGCGATCCACTCCACGCCATCGCCGAGGAAATCCACGGTTTCAGATCGCATGGGATCAATACAGATCAGCCGTTTACCGCTCTTACGCAGCGCATCAAACCAGGGAATGCCCTGCTCGTCTGATGCATTCCAGGCAATTTTAAGCGTATTTAGCGGATTCGCGCTCCACAGCACCACCACATCACTGTGTTCAAGGATGAGCGGCCAGCTGGTTTGCTGCTGATACACTTCGTTCCCGCCCACTACGTAGGGCATAATAGCCTGCGCGGCACCGGTCGAATAATCGCCCAGATGCCCGGTATACCCCCCTGCGAGGCTCATATACCGCTGGAGTAATGTTGCGGCCTTGTGTAACACGCCGTTCGAACGCCAGCCGTAGGAGCCTGCAAAAATGGAGGCTGGCCCGTAGCGCTTGCGGATGCGCTGATGCCCGGCATGGATCAGATCCAGCGCCTCATCCCAACTTACGCGAACAAACTCGTCCTGCCCGCGCACGCCCTGTGGGCTATCCGGGGAGGCCAGAAAGCCTTTACGCACCATCGGAAAGCGTACGCGCGTTTTACTGTGCACCTGATCGCGCACGGCGGTTTGTAACGAGTTCTCAAACGGTGTGGCGAGTGCGCCTCGGGAAGAAAATACCGTGTCACCGTCGGTTTCAACAAGCATCGGGCCCCAGTGTGCCGCGGTAAGGACTGTTTTTTTCTCTGATGGGCTGGCCAAATTACGCTCCTGATGGTCAATGCAGGTGTGACGGCGTTTATCGCCGTTCAATGTTGTTTACAAAATTCGGAGTTGTCCCGGGAATTTTCTCCGCATTCTCACGTCATAATCAACTCTGATGCCTGCCGAGGCAAAGAATAAAAAGGATTAAGGAATAAGATGAAAAAACGCGTTTTAGTTATCGCTGCGCTGGTAAGCGGCACGCTGGCTGTTTCTGGCTGCACGACTAACCCGTATACCGGCGAGCGCGAAGCTGGCAAGTCCGGCGTTGGTGCAGGGGTAGGGACTCTGGTCGGGGCAGGTATTGGCGCACTCTCCTCATCGAAAAAAGATCGCGGTAAAGGCGCGCTGATTGGTGCGGCAGCTGGCGCGGCGCTGGGCGGCGGCGTGGGGTATTACATGGACGTTCAGGAAGCAAAACTGCGTGACAAAATGCAGGGAACAGGCGTAAGCGTGACGCGAAATGGCGATAACATTACGCTGAATATGCCGAGCAACGTGACGTTTGACAGCAGCAGCGCAACGCTGAAACCGGCGGGCGCAAATACCCTGACCGGGGTGGCAATGGTGCTGAAAGAGTATCCTAAGACAGCGGTTAACATTGTCGGCTATACCGACAGCACCGGCGGTCAGGATCTGAATATGCGCCTGTCAAAACAGCGTGCTGACTCGGTTGGAAGCTCACTGATTACGCAGGGTGTCGATGCCGGACGTATTCGCACGTCGGGCATGGGTCCGGCTAATCCAGTGGCCAGCAACAGTACCGAAGAAGGCAAGGCGCAAAACCGCCGCGTAGAAATTACGTTAAGCCCGCTACAGTAAACGACCTGCCCACGTTATGCCCGGTAAGCCCATTCGCGCTACCGGGCATAACGTTACTGTCTCCCGCATGAACCACTTGCCATCGCCTGTTTTCGCGTTAAGGTGTTCTCACTTCAGGCAAGGGGATCAGCTATGACTAAAGCAACGCGCCCGACAATAAGCGATGTCGCCAGGGCGGCCAAAACCGGAAAAACCAGCATTTCGCGCTACCTTAATGGTGAAAAGCATCTCCTTTCTGAAGACCTGCTGGCGCGTATTGAAACGGCCATTGCTGAACTTGACTACCGCCCCAGTCTGATGGCCCGAAGCCTGAAGCGTGGTCGCACTCGCCTGATCGGGCTGATCATTGCCGATATCACTAATCCCTACTCGGTCGATGTCCTGAGCGGTATCGAAGCGGCATGCCGTGAAAAAGGATTTACTCCGTTAGTGTGTAATACCAACAACGCGCTGGATCAGGAGTTGCACTACCTTGATTTACTGCGTAGCTATCAGGTTGAAGGCATCGTGGTTAACGCCGTCGGAATGCGGGAAGAAGGGCTTAACCGACTGCAACAGTCCGCGCTGCCGATGGTCCTTATCGACCGTAAAATTCCCGATTTTGCCTGCGA
This sequence comes from Klebsiella sp. RIT-PI-d, assembly GCF_001187865.1. NCBI lineage: Bacteria > Pseudomonadati > Pseudomonadota > Gammaproteobacteria > Enterobacterales > Enterobacteriaceae > Klebsiella > Klebsiella sp. RIT-PI-d. The sequence continues at coordinate 261,442 of NZ_LGIT01000004.1, forward strand.
TGTGGTGGGTCTTGATAATATGCAGGCCGCGACTACCGCAACCGAACATCTTATAGATCAGGGTTTTGAAGCCCTGCTCTTTCTGAGTGAACCGCTGGGCACCGTCAATACGCGGCGTGAACGATTAAGCGCATTTCGCGCTACTCTGGCCAACGTTAGCGGCGTAATAGCCGAAAATAGCGAAGTTCCGCTCATGGATACCGTGCGCATCGACGACGTGCTGCGCCAGTTTCATACCCGACATCGCGGAATGCGTAAAGCCGTAGTTTCTGCCAATGGTGCACTGACATTACAAGTGGCGCGTTCTCTGCGTCGTCTTGGACTGCACTGGGGCAGTGACATCGGCCTGTTGGGGTTCGACGAACTGGAATGGGCTGAACTGGCCGGCGTCGGAATTACCACGCTTAAACAGCCAACCTGGCAAATTGGCTTTGCTGCGGTTGAACAGGTTGTACGCCGAATTAACGGCAATAACGATCCGGTGCATGAACAGGTTTTTTCCGGCGAGTTAATTGTGCGCGGTTCTACCACCCGTTAAGTTCACTTCGTGATAGCGATCATAATTTAGTCATCACGTTCTTTTCTTTGGAACCGGTTCCATCTAGCGTAACAGATATGACGTTACTCTGGAGCACTTAATGAACCGGAAAATATTTGTGGTCACGGCCGCTTACGGGCATGACCATGTGCATAACGCAGGCGGGCAACAGGCGATGCTTCCTGTCATTGCCGCCGCCGGCGCTGACGGTGTCGAAATTCGCCGCGAAATGTGCAATGCACAAGAGCTGACGATGCTCTCCACGCTCGCGGCAACGATAGCAAAACATCGCTTACTGGCCTGTTATTCTGCTCCACAGCCGCTGTATCTGGCAGATGGCCGCCTTAATCCTCTGCTACCACAACTTCTTGATGAAGCCAGCACGCTTGATGCGCTATGGCTGAAACTTTCGCTCGGCCACTTTACCGACAGTCAAACATTATCGACATTGCGATCGTGGCTGAGCAAAACCAGCGTACGACTGGTGGTGGAAAACGATCAGACGCCGTGCGGCCAGCTTCCACCTATGCAGCGTTTTAGCGCCGCCTGCCAGGTGCAGGATCTGCCGGTCATGTTGACCTTTGATATGGCTAACTGGCTTTGGGTTGATAGCTCACCAGAAATGGCCGCCCGCCATCTGGCCCCGTTTGTCAGCTATATCCATGTGAAAGCCGCCACGCCGCATCATCATAGCTTCCGCGCCATTCCCCTGGACGAAGGCGGTTCACGCTGGCAGGAGGTGTTGCGCTCGCTGCCCGCAGATGTGCCGCGCGGTATTGAGTTTCCCCTGGAAGGCGACGATCTGACGGCGGTTACGCGCCGCTATGTCGAGCTGTTACGCGAGGAGTAAGCATGAATAACACGCTGGATGTAATTACGATCGGTGAAGCCATGGCCATGTTTGTGGCAACTGAAACCGGCGATCTGGATACGGTTGAACATTTTCTCAAACGGGTCGCCGGGGCAGAATTGAATGTGGCCACCGGACTGGCGCGTCTGGGACTGAAGGTCAGCTGGGTAAGTCGTGTGGGTAACGATAGTTTTGGCCGTTTTGTTCTCGATTGTCTGAAAAGAGAGGGGATTTCAGATCGGGGTGTCACGTGCGATGCGCGTTTTGCTACGGGGTTTCAACTGAAATCAAAAACTGAAAATGGAACCGATCCCATCGTGGAGTATTTTCGAAAAAACTCTGCTGCCAGCCATCTTTCACCGGAGGATTATCATTTTGCGCACTTTTCCACGGCGCGCCATTTACACCTGAGCGGCGTAGCTGCCGCCCTTTCCGACAGTGCCTGTGCGCTGCTCAATCATGCGGCGCACACCATGAAAGCGCAGGGTAAGACACTCTCTTTTGATCCTAATTTACGTCCGGTGTTGTGGAACAGTGAAGCAGAAATGGTGGAGAAATTAAATCATCTCGCGTTTCAGGCTGACTGGGTTCTGCCGGGGCTGAAAGAAGGCACCGTTCTGACCGGGCATACCGATCCACATGCTATTGCCGATTTTTATCTTAATCATGGGGTTAAAGCCGTGATCATTAAAACGGGCGCTGACGGTGCCTGGTATAAGTCCGCAGACGGTGATCAGGGCTGCGTCCCGCCGGTTTATGTTGAAAATGTTGTTGATACCGTGGGCGCGGGCGATGGTTTCGCCGTTGGCGTCATCAGCGCTCTGCTGGAAGGGAAAACGCTGGAACAGGCAGTACAACGCGGCAATAAAATTGGCGCGCGAGCCATCCAGGTTCAGGGCGACAGTGAAGGACTACCGACACGCGAAGAACTAAATCAGTAGTCATCAGGCCTCTGTACCCTACCGTCAGAGGCCACGGCATACTTATTATTAGAGGCTGACCTATGAAAAGCGCAACAAACGCAACAAAACGCTGGTGGTATATCATGCCCATAGTGTTTATCACCTACAGCCTGGCGTATCTCGATCGTGCAAATTTTAGTTTCGCCTCTGCGGCGGGGATTAACGACGATTTGGGGATCACCAAAGGCATTTCCTCTCTGCTCGGTGCGCTGTTTTTTCTCGGCTACTTTTTCTTTCAAATTCCCGGTGCGGTCTATGCGGAGCGCCGTAGCGTCCGCAAATTGATTTTTATCTGCCTGATCCTCTGGGGAGCCTGCGCCTCGCTGACCGGAATGGTGAATAATATTCCGATGCTGGCCGCCATTCGTTTTATTCTCGGGGTAGTCGAGGCGGCAGTCATGCCAGCCATGCTGATTTATATCAGTAACTGGTTTACCAAATCCGAACGCTCGCGGGCCAATACCTTCCTGATCCTCGGTAATCCGGTGACCGTGCTGTGGATGTCGGTGGTTTCAGGCTATTTGATTCAGGCGCTGGGCTGGCGCGAAATGTTCATCATCGAAGGTATTCCGGCCGTTATCTGGGCATTTTGCTGGTGGGTACTGGTAAAAGACAAGCCGTCGCAGGTGAACTGGCTGGCGGAAGATGAAAAAGCGGCGTTACAGGCGCAACTGGAGAAAGAGCAACAGGGCATTAAAGCGGTGCGTAATTATGGCGAAGCATTTCGGTCACGCAACGTTATTTTACTGTGCATGCAGTACTTCGCGTGGAGTATTGGCGTATATGGCTTTGTCCTGTGGCTGCCGTCGATTATTCACAGCGGCGGTGCCAACCTCGGTATGGTCGAAGTAGGCTGGCTGTCATCGGTACCCTATCTGGCGGCCACGATTGCCATGATTGTGGCGTCATGGGCTTCTGACAAGCTGCAAAACCGCAAACTGTTTGTCTGGCCGCTGCTGTTAATCGCCGCTTTTGCCTTTATTGGCTCGTGGGCCGTCGGTGCAAACCACTTCTGGATCTCGTACACCCTGCTGGTGGTTGCCGGTGCCGCGATGTATGCGCCGTACGGCCCTTTCTTTGCCATTATCCCTGAAATGCTGCCGCGTAACGTGGCGGGCGGAGCAATGGCGCTGATCAACAGTATGGGCGCGCTGGGATCGTTCTTTGGCTCGTGGTTTGTCGGCTATCTCAACGGCTCAACCGGCTCGCCTGCGGCGTCGTATATATTTATGGGGGTAGCACTTTTTGCCTCAGTGTGGCTTACTCTGATTGTTAAGCCCGCGAATAATCAACAGCTTCCGGCTGGCGCACGCCACGCCTGAACCTACTATTACGGAGATCGTATGAAGCCGTCCGTTATTCTCTACAAAGCATTGCCTGACAATTTATATCAAAAACTGGAAGACCATTTTACTGTGATTCAGGTGGCCAATCTGAAGCCGGAAACCGTCGAGCAAAATGCAGACGCTTTCGCACAGGCATCAGGATTGCTGGGTTCGAGCGAAACCGTGGATACCGCCCTACTGGAAAAAATGCCCGGGCTGCGCGCCACGTCGACCATCTCCGTCGGATACGACAATTTTGATGTTGATGCGCTCAATACCCGTAACATCGTGCTGATGCATACGCCGACCGTCCTGACGGAAACGGTGGCAGATACCATGATGGCGCTGGTGCTGAGCAGCGCCCGCCGGGTCGTTGAATCGGCAGAGCGGGTTAAGGCTGGTGAATGGACTAAAAGCATTGGTCCGGACTGGTTTGGTATCGATGTTCATCATAAAACGCTGGGTATCATCGGGATGGGGCGCATCGGTCTGGCGCTGGCGCAGCGGGCGCACTTTGGCTTTAATATGCCCATTCTGTATAACGCCCGTCGTCATCATCCTGAAGCTGAAGAACGTTTTAATGCCCGCTACTGCGAGCTGGATGACCTGCTACAGGAAGCCGATTTTGTCTGTCTGGTACTGCCGCTCACCGATGAGACACATCATATGATTGGCGCAGAACAATTTGCGAAGATGAAAAACTCCGCCATTTTCATTAACGCCGGACGTGGTCCCGTGGTTGACGAAAGCGCGCTTATTGAAGCGCTAAAAACCGGTCAAATTTACGCGGCAGGTCTGGACGTTTTTGAGCAGGAGCCGCTGGCAAAAGCGTCTCCGCTGCTGTCGCTGCCAAACGTTGTCGCCTTGCCGCACATTGGCTCTGCGACCCATGAAACGCGTTACAACATGGCAGCCTGTGCAGTAGATAACCTGATCGATGCGCTAAACGGAAAAGTGGATAAAAACTGTGTTAATCCGCAGGCGATCCGCCAGGGATAAAGTAAGAAGAGAAAAACCTCATCCTGCCCGGCAGGATGAGGTGTGGTCATTACTTTGTCGCGTCTAGCGCGGCATTCCATGCCTGGATGAAAGCCTGATGCTGCGACGCCAGCGGTCCAATCAGAGAATTATACTGACTGGCCTGCTGCGAAGTCGGGAACTGAATACCGTTCGCAGCAAAGCTGACCTGATTCTCCTGCTGCGCGATAAAATCGCCCACCTGTACCAGCTGCTGGGTGAGGATCTGCGCGGCCGGCACTAATGGCTGTAAGGTATCCGCCGGACGCGTGACAACTTTCTCATAAACCTGGTCAAAGACCGGTTTAAGATCGTCAGCCTGTTTCAGCGCCGCACGTGAAGTATCTGCCTGCATTTTGGCATTTTGCAGCTGCTGGCTCAGCACGCCCAGCGAGCCGTTAGCCTGACGCAGCGGATCGCGCTGAGTCACATAGTTCTCGGGCACACGGATGGCGTTCACACTGTCGACAACCGGACGTAAGCCCTCATCCATTGCCTGATTCACCTGCTGTGAATAGCCGTAAAGGATCGCGTAGTCGGTGACCAGTGGCCCAAATTGTTTTTTCTGATCGGCTGTCAGCATCGGCAAATGTTCACCGCTACGCATCGCCGTATTTTGCAGGAAGTCGATAAACGCCTTGCGTTGATCGCCCTCTTTATCAAAACACCCACTCAGGCTAACTACCATCAATAACGCCATCACAGACGCAAACCAGCGAGAGCAGGACTTTCCTGTCGCCATTTTCATACTCCTTTCACTCTTAAAAAGTGCATACCGACACCAGCGTGTCTGACGCTGACAAGAATAGTCCAGGACAGCTTTACAGGATACCTTTTCATGCAGCCTAAGCTGAAAAATCGCTATCGCCAGATGAAATTCGACTATGAATGCAGTTTGACCATGGATAGTGCTATCTATCAGCAGCTTGCTCCTGTCAGCCAGTAGACCTACGCCTTCAGAACAACAAATAAGCGATAAATAGTCCTGTCATTACGTATCTATCATCCAGTTAACGACTATTCTTAAGAGGCTCAACGTTAGTAGCGATCATGCTGTGTGTCTATGGGGGTACTCAATGGAAGTAAAAGATCCTATGATCGAATTGATGAACAATCTGGAACTTATTGTTTTTAAAGATGTACCGCAGAAAATTACCCTACCCCAGAAGCCGAAAGCGATTACTGAGATAGAACAATTACGCAAAGGTACAGGTCTTAAACTTGCTGATTTCGCCAGGGCCGTTGGCGTAACGGTCTCGGTAGTACAGGAATGGGAGTCTAAGCGGGTAAGACCGTCGGCTACCGAACTTAAACTTATGCGTCTGATTCAGGCTAACCCTAAGTTAAGTAAAGAATTAATGGAATAGTTTTTGGTGTTTTAATGGTCCTGAGTCAGGGCCGTTTCCGGTGTGGCATCCCAGAATTTGTATTCCGTTAAAATAAAGTTTGCTTTTAATCGTCGTAAATGCGTTAATGCATGCGTCGGTTTGATATACAGACCATAAAGCAGTTTAGTTAAGCAGTGTCCATCAAGAGTTATCTGTTGATACCCTTCGTTGAGAGCTTTTCCTTTAACGCTTCAAAATCTGTAATGCACGCCATATTGCCGAAAGGCACTCATATATCTTTTAAAGGTAATCTCTATGTCCGGTAAAATGACTGGTATCGTAAAATGGTTCAACGCTGATAAAGGCTTTGGTTTCATCACTCCTGACGATGGCTCAAAAGACGTGTTCGTACACTTCTCTGCTATCCAGAACCAGGGTTACAAATCTCTGGACGAAGGTCAGAAAGTGTCCTTCACCATCGAAAGCGGCGCTAAAGGCCCGGCAGCTGGCAACGTAACCAGCCTGTAAGCTTAAAAAGCTAAAGATTCGAATCCTCGCTCCGGCGGGGATTTTTTTTATCTGTACGTTACGTATTTTTGTCGGTAGCGCAGCTTCGGGTATAAAAAAACCCGCATCCTCAGTGAGTAGCGGGTTTTTTCATTACGACTGACTTACTGCAGTAAAGAGATGTCCGCAACCTGCAAGAACAGATCGCGCAGTTTTGACAGCAGGGTCAGACGATTGATACGCACGTCTTTGTCTTCCGCGTTAACCATCACGTTTTCGAAGAACTCATCTACCGGCTCGCGCAGCGATGCCAGCTCAATCAGCGCTTCCTGATAACGGCCTTCAGCAAAATACGGCTGTAATTTATCCCGCAAAACGACCAGGTGACCGGCCAGCTTAATTTCCGCCGCTTCTTTCAGCACCGAAGCATGAACGATGTCATTCAGCGGCTCGGTGGCTTTCGCCAGGATGTTGGATACACGCTTATTCGCAGCCGCCAGCGCCGCTGCTTCTTCCAGAGTGCGGAAGTGCGACACGGCTTTCATGCGGGCATCGAAGTCAGCCGGACGCGTTGGACGACGCGCCAGTACCGCCTGAATAGTATCAACGGTATAGCCTTCATCCTGATACCAGGCACGGAAACGCCCGAGCATGAAATCAATGACCTCATCCACAGCTTTCGCATTGGTCAGCTTATCACCGTACAGACGTACCGCTTCTTCGGTCAGCGTTTGCAGATCCAGCGGCAGATTTTTCTCGACGATAATACGCAGCACGCCGAGGGCAGCACGACGCAGTGCAAACGGATCTTTATCGCCTTTTGGATGCTGGCCAATACCAAAGATACCTGCCAGCGTGTCCATCTTATCGGCAATCGCCACCGCACAGGCTACCGGATTAGACGGAAGCGCATCACCCGCAAAACGCGGCTGATACTGTTCGTTCAGCGCGACAGCAACGTCTTCAGCTTCACCATCATGACGCGCATAATGCATCCCCATTACGCCCTGAGTGTCAGTGAACTCGAAGACCATATTGGTCATCAGGTCGCACTTGGACAGCAGGCCCGCGCGGGTTGCATGAGCCACATCAGCGCCAATTTTTTCGGCAATCCAGCCCGCAAGGGCCTGAATACGATCGGTCTTGTCGCGCAGCGTACCCAGCTGTTGCTGGAACAATACGGTTTGCAGACGCGGTAAGTGATCTTCCAGACGTTTTTTACGATCGGTATTAAAGAAGAATTCTGCATCCGCCAGACGCGGACGGACGACTTTTTCATTACCGGAAATAATTTGCGTCGGATCGCGGGATTCAATGTTGGCAACGAAGATAAAGTTCGGCAGCAGTTTGCCATCGCTCGCATAAACCGGGAAATATTTCTGGTCACCCTTCATGGTGTACACCAGTGCTTCTGCCGGTACGGCAAGGAATTTCTCTTCGAATTTCGCCGTCAGTACGACCGGCCATTCCACCAGTGACGCTACTTCTTCCAGCAGGCTCTCGCTCAAATCGGCACTTCCGCCAATTTGACGCGCTGCTTCTTCGGCATCCGCTTTGATTTTTGCTTTACGCGCGTCGTAATCTGCCACGACTTTACCGCGCTCCAGCAGCAGCTGCGGATACTGATCGGCATGGTCGATAGTGAATTCCGCCTCGCCCATGAAGCGATGACCACGGATGATCCGGTCAGACTGCACGCCCAGAATCGTTGCCGGGACGATCTTATCGTCCAGCAGCAGCGTTACGGTATGCACCGGACGGACGAAATGGACGTCAGACGCGCCCCAACGCATCAATTTTGGGATTGGCAACTTAGCCAGCGAGGTGGCGATCATGCCTGGCAGCAGCGTTTCTGCGCTTTCGCCTTTAACATGTGCGCGATACAGCAGCCACTCGCCTTTGTCAGTGGTCAGACGCTCGGCCTGGTCAACGGTGATCCCGCAGCCACGTGCCCAGCCTTCGGCTGCTTTGCTCGGTTTGCCTTCGGCGTCAAACGCCTGGGAAATCGCCGGACCGCGTTTTTCAACTTCGCGATCGGCCTGAGATGCAGCCAGTCGGGCCACTTTCACCGCCAGACGGCGCGGTGCGGCAAACCACTCAATGTTACCGTGAGCGAGGCCTGCATTGTCCAGCTCCGCCGTCACGTTCGCAGCAAAAGATTCCGCCAGGCTACGCAGGGCTTTTGGTGGCAGCTCTTCAGTGCCGATTTCCACCAGAAAAGTTTTTTCAGACATGGCCGCCTCTTATTTATTCTTGTTGCACATCGGGAAGCCCAGGGCCTCACGGGAAGCATAGTAAGCTTCAGCTACCGCTTTTGTCAGGGTGCGGATGCGCAGGATATAGCGCTGACGCTCGGTGACGGAGATGGCTTTACGCGCATCCAGCAGGTTGAAGCTATGGGCGGCCTTCAGAATACGCTCATAAGCAGGCAGCGGCAGCGGGTTTTCCAGCGCCAGAAGCTGCTGAGCTTCTTTCTCATACTGCTCGAAGCAGGTGAATAAGAAATCCACATCGGCATATTCGAAGTTATAAGTAGATTGCTCTACTTCATTCTGATGGAAAACGTCGCCGTACGTGGTTTTACCCAGCGGGCCATCGCTCCATACCAGGTCGTAAACGCTGTCTACGCCCTGAATATACATGGCCAGACGCTCCAGACCGTAGGTGATCTCACCGGTCACCGGTTTGCATTCCAGGCCACCGACCTGCTGGAAGTAAGTGAACTGCGTGACTTCCATGCCGTTCAGCCAGACTTCCCAACCCAGACCCCAGGCACCCAGCGTCGGGTTTTCCCAGTTGTCTTCCACGAAACGAATATCGTGAATGGTTGGATCGACGCCCAGCTCTTTCAGTGAACCAAGATACAGTTCCTGAATATTGTCCGGTGACGGTTTAATCACTACCTGGAACTGATAATAGTGCTGTAAGCGGTTAGGGTTTTCGCCATATCGACCATCGGTCGGACGACGGGATGGCTGCACATAGGCGGTAGCCATCGGTTCTGGTCCCAACGCACGCAGGCTGGTCATTGGATGAGAGGTACCCGCGCCGACTTCCATGTCCAATGGTTGAACAATGGTGCAGCCCTGGCGAGCCCAGTAATCCTGTAAGGTCAGGATCAAGCCCTGGAAGGTCCTGGTATCAAACTTTTGCATAGTATTTCGTGCTGGATACGTGTGGATTTATAGGAAGCGCCCAGTATACCCGCTGACTGCAAGATATACAGTACGAATGCGGGTAGATTGGGGAAAAAGGGCTGGTTAACGCATAGAAAGATGCAAAAACTGGCCATCTGCGTCGAATGAGCAGATAAAACGCTCTTTTCGCGAAGTATACCCGCGCATCTCATAACTTCCCTGAAACTGCTCAAAAGCATTAACGTTTATTTTTTGCGCGCCCGTGTTATAACGCAGGGCTGCCTGTCCTTTACATAACGTTTCCATATCAAGCGATCGTGCCGGTCCTGGCTTCGCTTTCTGCGCCTTTTGCTCGGTTTCTGGCGTGCTCTGACAGCCGACCAGCAGTACGATCAGCATCACTGGCAACCGCCTTTTTAACCTCATATCCCAGCGCATGGTTAATTACCTGTTATTTTTAATGATGCTAATTGTATAGGATATTTTGCCACGCGCCTCGGGATAAGCAAAATTCGCCGCAGATATCGCCGCTTGCAAACGCAGGATTTTCTTATCAAGATCTCACGCAAGAGACAGATAAACCCCGGATAAAAAAGGAAAGCACGAGCCTGATGCCGTCAAAAATATACTGGATAGAGAATTTGCGAGGGATTGCGTGCCTGATGGTTGTTATGATCCATACCACTACCTGGTACATCACCAACCCGACTGTGGTCAGCGCTTTCGACTGGAATATTGCTAATGCGCTGAACGCTGCCTCACGGGTCAGTGTTCCTCTCTTTTTTATGATTTCTGGCTTTCTCTTTTTTGGCGAGCGCAGCGCTCAGCCGCGCCACTTTCTGCGTATTGTGCTGTGTCTGGGTTTTTATAGCGCGATGGCCCTGCTGTACATCTGGGCTTTTACCTCTATTAACGGCGAATTATCGCTCCGTTACTTATTGCAAAAACCCGTCTTCTATCATCTGTGGTTCTTCTTCGCCATCATCGTTATTTACCTGCTCTCGCCGCTGATCCAGGTAAAAAATATCAACGGTAAAATGCTGCTGGCGCTGATGGTAGTACTTGGCATTGTTGCGAATCCAAATACCGTGTCGCAGAAGATTAGCGGCTTTGAATGGCTGCCGGTGAATCTCTATATTAGCGGCGATACATTTTATTATGTGCTGTACGGCATGTTGGGGCGTGCGATTGGCATGATGGACACCCAAAGGAAACCGCTTACGCTTCTGTGCGGTGCGTTGTTTATCGCTTCGGTGTATATCATTTCGCACGGGACATTACATGAGCTGAAATGGCGCGGCAATTTTGCAGATACCTGGTATCTTTATTGCGGACCAATGGTTTTTCTCTGCGCGGTATCACTGCTGACCGTGGTTAAAAATACGCTTAACACCCGCTCTCTTCCCGGGCTGGGGATTATTTCACGGCACTCACTGGGGATTTATGGTTTTCACGCGCTGGTGATCCATGCGCTGCGCACCAACGGTCTGCAACTGACGCACTGGCCGCTGCTGGATATTTTGTGGATCTTTAGCGCCACGGTGGCGGGCAGCCTGCTGCTGTCGATGCTGCTTCAGCGTGTGGATACGCGCAGGCTGGTCAGTTAAAAGCGGATATGCCAGGGATGGTCCTGGCATTGAATAAAAAATCTCTCTTACGTTAGTCTCCCTGAGAGCTGAGTTTAAAACGCCTTAGCCCCTGGAGATCCCGTCGCCCTCAGGCAAAAGGTCATTGCAGCTATGCTGAGAATATAGGCAAAGAAGCCGATTATTTTCTGACTGAGCATAATGGGTTCATTCCACAACCCCACCGCCAGGAGCCCCATCGAAACCAGCAGCATAAGCTGGCATCCTGTGCTCATCGACTTACTCAGGCACTGATAACGCGCCAGATGCGACCAGACCACAACAGAAAACATACCCAGCAACAGCAATGAGATGTAATACCCCTTCTCACTCAGGGTTGAGCAAACAGGCCACAATCCCACTGCATAAACCAGAATTCCTGTTGGCAGAGCAACCTTTGCTGCACGGATATATAACACTCCACTTGTCGTATCCATTTGTAGCCCCTTTTCCCACGCCGAGAAAAAAGCATTATGGAACAGAGCGGTGCCCGGATACTTCACCGGAGCGAGAATAAGTCATAATTCAGAATATATTCATATAATTAACTAATGAATCATATGAATATATTTATGGTAAGAATCCCTCTCGCCGTGCGGAGAGGGACACCAATCAGGACATGAGAGGAAGTAGCTGCTGATAGATTTGCCGGAAGGTTTCGCGTTGTTCGCTATAACGCGCATGACGAGCAGCATCAGGCACATGCGTTTGTTCAAGTGGCAGTTGCGGCAGAAAATCAGATAACGATCTTTCCGGATTCATTGCCAGCTGAGCCAGCCGGGCAGCTCCCAGCGCCGGGCCAACGTCACCGCCGGTGCGGTAATCCATTTGATGGCCTGAAATATCGGCCAGCATCTGCCGCCACCAGCTGCTCCGCGCGCCGCCGCCAATTAACGTGATACTTTCTGGCGTCACACCACAAGCATGAACGGCATCAATACCGTCTGCCAGCGCATAGCCGACGCCTTCCAGCACTGCCTGTGCCAGCTCTGCCGGACCATGTTGATGCGTCAGGCCAAAGAAGACACCTTTTGCCCGGGGATTATTATGCGGCGTCCGTTCGCCGGAAAGATATGGCAGGAACCAGATGGCACCGGCATGTTGATCGGCGCTTTGCGCCGCCTCTATCAGCGCAGGAACTGAATTGAGTCCGGTTAGTTTTGCCGCCCAATCAAGGCACGATGCCGCGCTCAGCATAACCGACATCAGGTGCCATCGTCCCGGTAGCGCATGACAAAAGCTATGTACTGCGCTTTCAGGCTTACTTAAAAATCCGTTGCTCACAGCAAAATACACGCCGGAGGTGCCAAGCGAAAGCATCGCCTGCCCGACATCAGCCATACCAACCCCAACCGCCCCGGCAGCATTGTCGCCACCGCCTGCAACAACAGGTACGGGAGACATATTCCATGCGTCGGCAACAGCAGGCAGCAACGTTCCGGTAATTTCACTGCCCTCGAAAAGCGCAGGCATCTGCGCACGGGTCAGCTGACAGGCGGCGAGCATTTCATCGCTCCAGTCACGTTTACCGGTATCCATCCACAGTGTGCCCGCAGAGTCTGACATATCGCTGGCACACTCACCCGTCATACGCAGACGTAAATAATCTTTTGGTAACAGGATCTTATCGACCAGGCGGAAAATATCAGGCTCATGACGCTGCACCCACAGCAGTTTTGGCGCGGTAAAACCCGGCATCATCAAATTGCCGGTAATCTTGCGAGAATCAGGAACCTGAGCCTCCAGCATGGCGCATTCCTCGCCGCAGCGACCATCGTTCCACAAAATCGCCGGACGTAGTACGCGCTGCTGCTTATCAAGAAGCGTGGCACCGTGCATCTGTCCGGCCAGGCCCAGCGCTTTTACGCCACGTAGCGAGTGCTGCTCTGCTAATGCTTTTATGGCGCGGTCCGTCGCCAGCCACCAGTGCTCAGGATCTTGTTCCGACCATAAGGGATGCGGACGGGAAACCGTTAGTTTCTCCGTTTGCGATGCTACAACGTTCCCCTGCTCATCTAACAGGATGGCCTTCACACCAGAGGTTCCCAGATCTATCCCGATATACATAGTGACCACTCCTTATTTGCGAAAAAGGCCCGGCTAACCGGGCCAGACAGCTTATTTATTAAAAAGATAGCCGTTAACCAGGTTTTCCAGCAGTTCCTGATGGCCGCTTTGATGCTGCGGTGCCAGGTTATGCTGCTCAGCGTATTTTGCGATATCTGTCAGGCTGAGTTGACCTTTCAGTATCTGCTGGCCCAGCTCGCCATTCCAGCCGCTGTAACGCTTCGCAACGCGTTTATCCAGTTCGCCATCCTCAACCATTTGCGCCGCAACCTTCAGCGCCATTGCCATCGTATCCATCGCGCCAATGTGACCGTAGAAAAGGTCATATTTATCGGTACTTTGGCGACGCACTTTGGCATCAAAGTTCAGACCACCGGTCGTCAAACCGCCGGCTTTGAGAATCTCGTACATCACCAGCGCATTTTCTTCGACGCTGTTAGGAAACTGGTCAGTATCCCAGCCCAGCTGCGGATCGCCACGGTTAGCATCGACGGAACCGAAAATCCCCAGCGCAATAGCCGACGCAATTTCATGATGGAAAGTATGTCCCGCCAGCGTTGCATGGTTCGCTTCAATATTCACTTTGATCTCTTTTTCCAGACCGAACTGCTTCAGGAAGCCGTAAACGGTGGCAACGTCATAGTCGTACTGATGCTTGGTCGGCTCCTGCGGTTTTGGTTCGATCAGCAGCGCGCCCTGGAAACCGATTTTGTGCTTATGCTCTACAACCATCTGCATGAAGCGGCCAATTTGCTCGCGCTCCTGGCGAAGGTCCGTGTTCAGCAGGGTTTCATAACCCTCACGCCCTCCCCACAGCACATAGTTTTCACCGCCCAGTTTGTGCGTGGCGTTCATTGCCGTGACGACTTGCGTGGCGGCCCAGCTGAAGATTTCTGGATCGGGATTCGTCGCCGCACCTGCACCATAACGTGGATGGGTAAAACAGTTCGCGGTTCCCCACAGCAGCTTCACCCCACTCTGCTGCTGTTTTTCGCCCAGGTAATCCACCATTTCAGCGAAGTTACTCAGATACTCTTTCAGCGATGCGCCTTCCGGGGAGACATCCACGTCATGGAAGCAGTAGTACGGCACATTGAGCTTGTGAAAAAATTCGAATGCTACGTCAGCTTTACGCTTTGCCAGTTCCAGCGCTTCACCCGACTTCTGCCACGGACGATCAAAAGAACCGACGCCAAACATATCTGCCCCGTTCCAGCAGAAGGTGTGCCAGTAGCAGGCGGCAAAACGCAGATGATCTTCCATGCGTTTGCCCAACACCAGCTCATCCGGGTTGTAATGGCGAAACGCCAGAGGATTTCTTGATTGTGGTCCTTCGTAACGAACGCGATCCAGTTGATCAAAATAAGCTTGCATAATGAACTCCATATTCAGAGACGCGGCGGGTAGTCATTTTGGTAGTAATACTGGAGTGTCCTTTCACCTTGCTCAATTACGTTATTTCACACTGCTATTAAGAGAATGCACAAACGTGCGCTGGCTCGCAAAAATAGCGCATTTGTTTTTTACGCAATGCATTCCTGCAAATGTTGCAAAGAAGTATCATTGAACAATAAAAGTCCGATCCCGGTCATAAATCAGGAAATAAACTAAATATCGTAACGCGAAGATAAAAATCTGTAATTGCCACTTTCTGTATACCTGTTAAAAATTTGCAACGTGTTAAGCAGTAATTTTTTCTTTTATCGTTGATATCACTCCCCTCACCCTACAAAAAGGCATCACGATTATGAAAATAAAGAACGTTTGTCTTTCCGTCTGCGCTTCACTCCTGTTGGCCAGCGGGACCCTTCACGCGAAAGAGATTAAAATCGGCATGGCTATTGACGATCTCCGGCTGGAACGCTGGCAGAAAGATCGCGACATTTTTGTAAAAAAAGCCGAATCATTAGGTGCGAAAGTATTTGTGCAGTCAGCAAATGGTAACGAAGAAACGCAGATGTCACAGATTGAAAATATGATCAACCGCGGCGTAGACGTGCTGGTCATTATTCCTTATAACGGCCAGGTACTGAGTAACGTGGTCAAAGAAGCGAAGCAAGAGGGCATTAAAGTTCTGGCCTATGACCGTATGATTAACAATGCAGACATCGATTTTTATATTTCATTTGATAACGAAAAAGTCGGTGAGATGCAGGCGCAAAGTCTGATAAATAAAACCCCTCAGGGGAATTACTTCCTGATGGGCGGTTCGCCGGTGGATAATAACGCAAAATTATTTCGCGCAGGCCAGATGAAGGTATTAAAACCCTATATTGACCAGGGAAAAATTAAAGTTGTAGGCGATCAGTGGGTTGACGGCTGGCTACCTGAAAATGCGCTGAAAATCATGGAAAACGCATTAACGGCGAATAATAACAAAATTGATGCGGTGGTAGCCTCAAACGATGCAACTGCCGGAGGCGCAATTCAGGCTCTTGATGCCCAGGGGCTGGCAGGTAAAGTCTCTATCTCAGGTCAGGACGCCGACCTCGCCGGAATCAAACGTATTATCGCCGGAACCCAGACAATGACGGTTTACAAACCGATCACGCTGCTGGCAAACACCGCGGCTGAAATCGCCGTCGAACTGGGTAACGACCAGCAGCCGAAAGCGGACTCTACTCTCAATAATGGCCTGAAGGACGTTCCGGCCCGTCTACTGACGCCAATCGAAGTGAATAAAGACAATATCGACGACACCATTATTAAAGATGGTTTCCATAAAAAAAGCGATCTGTAATGCCTGATGCCCTCCTGGTGGGGGCTTAGGTTCTCGTTTTGCCAGATAGTGTTATTTCATTGGCTACGTGGAGCACGTTATGTCCTGGTTACTGGAGATGAAAAACATTACCAAAGCCTTTGGAACCGTAAAGGCCGTTGATAATGTCAGCCTGAGAGTAAACTCAGGTGAAGTAATGTCACTGTGTGGCGAAAATGGCTCAGGGAAATCCACATTAATGAAAGTGTTATGCGGTATCTATCCGCATGACACTTTTGAGGGCAACATTATTTTTGCCGGAGAACCCTTGCAGGCCAGCCATATTCGCGACACGGAACGTCGGGGTATCGCGATCATTCATCAGGAGCTGGCGCTGGTAAAAGACCTGACGGTACTGGAAAATATTTTTCTCGGTGCAGAAATCACCCGTCACGGGGTGATGGATTATGACAGCATGACCCTGCGCTGTGAAAAGCTACTTGCTCAGGTCAGTCTGACCATTTCACCTGATACACGCACAGGAGATTTAGGCCTGGGCCAGCAGCAACTGGTCGAAATTGCCAAAGCACTTAATAAACAAGTTCGACTGCTTATTCTTGATGAACCCACAGCCTCTTTAACCGAACAGGAAACGGCGATATTGCTCGACATCATTCGTGATCTGCAACATCACGATATTGCCTGTATTTATATTTCCCACAAGCTTAACGAAGTGAAGGCGATTTCAGACACCATTTGCGTGATCCGTGACGGGCAGCATATTGGCACCCGAGATGCCGCCGGAATGCGCGAAGATGACATCATTACCATGATGGTAGGTCGTGAGCTGACCGCGCTCTATCCTAATGAACCGCATACCACCGGTGACGAGATCCTCCGTGTTGAGCATCTGACTGCCTGGCATCCGGTTAATCGTCACATCAAGCGAGTGAACGATATCTCATTCACGCTTAAACGCGGTGAAATACTCGGCATCGCCGGGCTGGTGGGCGCAGGCCGTACTGAGGCCGTCCAGTGCCTGTTCGGCGTCTGGCGAGGACGCTGGGAGGGTCAGATCTTTATTGACGGGCATCCGGTGCAAATCCGCAACTGCCAGCAGGCCATTGCACATGGCATTGCTATGGTGCCTGA
The DNA here is from genome assembly GCF_001187865.1 of Klebsiella sp. RIT-PI-d. Taxonomy (NCBI): domain Bacteria; kingdom Pseudomonadati; phylum Pseudomonadota; class Gammaproteobacteria; order Enterobacterales; family Enterobacteriaceae; genus Klebsiella; species Klebsiella sp. RIT-PI-d. Next base: position 278,648 of record NZ_LGIT01000004.1, read on the forward strand.
AGATCGTAAAAAAGACGGCATCATACCGGTAATGGCGGTAGGCAAAAATATCACTCTGGCCGCACTGGATCAGTTTACGGGTCCCGTTAGCGCACTTAACGATGCGGCAGAGCAGCAGTGTATTTTACAGTCTATTCAGCGTCTAAAAGTGAAAACCTCTTCTCCAGAGCTGGCCATTGGTCGCCTCAGCGGCGGCAATCAGCAAAAAGCGATTCTGGCGCGCTGCCTGCTGCTCAACCCGCGCATTCTTATTCTTGACGAACCGACACGCGGTATTGATATCGGCGCCAAGTATGAGATTTACAAGTTAATCAATCAGCTTGTGCAACAGGGCATTGCCGTCATCGTTATTTCGTCAGAACTCCCTGAGGTTCTGGGTCTGAGCGACAGAGTGCTGGTAATGCACGAAGGAAAGCTGAAGGCCAGTTTGGTCAATCATAATCTGACGCAAGAACAGGTAATGGAAGCCGCATTAAGGAGTGAACATCATGTCGAAAAGCAATTCGTCTGAATTGAAACTCGCCGTTCCGGCCCCAGGCCCTTTCTCTGGCCTGAAATCATTAAACTTACAAGTTTTCGTCATGATCGCGGCAATCGTAGCCATCATGCTATTTTTTACCTGGACTACCGACGGGGCTTATCTGAGCGCACGTAATATCTCCAACCTGCTTCGCCAGACTGCGATTACCGGTATTCTGGCAGTAGGCATGGTTTTTGTGATTATCTCCGCTGAGATCGATCTTTCTGTCGGCTCAATGATGGGGCTGCTTGGCGGCGCGGCGGCCATTTTTGACGTCTGGCTTGGCTGGCCGCTCCCACTGACTATTGTGGTCACTCTGGCGCTCGGTTTGTTACTGGGAACCTGGAACGGCTGGTGGGTGGCTTACCGCAAAGTCCCGTCGTTTATTGTTACCCTTGCCGGTATGCTGGCCTTTCGCGGCATCCTGATTGGTATTACCAACGGCACTACCGTCTCGCCTACCAGTGCATCCATGTCACAAATTGGTCAAAGCTACTTGCCCGGTAGTGTCGGCTTTACTATTGGGATGTTGGGATTGATGGCATTTACAGGCTGGCAGTGGCGCGGGCGTATGCGTCGTCAATCGCTCGGCCTGAGCACGCCTGCCCCGGGCAGTACCGTGGGAAAACAGGCGATTACCGCCGTGATTATTCTCGGCGCGATCTGGCTACTCAATGATTACCGGGGCGTACCGACGCCGGTCCTGCTGCTGGCTTTTCTGCTGCTGGCAGGTATGTTTATGGCAACGCGAACGGCTTTTGGCCGTCGTATTTATGCTATTGGCGGCAATCTGGAAGCGGCCCGCTTGTCCGGTATTAACGTCGAACGAACTAAGCTTGCCGTATTCGCGATTAACGGGCTAATGGTGGCGGTTGCCGGACTTATCCTCAGTTCACGTTTAGGCGCAGGCTCGCCTTCTGCAGGTAATATCGCCGAACTGGATGCTATCGCCGCCTGCGTGATCGGCGGCACCAGCCTTGCAGGTGGTATCGGCAGCGTTGCTGGCGCAGTGATGGGAGCATTTATTATGGCTTCGCTGGACAACGGAATGAGTATGATGGACGTGCCGACGTTCTGGCAATATATCGTTAAAGGCGCGATTCTGCTGCTGGCAGTCTGGATGGACTCTGCGACAAAACGTCGCGCCTGATCCAGCAAAAAGCAAGAGAACACGATCGGCCCAGGATGCCGGTCGTGCTCTTCATCATGCGATGATAAACGGGAAATCGGTAACATGTTTGAAAAGCGTCACCGCATCACGCTGTTATTTAATGCCAATAAAGCCTACGACCGTCAGGTCGTTGAGGGCGTAGGGGAATATTTACAGGCATCCCAGTCGGAATGGGATATTTTCATTGAAGAGGACTTTCGCACCCGAATAGAAAATATCAAAGAGTGGCTGGGTGAGGGAGTCATTGCTGATTATGACGATCCCGAAATTGAGCGGCTCCTGGCCGATGTCGATGTGCCTATTATCGGCGTGGGCGGTTCGTATCATCTTCCGGAGCGCTATCCTGCCGTTCACTACATCGCAACCGATAACTATGCACTGGTCAAAAGTGCTTTTCTGCACCTTAAGGAAAAGGGAGTAAATCGCTTTGCTTTCTATGGTCTGCCGGTGTCCAGCGGTAAACGCTGGGCGGTAGAGCGGGAATATGCCTTTTGTCAGCTGGTGGCGCAGGAAAAATATCGCGGCGTTGTCTATCAGGGGCAGCAAACCGCACCAGAAAACTGGCAGCATGCGCAAAACCGACTTGCCGACTGGCTCCAGACGCTACCGCCGCAGACTGGTATTATTGCCGTCACCGATGCCAGAGCGCGGCATATTCTTCAGGCCTGTGAACACCTGCATATTCCGGTGCCGGAGAAACTGACGGTGATTGGTATCGATAACGAGGAACTCACCCGCTACCTTTCGCGCGTAGCGCTGTCGTCCGTCGCTCAGGGTACGCGCCAGATGGGTTACCAGGCTGCAAAACTGCTCCACCGGTTGCTGGATGACGAAGAATTACCCTTACAGCGTGTGCTGATCCCACCGGTGCGGGTTATTGAGCGTCGTTCAACCGACTACCGTTCGCTAAACGATCCTGCAGTCATCCAGGCGATGCACTACATTCGTAATAACGCCTGCAAAGGCATTAAAGTTGAGCAGGTGCTGGACTCAGTCGGCATCTCCCGCTCAAATCTGGAGAAACGGTTTAAAGAAGAGGTCGGCGAGACTATTCATGCGATGATCCACGCTGAAAAACTGGAAAAAGCCCGTAGCCTGTTGATCTCAACTTCTTTATCCATCAACGAGATTTCGCAAATGTGCGGTTATCCTTCCCTGCAATATTTCTATTCGGTGTTTAAGAAAGAGTATGACGCCACACCGAAAGACTATCGGGAGAGGCACAGTGAAGTGATGATGTAGCTGAGGACCTGGCTTACGCCAGTTACGCTGGCAACGGCAGATCGCGCCGATATTTTTAACAAATAATCATAAGCCTGACTAAATGTTGCAGAAAAATTAATGTATTCAGGTAATAGCAAAAGAAAACCCGAATGATAAATGTCATTCGGGTCGGGAAAGAAATAATAATCGAAATGGCTACAGCATGAGTAATTACATATGTGCTGCAATCAGCCGCTGATTATCCTGATACATTGAAAACAGGAAATTGTTGTAGCTTGAGCCTTTCGTGGAATACCCTTCCAGCTTATGGATCATTGCCGTTGCGGTCACTTCCTGATCGGCTTTGCGCAGTTGTGCACGCGACTTACGGAAAGAGGCATATGCCGGATGCGTATTCAGATTAACAACATAAGCGTTAACCGATTCTTTAACAGAACCAAATTGTGAATACCCTTTCACTTTTCCCGGTGCGTTATTACAACGCCCCTTCGCGCATTTCATGCCGAACAGGTTGTTATTATTCCGTGCAAGCTTCGATGTACCCCAGCCGCTCTCCGCTGCTGCCATTGTTGCTACCATGCTGTCCGGGATAATATCTACCCGCTCAAGTAACTTATTCCACGGAACACGGCGGGTATTGCCGGCCCAGCTGACTTTATAGCGCTGCGCGATAGATTTCAGGCGCGCGCGTTCCGCAGGCGACCATTTACCGGTATACTGTTTTGAAATCAGCCAGTTACGATCTTTGGTAATGGCTGCATTTTGACTGGTAATATAAGGCATGACCGTCCGGAGAAACGCTTTTTTCCTTGGTGTTCCGGAAGGGTATTTTCGCAAGTCAGGGAGTGTAACGCTTAAATCACTATTGCGAGAATACTCTTGTTTACTGCTAACCTTTTTATTACTTGTCGTTGTTATTCGGGCTATATCACTCGTTGTCGTATGCGTTTTTGCAAACGTCCCACCCGAAAAAGCACAGGTGAGTAACATGAGAATCATGGCCCCATATCGTCGAAGGGGAGTCGATATCATTAAGTCTCCTGGTCGGATTTAAGCATCCAAACGCCTTAGTTATGTGAGGAAAATAAGCACTGAGCCCCGCACCTTACCAAAAATATCCTTTATGAGCACGTAAAGGAATAGATAAAATCCTAATTATTGTCACGAGAAATGTGCAAAAAGCGTTCACTTATGCACCATAAGTGCTACATACATCTCACTTTTTGCTGTTTTTTTGCGCTGGCTCACTCACCCCACGCCATCCTCCCCATCAGGTGCGTTCCAGGGAGGAGCACGTCGGATAAATTTGCATGCAAAATGAACTAAACATCGTGACAGGACACCGCCATGAAATTCGCCGCACTTATCCCGCTGCTACTTCCCGGCATGACACTCGCCGCCTGGAATACGCCCGGATTCCCTACGTTTAGCGCAGAGGGCACCGGGAAATTCGTAAGTCAGGCTACACTCACCAAGGGTACACGTCCTCTGAGGTTAAATCTTGACCAGCAGTGCTGGCAACCTGTTGGCGCTATCAAGCTTAATCAAACGCTGTCACTTCAGCCCTGCGGCGGCGGTTCACCCCAGTGGCGCCTGTTTCGTGACGGTAACTATCAATTCATTATTGATACTCGCTCCGGTACGCCAACGCTGACGATTGAAGTACAAAACGACGTCCAGGAAACCCGTGCCGCCGTTATTCGTCAATGTCCGCGATGGGATGGTAAACCTTTGACGCTGGATGTCAGCCAGACTTTTCCGGAAGGCACGCGCGTACGCGACTTTTACAGTCAGCAAACCGCAACGGTCGAGCAGGGAAAAATCACTTTTTTACCGGCGGATGAAAGCCATGGTCTTTTGCTCCTGGAGCGCGCCGAAACTGCTGCTGTCGCCCCTTTTAGCTGGCATAACGCCACCGTTTATTTCGTGCTTACCGACCGTTACGTTAACGGCGATCCGACCAACGATAACAGCTATGGTCGCCATAAAGACGGTATGGAAGAGATCGGCACATTTCACGGCGGCGATCTGAAAGGGCTAACCAGTAAACTGGATTATCTTCAACAACTTGGCGTTAACGCACTCTGGATAAGCGCCCCGTTTGAGCAGATACATGGCTGGGTCGGCGGCGGGACTAAGGGCGATTTCCCGCATTACGCTTATCATGGTTACTATACCCAGGACTGGACCCGGCTGGATGCAAACATGGGTAATGAGACAGATTTGCGTCACCTGGTGGATGAAGCGCATAAGCGCGGTATTCGCCTTCTGTTTGACGTGGTCATGAATCATACCGGCTATGCAACGCTTGCCGATATGCAGGCGTATCAGTTCGGGGCGCTCTATCTCAAGGGTGATGAACTGAAAAAGATCCTCGGCAAGCGCTGGACCGACTGGAAACCTGCCGCAGGCCAGAACTGGCACAGCTTTAATGATTATATCAATTTCAGCGATAAAGCGGGCTGGGACAAATGGTGGGGCAAAAACTGGGTCCGTACCGACATTGGTGATTACGACAATCCAGGCTTTGACGACCTGACCATGTCGCTGGCCTTCCTTCCCGATTTAAAAACCGAATCCACCAGCGCCTCGGGTTTACCGGTATTTTATCAGCACAAACCCGACACCCATGCCAAAGAGATTGCAGGCTATACACCACGTGATTATCTCACGCACTGGTTAAGTCAGTGGGTGCGTGATTATGGTATTGACGGCTTTCGGGTGGATACCGCAAAACATGTCGAACTTGATGCCTGGCAGCAGCTTAAAACGCAGGCAAGCGAAGCGCTCGCCGCCTGGAAAGCAGCAAATCCGGCAAAAGCGCTGGATGACGCGCCATTCTGGATGACCGGAGAATCCTGGGGGCATGGCGTCATGCAGAGTGACTACTACCGCCACGGCTTCGATGCCATGATTAACTTTGATTACCAGGAGCAGGCAGCGGGGGCTGTTGATTGTCTGGCCAATATTGATCCAGTCTGGCAGCAGATGGCTGACAAACTCCAGACCTTTAATGTGCTGAGCTATCTCTCATCCCACGATACCCGCTTATTTCGTGAAGCCGGTGGTCGGGCGGCGGAACTGCTTCTGCTGGCGCCCGGCGCGGTACAACTATTTTACGGCGATGAATCATCGCGGCCTTTCGGTGCAACCGGATCGGACCCACTTCAGGGGACGCGTTCACAGATGAACTGGCAGGACGTTGCCAACGCCTCCTCACAAGAGGTTGCACACTGGCAAAAACTGGGGCAATTCCGCGCGCGGCATCCGGCTATCGGGGAAGGTAAACAGACCACGCTTACGCAGCCTCAGGGGTACGCTTTTGTTCGTCAAAAAGGCGATGATACCGTGATGATCGTCTGGGCCGGTAAAGCACAATAAGGAGTGGCTGGCGCGGAGGACTCCCCTTTCCGCGTCAGCATAAAAAACTGCTTTTTCTATAAATTTACGTTAAATCCATCGTTCACTTCCGCTTTCCCCGATTTGCACCGTCTCTCTGGTCGCGTTATCGTTACCCTCTTTTCATCAGGCCCGACAGATTACCCGCTATGACATTTTCCCTTTTTGGTGACAAATTTACCCGCTATTCAGGCATTACCCGCCTGATGCAGGACCTTAACGACGGTTTACGTACGCCTGGCGCAATCATGCTGGGCGGCGGTAATCCGGCACAAATCCCGGCGATGACCGACTATTTTCACCAACTGCTTGCCGACATGCTAGTTAACGGTAAAGCCACGGACGCGCTGTGTAACTACGATGGTCCGCAGGGAAAAAGTGAACTGCTGGAACTGCTGGCGGGTATGTTGCGTGAAGAACTGGGCTGGGATATCGAGCCACAAAATATTGCACTGACAAACGGCAGTCAAAGCGCATTTTTCTACTTATTTAATCTTTTCGCGGGACGACGTGCAGATGGCACCACGCGTAAAGTCCTTTTCCCCCTTGCACCGGAATATATTGGCTATGCCGACGCGGGGCTGGAAGAGGATTTATTTGTCTCTGCGCGTCCCAATATTGAACTGCTGCCGGAAGGCCAGTTCAAATACCACGTCGATTTCGAACATCTGCATATCGGCGAAGATACCGGCATGATCTGCGTTTCTCGCCCGACCAATCCGACGGGTAACGTCATCACTGATGATGAACTGATGAAACTGGATGTCCTGGCCAACCAGCATGATATACCGCTGGTTATCGATAATGCCTATGGCGTTCCCTTCCCCGGCATTATTTTTAGCGACGCTCGTCCGCTGTGGAATCCGAATATCGTACTGTGCATGAGTCTGTCAAAGCTCGGTCTGCCGGGTAGTCGATGCGGGATTATCATCGCCAGTGAAAAAATCATTTCTGCCATTACCAATATGAACGGCATTATCAGCCTGTCCCCGGGCGGCATTGGGCCGGCAATGATGAGCGAGATGATCAGGCGCAACGATTTACTGCGTCTGTCAGAAACGGTCATTAAGCCATTTTACTACCAGCGCGTGCAGGAAACAGTGGCTATCCTTCGCCGCTATCTGTCACCGGAGCGCTGTCTGATCCACAAGCCGGAAGGCGCAATTTTCCTCTGGTTATGGTTTAAAGATCTGCCTATAACCACCGAACTGCTGTACCAGCGGCTGAAAAAGCGCGGCGTGCTGATGGTGCCTGGCGACTACTTCTTCCCCGGCCTCGATAAACCCTGGCCACATACCCAACAATGTATGCGGATGAACTACGTTCCCGATCCCGATAAAATCGAAGCCGGGGTAAAAATCCTGGCCGAAGAGATAGAGCGGGCCTGGCTGGAAGGATAAACACCGCGCGGCGAATGTAGCCGCGCACGTTGCAGCTTTGCCGGATCGAGACAGGTAAGTGCATGGGTCGGACAGGCTTCCACACAGGCCGGACCGCCATCGCGATGCTGACACAAATCACATTTCAGGGCCTGCGCCTGCTGCAATATAGTAATTACCTGTATTGCACCAAACGGACAGGCCACCATACAACTTTTACAGCCGATACAGCGGCTCTGATCGACAATAATCGCGCCATTATGCTGTTGAATCGCGCTATTAGGGCAGACCCTGGCGCAAGGGGCATTTTCGCAATGATGACAGGTCACGGCCGTCGAAAACGTATCGGCCTTAATGACGCGAATGCGCGGGATGAAAGCCGCCGCCGTTAACGCGGCACAGTCCTGCTGATCCTGATGAGACACGACACAGGCCACTTCACAAGTACGGCAGCCAATGCATTTCGACGCATCGGCGCGAATAAATTGATTCATGCCTTTCTCCGGCAGTAAAAAATGCAGAGTGCCAGAGAAGCTGGCAGTAATACTTTGATCCCACGCGGGTAAGCAGAGAGATTGGTCAGATGCCAGAAATTGTCTGGCATTTTGTTTTGATCTTTAATAAGTCTGGCAATGAGGGTTAGCTAAAATTTCTACGCTGTTCAAAAAGCATTTTTTGTTCACTCAATACATTAATGCTTCTTACCATTGTAAAACTGTGACTTATATTCATTATTTGGGGGAGTAACTGCTTCATTATATTATGTAAAATAGATACTTTGTAGGGAGTAGTTACAGTGGTTGAGTTTACTGAGAAATTAAACGCACTAGCATCAAAAATTAAACAACAGAGAAATGTAATTGAAACAGAAGAGGCGACAAAAAATGCTTTTGTAATGCCTTTTATTAACAATGTATTAGGCTATGATGTTTTTGACCCAACAGAAGTCATCCCTGAATTTGTTTGCGACATTGGAACAAAAAAGGGCGAAAAAATTGATTATGCCATCCTAAAAAACGGTGAAATCCAGATTCTCATTGAGTGTAAGAAAATTGGAGAAACTTTAAACGTTAATCACGCATCACAGTTATTTCGCTACTTCCACGTGACTAATGCCAGAATCTCCATTTTAACGAATGGTCAAACGTACAAATTTTATACTGACCTTGAAGCCCCTAATAAAATGGATGAAAAGCCGTTCTTAGAAATTGATCTAATGGATATGGATGAAACAGTTATCCCAGAGTTGAAAAAAATCACCAAGTCTGCGTTTGATCTGGAGTCTATTATCAATGCTGCAGGCGAGTTGAAATATGTGAGCCTTATAAAAAAACTGCTTCATGCTCAATTGATCGATCCGGAAGAAGATTTCGTTAAATTTTTCGCTTCACGTATATATGATGGGATGCTAACACAGAAAGTTCGTGAAACATTTTCCGTTTTGACCAAAAAAGCCGCAAGTCAGTATATCAATACGCAGATTAATGAAAGGTTAAAGTCAGCGATTGGAGGAAATCATCCGCCACTTTTGACAGAGCCAAATAATACTGTATCGTCATCTGAAGAAAATACTAAAGATGATTCAGGAATAGTGACAACCTTCGAGGAACTTGAAGGCTTTCATACCGTTAAGGCTATCATCAGAACAGTACTTGATGCACCGAGGATTAACTACAGAGATACTAAAAGTTACTTTGGCATTCTTGTTGATGATAATAATAGAAAACCTATTTGTCGATTGCATTTTAACAGGTCGCAAAAATATATTGGCCTATTTGATGCCGAAAAAAATGAAACCCGACACCCTATTAATTCGGTAGATGATATTTATTCTTTCTCTGACATACTGAAGGCTACAGCATCATCTTATAACTGACGTTTGAATAATTTCGCAGGCTAATCATGCCTGCTTTCATTATTCATTACTCCTGGATTTAGTAGGTAAAGCAATAGAAAAATTTAGCGAATATCCAGAAATAACGACTTGCGGTGTGTAAAATCTTGTCTCATGATATTACCTAATAACTTTATATGACCACAGAGAAAAATAATGAGCAAAGACATCACCTCCGGGCCGCACATGAAACGAGTAAAAGCCTCTGTTATCTATCGATTATTATTAATTGGCCTGAGCATTCCGATGCTTATTTTCAGCGTAATTTGCGGGATCATGGGGATTTTTGGTTACGATATGGTGAGCTGGAACAACCAGACGGTACACGGCTTGCTGGCTCTGCCGGTAGCGTTATTAAGCGGCGTGTTTATCAGCGTTATTTTTACGTTCTTTTTCGGCTCGTTTGTGTGCCTGGGCCTATGGATATATAGCCGTTTTCGCCCGCTCCAGGTGAAGGTGTTGGATTAATCCAGACATTCCTTCACTTATGCAGGCCGGGCAAGCGCTGCGCTGCCCGGCAGGTTTTGCTAAAACAATCCCATCGGTTTATCGGAATAACTGACCAGCAGGCATTTAGTTTGCTGATAATGTTCCAGCATCATTTTGTGGGTTTCACGCCCTATGCCGGACTGTTTATAACCGCCAAACGCCGCATGTGCCGGGTAGGCGTGATAGCAGTTAGTCCATACGCGCCCGGCCTGAATACCCCGTCCCATTTTATAGGCCAGACTACCGTTACGGCTCCAGACGCCCGCTCCCAGCCCGTATTGGGTATCATTGGCAAGCTCCAGCGCGTCTTCCATCGTTTTGAAGGTCGTCACGGCCAGCACCGGGCCGAAAATTTCCTCCTGAAAAACACGCATAGCGTTGTTACCAAAAAGAATGGTTGGCTCCAGATAATAGCCACCTTCAAGATCGCCGGTTAACGCTTTACGTCGCCCACCGGTCAGGATATCGGCACCCTCCTGCTTGCCAATATCGATATAGTTAAGAATGGTTTCCAGCTGCCCTTGCGAGACTTGTGCACCCATTTGGGTACCGTTATCAAGCGGGTTACCGCTGCGAATACTTTCAACACGACGGATTGCTCGCTCCATAAAGCGTTCATAAATCGATTCCTGGACCAGGGCACGGCTTGGGCAGGTACACACCTCACCCTGGTTAAAGGCGAAGAGCGCGAATCCTTCCAGCGCTTTATCAAAGAACGAATCTTCTTCATCCATCACGTCGGCGAAGAAAATGTTCGGGGATTTTCCGCCCAGCTCTAGCGTCACCGGAATAATATTTTGAGTGGCATATTGCATGATCTGCTGGCCGACTTCCGTCGAGCCGGTAAACGCAATTTTGGCAATGCGCTTAGACGTTGCCAGATATTCACCTATCTCACCACCTGCGCCGTTAACCACATTAAGCACGCCCGGCGGCAGAAGATCGCCCACCACTTCCATCAAAAGCAGGACTGAAAGCGGCGTCAGACGCGCCGGTTTCAGCACGATACAGTTGCCCGCCGCCAGCGCCGGGGCCATTTTCCAGCAGGCCATCAGCAGCGGGAAATTCCACGGTATGATTTGCCCGACCACGCCCAGCGGTTCATGAAAATGATAGGCAACCGTCTCGTTATCAACCTCACTGATGCCGCCTTCCTGCGCGCGAATACAGGAAGCAAAATAGCGGAAATGATCGATAGCCAGCGGCACATCAGCAGCGCTGGTTTCGCGGATCGGCTTACCGTTGTCCCAGGTCTCGGCCGTCGCCAGCAGCTCCAGATTCTGCTCCATACGATCGGCAATTTTAAACAGGATCGCCGCCCGATCCTGCACTGACGTTCGCGCCCACTTATCTTTAATCTTATGCGCGGCATCCAGCGCCAAATCGATATCCTGCTTGCCGGAAGAGGCTACTTCGCACAGCAGCTGGCCAGTAACCGGCGTCAGGTTCTGATAATACTCACCCTCTACCGGCGCAACCCAGTCGCCACCGATAAAGTTGTCATAACGGGATTTTAATTTAAGCGGATAGCCGTATTCGCCAGGCTGAATGCGCGAAGAAGGGGGATTATGGGTCATGGGCATCTCTCCTTGTCACAAGTCGTCTTTCAAAGGTAGACGCCATTGGTGAATTATTCGCCACTCGTTCACCGCTTTACGACACGCTTCACGAATTACTTTCCTTTACGTTTCGCCGGCTGGCTTCAGCCATACTTAGAGCGTAACGATTTAACGCCTGGAGAAGATATGCAGCATTATATTGGTTTTGATGTTGGCGGCACTCATATCAAATATGGTGTGATCGACGAAGAGGGTAAGGAATTAATCAATGATGAATATGACACGCCGGACGATGCCGCAACCTTTAAAGAAAAGTGGCAGGAAGCCGTAGACATCTGCCAAAAAGAACATGACATCGTCGCCATCGGGATCAGTTTCCCGGGGCATATTAATCCGCATACCGGACATGCAGCGAAAGCCGGGGCGCTGGATTATCTCGACGATCATAATCTGCTGGAGATGTTTGGTGAGCTGACCGACCTGCCGCTGGTTGTGGAAAACGATGCGAACTGTGCGGCGCTTGGCGAAATGTGGCTTGGCGCAGGTCAGCGCTACGATAATCTGGTATGCATTACCCTCGGCACCGGCATTGGCGGCGGGATTATTATCGATCGCGAGTTATATCGCGGATCGCATTTTCATGCCGGTGAATTTGGCGTGATACCGGTCGGCAATAACGGTGAATGTATGCATGAAGTGGCCTCGGCAAAAGGGCTGATGACCGCCTGCCGTCAGGCGCTGGCCCTGCCCGCTGAAGAGATGCCGCACGGGAAAGAAATTTTTGAGCTAATGGATAGCGACGTTCATCTGCGCGAAGCAGTTAACGACTGGGGCCGTTTTCTGGCGCGCGGCGTTTATAGTGTGATTTCAATGTTCGATCCGCAGGTCGTGCTGATTGGCGGTGGGGTCAGCGAGCAAGAAAAGCTGTACCCGCTGCTGACGCGCCATCTTGAGAAGATGGAGCTATGGGATTCCCTGCAGGTGCCGATTCATCCCTGCGAGCTGGGAAATCAGGCAGGCAGGCTGGGTGCAGTCTGGCTGGCACAGCGTAAACATGCGCCCCGGCAGAAATAGCGGGACGCGGCGCATACGTTACAGGGCAGCGCGGTAGATCGCCATAATCTGCTGATGTGTGGCCTGGATCGGATTGGTCAGGCCACAAGCGTCTTTCAGGGCGTTGGTGGCCAGAACCGGAATATCGTCTTCTTTCACCCCAAGCTCGCGCAAACCTGCCGGTATATGAACCTGTTGTCCCAGACGGCTGATAGCCTCAACGCAGGCCGCCGCGCTATCATCGTCTGTCATACCGGCCACGTTAATGCCCATCGCAGTAGCACAATCGCGCAGACGTCCCGCCGCCACCTGACTGTTAAATATCTGCACATACGGCAGCAATACAGCATTACAAACACCGTGCGGCAGGTTATAGAAGCCGCCCAACTGATGCGCCATTGCATGAACATAGCCCAGAGACGCGTTGTTAAATGCCATGCCTGCGAGAAATTGCGCATAGGCCATGGCTTCACGCGCCTGAAAATTATTGCCATCGGCCACCACGACCGGCAGATTTTCAGCAATCATGGTGATGGCTTTTAACGCGCAGGCATCGGTGATCGGCGTGGCGGCAGTCGAGACGTAGGCTTCAATAGCATGGGTTAATGCATCCATACCGGTGGCTGCCGTTAACGACGCAGGCATTCCTGTCATTAACGTTGAATCATTCACCGACATTTTTGGCGTAACGTGTTTATCCACGATAGCCATTTTAATATGGCGTTCGACGTCGGTAATGATACAAAAACGGGTCATTTCAGAGGCGGTTTCCCCCGTGGTGTTAATCGCGATCATCGGCAACTGCGGTTTTGCTGAACGGTCGAGGCCTTCATAATCGCGGATATCTCCGCCGTTAGCCGCCACCAGCGCAATGCCTTTTGCACAGTCATGCGGTGATCCACCGCCAAGTGAAATCACGCTATCGCAGTTATTTTTTTGTAAAATGGCCAGCCCCGCCGCCACGTTTTCAGTGGTTGGATTCGGCTGTGTACCGTCATAAATAACGCTGAAAATATCATGTTCCTGCAATACCTGCTGAATTTTTCCAGCCATCCCTAATTTTGTCAGCATACTGTCGGTGACAATTAACGTGCGGCGGTAACCGAATTCCGCCATGGCATTTATTGCTTCTTTTAATAAATTAGCACCAATCATATTTACTGGAGGAATAAAAAAGGTTGAAGCAGCCATTATATTGTCCTTAATGAGCCAGAAAAGGGCTACAGCATACGGATTAATAGTCGACAGAAAAACGATCGTTGTTGCTCTTTCTTATTCATTCAAATAAAAAAGCACAATAGGTTCATATTCTATTGTGCTTTATATTAGTCGCTATAACGTTCGGATTAATTCATTTATTATTTGAATGAATCATCTATTCCATGGGCGGAAATAATAATGCGTCGCGTAGCAGATGATCGTTACCGCGGCGACGGGTAAAACCAATTCGGTCAAAATGTTCAAGGATCTGAATAGCGAGTTTTCTGCCAACGCCTAACTGGTCGCGAAAATCCGCCGCACAGGTCGAGCCGCGCAGCTGATCCAGTTCGCGCACCATGCTGGCGAAAGTGACAATGCGATCGTTACGGTAATAACGATCTTTAACGATCGCCGTAATCATCCCCTGCTGCGCGGCCTGGCGCAGTACGCCACGCATAAGCTGTTCGTCGGTGTTCGTTTCCCGGGCCAGATCGCGCACCCACCACGGTTCATCACCGAACAGGTCCGCGACACACTGCCAGATGGCCTGCTGCGCGTCACTAAAGCCCGCTTTATGCTCCGGCAAATGCAGCCAGCCATGATGGCTCCGGATCGCCCCACTGCTCCGCATCTGTTCGATGAGCGTGAGGACCAGTGATTCGTCTTCCATTGGCAGCGCAATACGTCGCAGACGCTCGCGACCGGGACCCGGCTCGTCAGGATGCTGCTGATGATAAATCGTCAGGGTATCCAGCAGCTTACGCTGCCAGCGTGCAGCCAGCGGCGCGTCCAGCAGGCAATCGCCCGCCTGAATATACTCCGGACGGTTAATCAATGTCTCCAGCCCTTCACGCGTTAATTGCCGCGCCCAGCCGACATCGGTAAGTCGAACGGCGGCGCGCTGCAAATGGACGGACAGAGCTTCAGCGTCGTTTTCACATGCTGCCAGCGCCGCCAGCCATTGCAGATACTCCGGCTTGCGCTTGCCGCGCCGGGGCGGGTTCAACGTCACAACTCTTGCGCCTGCCAGCGTTTCGCGGGCCGAAATATCCCGTAGCACCAGCCGGTCGTTGTCCGCCAGCCAGAGCGGCGTGTCGAGGACCAGTTCAGCCAGATTATTGTCCAGCAGCGAAACGCGGCCGGTAATATGGCTGGCCGCATGGTGAATATGCAGCGGCTGCCACTGACTTAACACCGCCTGGCGTTGTAGCTCGACGATCACCCGGTTTGCCGGCGCGGGCGGTTCGGCTGAGAGCAGCCAGTCGCCACGCGTAATGTCTTCTTTTTGTACATCACCCGCAATGTTGAGCGCAATTCGCTGACCGCCGTGCGCCTGCTCTACCGGCTGGTTCTGGGCATGAAGACCGCGTACGCGCATCGGTTTTTGACTGCCGGTCAAGCAGAGGGTGTCGCCAGTCCGTATATCACCACACAGTGCCGTTCCGGTTACCACCAGTCCGGCACCCTTAACGGTAAACGCCCGATCGATCGCCAGCCGGAATCGCTGATGTTCTGGATGTGGCCGCTCGTGTAATTGCAAAAGATGCTCGCGAAGTGCCGCGATGCCGCGTCCCTGCGTTGCCGCAGTAATAAAGAGCGTTGCGGCAGAAAAACCGTATTCAGTAACGGTGTCGATGGCTTCCTGACGAACGGCCTCAATGCGCGCATCATCAACGCGATCGGCTTTGGTCAGCGCCACCGTCAGCGTCGGGTTGCCGGTGAGTTGCAGGATCGCCAGATGTTCACGCGTCTGCGCCATCACGCCATCATCACAGGCTATTACCAGCAGCGCATGATCGATGCCGCCGACGCCCGCCAGCATATTGGCGAGAAATTTTTCGTGTCCGGGCACATCAATAAAACCGGGTACGCGCCCGTCCGGCTGCGGCCAGTAGGCATACCCCAGGTCGATGGTCATGCCGCGCTTTTTCTCTTCCGGCAGGCGGTCAGCATTAATACCGGTGAGCGCCTCAAGCAGCGTCGTTTTGCCGTGGTCAACATGCCCGGCGGTGGCAATAATCATTGCAGTATCATCTCCAGAAAACGGGATTCATCTTCAAGGCAGCGCAGGTCGAGCCACAGACGGCCATCATAAATACGACCAATAATCGGTACCGGCAGCGAGCGCCAGCGGGTGGCCAGCGCATCCAGTCGTCCTCCGCGCCCGTCACAAGGCGTAAAGGTTAGCGCAGCGCTGGGCAAACGCTCTACGGGTAGAGAGCCGCTGCCGATTTGCGACGCGCAGGGCATAACCTGAACGTCGAACTCATCGCCGTAGCGCGCGATCAGGCGCGCCAGCAGACCGGTTCCCTGCTGATGAATGGCATCGGCTTTACGGTTAAGCAGACGCAACGTGGGCAGCTTTTCAGCCAGCGCTTCGGGATGTAAATACAGACGCAGTGTCGCTTCCAGCGCGGCGAGCGTCATTTTGTCGGCACGTAGCGCCCGTTTAAGCGGATGGCTCTGCAACCGGGCGATGAGGTCCTGTTTACCGACAATAATCCCGGCCTGCGGGCCACCGAGCAGTTTGTCGCCGGAGAAACTCACCAGGCTGACGCCAGCGGCAATTAGCGCCTGCGGCATCGGTTCTTTTGGCAGACCGTACTGGCTAAGGTCGACCAGCGATCCGCTGCCCAAATCGGCGACTACCGGGATGTCCCGCGCCTGCCCAATTATCGCCAGTTCGGCTTCATCCACCGCTTTAGTGAAACCTTCGATGCTGTAATTACTGGTATGGACTTTCATCAGCAGGCCGGTATTGTCGCCTATGGCCTGAGCATAATCTTTTGCATGGGTACGGTTCGTCGTGCCCACTTCATGCAGAATACAGCCGGCCTGACGCATCACATCAGGAATGCGAAATGCCCCGCCGATTTCCACCAGCTCGCCACGCGATACCACCACCTCTTTGCCGCTGGCGGTCGCGGCCAGCATCAGCAGCACCGCCGCCGCATTATTGTTCACGATACAGGCATCTTCCGCGCCGGTGATTTGGCACAGCAGATCGGCAATTGCCCGATCCCGGTGACCGCGCCCGGCGCCGTCCAGATCGTACTCCAGCGTCACCGGTGAGCGCATGGCCTGCGCGACGGCGGTCACCGCCTCTTCAGCCTGCAGCGCGCGCCCCAGATTAGTATGCAGCACCGTACCGGTCAGATTAATAACCGGGCGTAATGCGCGTTGATCGCTGTGCTCAAGCTGGCGGGTTGCCGCCTGTAACCAGTCGTCGCACCATGCCGGCAGTGTTTGCTGTTCGCGAATACAGGTGCGCGCCATCTGCTGAAGCTGATGCAGCGTCTCGACCACGCGACGGTGGCCCCACGTCGTCAGTAAGGATGAAAAAGCGGGATCGCGCAGCAGGCGATCGGTAGCAGGAAGCTGGCTATAGAGCGAGTGTGTCATGGGCGTGCCTGGTTGTGGGTGGCCCCTCCCCAGTGCGGAGAGGGCTAACGCTATACAAAGGATTGTACCGTGACTTTGCTCAGGCGGACATAATATGCATCAAGCCTTTGGTGGTTCAGTGCGGGCAAAGCTCTCACGCTGGAACAGCGTTTCCACCAGTTTCACCAGCTGCGGTCGATCCACGCACCAACCGGGCGCAACCCGGCGGAAATTAAGGTAGTCAATCGCACAGGCAGTGGCGATAGTCGCGAGATTCACCTCATTGATTTTTAACGTCCCGTCAGCGAGATACGCTTCCAGCGCATCCAGCCCGCGGCTGATTTTCTCCCGCTGGCGGACAAGCTCCTCGGGCGACTGCTGTGCCACCGGACGCGTTTGCTCGCGTACCGACACCAGCGCGGCATCCATAATCCCGTCCGCCAGCGCTTCTATCTGACGCACATGCAGTGCGGCTTTTGGATCGGCGGGAAGAAGCGCAGGTGTGAGATCCAGTGACTCAAGATAGCTGGCGATAATAGGTGAGTCATACCAGCATTCGCCCTCGTCCGTCACCAGCGCGGGTACTTTACCTAACGGATTATACTGCGCTACACCATTGGTCTGGTTATAGGGCAACTCATTGATAAATTCGAATGTAATGCCTTTTTCCAACATTATCACTGAAATCTTGCGTACAAACGGGCTGGTATAGCTGCCGATGAGTTTCATTGCCTGCTCCTTTTCGCCAACAAAAAAATAAGTATGGCGCACAATACGCCGTTCCTCCCAGCGGATCGGATAAAGCGTCATAGAAGTGACATAGTTATCCGCGAAAATGGCGCGAAACGGGGAAGCAGTAAGAAAGTTACAGAACAAAATTTAATCACAACAGTAATTTGCGGTTGATCACACTCAGAAAAATCCTGACAAAAATATCTTGTGATCTAACTCACAAATAAATAACAAACAGCTCGATAGAAAACGTGATTAACATCACATTAACGTGGCCATGGCGGTCAGTTTTAGCCCAGTGTTCTTTTCTTACAACCCTGTTTTGTGATCTTAATCACTATAAACCGCGCCTTACCCCCTGCATTAAGGTGATCTGAGTCACAAAAAAGGGCGCTATCTGGACAGCTGCGCGTTTAAGTGCCAGATTTCGCATCATCAACAATGCACGGCTACCTCTGCCGCCATACTCAACAAAAAATACGGGCTTTCAGCCTCGCGATAGCACACACAGAAGGGGTGTTTTATGTCATCCGATATCAAGATCAAAGTGCAAAGCTTTGGTCGTTTCCTCAGCAACATGGTGATGCCAAATATCGGCGCGTTTATCGCGTGGGGTATCATCACGGCGTTATTTATTCCAACAGGGTGGTTGCCTAACGAAACGCTGGCGAAACTGGTGGGTCCGATGATCACCTATCTGCTGCCGCTGCTCATCGGTTATACCGGT
Source organism: Klebsiella sp. RIT-PI-d (assembly GCF_001187865.1). Taxonomy (NCBI): domain Bacteria; kingdom Pseudomonadati; phylum Pseudomonadota; class Gammaproteobacteria; order Enterobacterales; family Enterobacteriaceae; genus Klebsiella; species Klebsiella sp. RIT-PI-d. The sequence continues at coordinate 297,376 of NZ_LGIT01000004.1, forward strand.
GGTCGTCTGGTGGGCGGTGACCGTGGCGGTGTCGTAGGTGCGATCACTACCATGGGTGTTATCGTTGGCGCGGATATGCCTATGTTCCTCGGCGCGATGATTGCAGGTCCGCTGGGCGGCTGGGCGATCAAGCGTTTCGACGTGTGGGTAGACGGTAAGATCAAGTCCGGTTTTGAAATGCTGGTGAATAACTTCTCCGCTGGCATTATCGGTATGATTCTGGCGGTTCTGGCCTTCCTCGGCATCGGCCCTGCGGTTGAAGTTCTGTCCAAAGTTCTGGCGGCAGGCGTTAACTTCATGGTCGTACACGACATGCTGCCGCTGGCGTCTATCTTTGTTGAACCGGCGAAAATCCTGTTCCTCAATAACGCCATCAACCACGGTATTTTCTCGCCGCTGGGTATTCAGCAGTCGCATGACCTCGGCAAGTCTATCTTCTTCCTGATTGAAGCCAACCCGGGTCCGGGTATGGGCGTCCTGATGGCGTACATGTTCTTCGGTCGCGGCAGCGCTAAACAGTCTGCGGGCGGCGCGGCGATCATCCACTTCCTTGGTGGTATCCACGAAATCTACTTCCCGTATGTGCTGATGAACCCGCGTCTGCTGCTTGCCGTTATTCTTGGCGGTATGACCGGCGTGTTCACGCTGACCATGCTGGGCGGTGGCCTGGTTTCTCCGGCATCTCCGGGTTCGATTATTGCTGTACTGGCGATGACCCCGAAAGGCGCTTACTTTGCTAACATTGCTGCGATTTTGGCCGCGCTGATCGTTTCCTTTGTGGTCTCCGCTATCCTGCTGAAAACCAGCAAGGTGAAAGAAGAAGACGATATCGAAGCTGCAACCCGTCGTGTACAGGATATGAAAGCACAGTCCAAAGGCGCAACGCCGCTGGCCACTGGCGATGTGACTAACGATCTGAGCCACGTACGTAAAATCATCGTTGCCTGCGACGCCGGTATGGGTTCCAGCGCCATGGGTGCAGGCGTTCTGCGTAAAAAAGTACAGGATGCAGGTCTAAGCAATATTTCGGTGACCAATACCGCGATTAATAACCTGCCGCCGGATGTTGACCTGGTCATCACCCACCGCGATCTGACCGAGCGTGCGATGCGTCAGGTTCCGCAGGCGCAGCATATTTCGCTGACCAACTTCCTCGACAGCGGTCTGTATACCAACCTGACCGAGCGTCTGGTTGCCGCACAGCGTCACTCCGATAACGAAGTGAAAGTGCGCTCCAGTCTGCAGGACAGCTTCGATCAGCCGGATAACAACTTGTTCAAGCTGGGTTCAGAAAACATTTTCCTGGGACGCACTGCTGCCACAAAAGAAGAAGCGATTCTGTTTGCCGGTGAGCAACTGGTAAAAGGTGGCTACGTTGAACCTGAATACGTTCAGGCGATGCTGGACCGTGAAAAATTGACCCCGACCTATCTGGGCGAGTCCATTGCCGTTCCACACGGTACGGTCGAAGCGAAAGACCGCGTTCTGAAAACCGGTGTCGTATTCTGCCAGTATCCGCAAGGTGTACGCTTTGGTGAAGAAGAAGACGACATTGCTCGCCTGGTAATTGGGATCGCCGCTCGCAATAATGAGCACATTCAGGTGATTACCAGTCTGACCAACGCGCTGGATGATGAAACCGTCATCGAACGCCTGGCACAGACACAAAGCGTTGATGAAGTACTGGCGTTGCTGGCCGGAAATAAGTAATGTTCGCCCGCACCTCTGACGGGGTGCGGTCCTGACGCTCTCCCCCCCGGGAGAGGGTTAGGGTGAGGGAAGTGCCTCACCCCAGCCCTCTTGGGTAAAAACATTGATAAAAGGTACGACTATGAAAGCATTACATTTTGGCGCAGGTAACATTGGCCGCGGATTTATCGGTAAACTGCTTGCTGATGCGGGGATTACGCTGACCTTCGCAGATGTCAATCAAGTGGTTCTTGATGCCCTGAATGCCCGTCACAGCTATCAGGTTCACGTGGTGGGCGAAAATGAGCAGGTTGATACCGTTTCCAACGTTAATGCCGTTAGCAGTATTGGTGACGACGTTATTGATTTGATTGCAGGCGTTGATCTGGTCACCACCGCCGTGGGTCCGGTGGTACTTGAGCGCATCGCTCCGGCAATCGCACAAGGTCTGGTGAAGCGTAAGGCGCAGGGCATCACCACGCCGCTGAACATTATTGCCTGTGAAAATATGGTGCGTGGTACCACCCAGCTAAAAGGTCACGTTTTTGCCGCGCTGGCGGAAGAGGACAAAGCCTGGGTTGAACAGCACGTCGGTTTTGTTGATTCTGCCGTTGACCGCATCGTGCCGCCGTCTGCCTCTGCCACTCACGATCCGCTGGAAGTCACCGTTGAAACCTTTAGCGAGTGGATCGTCGATAAAACCCAGTTCAAAGGCGAACTGCCGACTATTCCCGGTATGGAACTGACCGACAATCTGATGGCATTCGTAGAGCGTAAGCTGTTTACCCTTAATACTGGCCACGCGATCACCGCGTATCTCGGTCAGCTTGCTGGCCATCAGACCATTCGTGACGCCATTCTGGATGAAAAAATTCGCACCGTCGTTCAGGGCGCAATGGAAGAGAGCGGTGCCGTACTGATTCAGCGCTACGGCTT